>NZ_CANRLT010000066.1 GCF_947631555.1 uncultured Mailhella sp. | reverse complement strand
TCCGGCAGGCCTTGCCGTGACCCCTGCCACAAAAAACTTTATAAGTTCGGTCTGTTGTCGACTATCTAGTCTGCTGCGTCTTTCATACATGCTGCTATCCTAGCTCTTTTTTCTTACCTAGGACAGCCCCTTTTTTATTATATTAATAGCCTCCCGTTCTGTAAAATTAGTTCAAAGGAAACTTACTTAAGGTGTAGTTCTACTCTGCGATTTTTAGCATATGCTGCTTCGTTTTCGGTAGTATCAAGCGGCCTTTCATCTCCCCAGCCAACACTGGAGAGGCGTTCAGGATCTATGCCTTTGCCCTTAAGCTCACGACAAATGGCGTCTGCGCGCATCTTTGAAAGCTTTTTATTCCATGCAGGCCGCCCCTGTTTATCTGTATGCCCTTCTACACTCAGCTTCCACTCAGGGTGTGATTTCATCGCTTCAGCAATCTCATCAATACTGTCCATATGCTGGGGGAGAACATCGGCCTTGCCCAGTACAAATTCAAGGTAAACAACAGCCTTACCCTTTTTCTCAAGCTCTGCGCTGATGCTTCCTGACGCTTTCGACAAGCCGAAATCAAAGGACCGTTTTTCGTCGGAAGCAGCCTGGGCTTCGTTGCCTGCCTCGACAGACTCCTTTGGTTCAGACTTTTCTGTATTGACCGTCTTCTCCTCCGTTCCGGACTCAGGCTTATCTTCTGGTACAGTCGATGGCTGAACTGCGGTACTCGCTTCGGTCATGCCGGGTTTTTCTTTGTCAGCCATCTTTGATTTCTTTCCGCTGACCTGCTTAAGAAAACCATCAAGAATCGCCTTACCGGTACCACCTTCCTCAGCGGCACTGACACCAACAGGGAAAAAAGCTATCAACCAAGCGGCAAGAAAAGCCAACCAAACTTCTTTACTTTTCTTCATAGCCCTGTTCCTTCTATGTCGAGTTTTTTTTGTTCCACTTCCCGCACAGCCCATTCTTCGAGACGAAGCTGCAAATCATTTGCGTAAGCTCTCAAGCGATGCTGCACGTCAACCTTGTCAGGCTCAGGCAAAATTGCCCATGCTGCCTGCGCCTTCGCACGAAACGAAGGATCTTCATCCCAGAGAACATGAAGCCGTTCATGGTCAATATTTTCTTTAAACGAACGCTTTTTACCAGGAGCGGCCGCAAGGACATGCCGAATGCCAGCGCCGGGTTTGCACCTGCCGCCGTCAAAAACAATTACCCCATCATAAAGCAAATATCCGATGAAAACCATAGCTTCTCGTGAAACAGACGCCCCGTGCAAGACCTCCTCAATCCATGCGCATACTTGTTGCGAACTATAATGAAAACCTTCCACTCCTGCCTCGACACGTTCCCGTGAAACGGACGCGTCAATATCGCCAGCATGAACGGCCAGATCATACACGGTTCGAGCTAGTTCAGCCCGATCCTCGTAATGAAGCTCGTATGAAGAACCACGGCACTTCCACCTGCGGATAAATTCAGACATATTTTGCCGGTCACACAAAACACGCCCTGGACAATCCAGCACAGCAACCGGTCGATTAACTGCCATCTGGTAATAAGTGTCCCAAAGCGAGGGGGACAGTCCAGCATACGCCGACATTGGCAGGAAACAAATCAACAATGTGCACAGCCATATACACACAAGAAACTTTTTCATCATTGTAATCCATACAGGTGAATGGACGGTCAGAACGTATCTACGTTGCAGGCCATCCATCCACCGTTATACTGAATTGCAAAGTCTGCGTGTCAACTAACGTCAGATAAGCGCAGTAAGATCAGAGATGAAGCCCTTAATATTGCTGATCAACGAAGCGACCATACTGGAAAGAGCCTTGACAGGGCTAAGAAGTGCCATAGCGGGATTCTCGGAATTGCTGCTGGTCACCTGCCGTGCACAGCCGCCAATGGCCGCCATAGGATCGCCGCTAGTGACGGAGGCGGCAGAGTTGGTGACTTCACTCACCAGACCGCTAACCTGCGTACCCAAAGCAGTAGCGCCGGTCAGCAGAGCCTGTGCCTTGGGAAGCATAGCACTCTTAAGTGCCTGCAGGTCGCTAACGTCCATGTCCTTCTTCGCTTCAGCAAGGAAGTCGCTACGTGCTTCGGCAAGAGCTTCAGAAGCCTTCTGGGAAGCGCTAACCTTGTCGGCGTCAATGCTGCTCAGAGCCATTTCAGCTGTAGCAAGACGGCTGGCGCCAGCGGCACGGGCCTGTTTAGCACGGGTCTGGCAGTTGCCCGCGGCGTCCCAAATCTTAGCAAGATCTTCCGACATGGTGTTAAATTCATTCGCCAGCTTCATACCCTGGCTTCGAGTTCCATCAGAGACCTTCTGGCTGGCACCTGAACTTTCGTTTTTAGCCCTGCTAAGCACGGCGTTAAATTGCGTGGTGTTTGCCTGCATCTTCTTTTCAAGTGCACTCACAGCGCTCCAGTTTACGTTAGGAGCCTTTGCCGCAGGCTTTTTGGTAATGGTCTCGATAGACACCATCTGAAGGTTGACATCGCTGGCGCCAGCGTCAGCCGCAATCCTGTTAGCTTGTCCCAGCAATTCCGCGCCAGCCCACACGAGACCAGCCGTCAGGGCGCAAAGCAACGCTCCAAGTAAAAGTTTACGAAGTTTACTCATGCAGATTTCCTCTTCTCTGCGGTTATAGGGTTATGCTGTCTCCGTAAGGAGACAGCTTAATGACTGAACACAGCTCCGACCGCCCAGTAATACGGATGTTGAGGAATAGAGGTATAGCCATCTCCTAAAACAGCATCTCCTTCTTTTGTTCGCTTAATATATTCACGGATAACATCACTATACGCAACCATGCCTTGTCCTTGCTTCAGCTTTTCCATGAATCTCGGCATAATCCATGCGTTTGCAGCATCATCAGCGAACCACAAAGAACCGTATGTATAACCTACTCCACGCTTCATGAATGTATCTACAAAAGAAACTTGATCAACGCCAGGAACCCAGCCAACTTTACGCAACTCTGCTTCAATATTTGTTGAGGAAAAAGTTTGTAAAATTGTATCATCAACAAGAGATTTAGGAGCAAACGAGACACCTGTATTACATGCGGAAAGAACAACAAGCTGAGTTTCTTTTAAAGATTCAGTAGGTATTTCCATTATTTCTTTCAACGTAAAGAACCCATCATCGGTATCGCTATCTGCACAGTATAAATAGCCATTCAGCATAGATAACCCTGGTAAACACTGTTGTGCATAGTCACGTTGTTTTCTGGCACTATCTTTATTTTTAAACCTTTTAATTTGCTCTTCAAAATTTAAAAAAGATGTATATGTATCAGAAAAAGGCATTCCATGGGTTGCAAAATAAATTATCTCAAAACGTTTATCTATTTCATTCTTTACCCATGTTTCAGTAGCTTCTTCTTTATAACGTATGCTATCAGCATTTTCCTGAAGCCCGAAATTTGCTGCCAACATTTTTACTTCGTTTTCTGCCCCGGAAAGAGATTTCAAACCAAGTTTATATTTTCCATTTCTTGGATTTCCTACAGCCATAAGCCGGGAAGGAACCTTCTCGTCTTTCTTCCTGCCACCAAAGAAAGACAATCTCGAAAGAACGATATCCTTGCTTTCCACCAAATACGTAGGATGAACAGGATCGCTGGCATCAGTCACAAGTGAAGCAAATGGGAATTGTGCTAAAAAACCACTGGCCACTATTGTAATACGTTTTTTCTCCTGGATATCCTTCTCTACAGGCTTCATGAGCAATTCGTACATTTCACGGAAATAGCTCGTGCTTTTTTGAATTGCCACCGTCTCGTCTTCCTGCTGAGGATCCTTTTGATGACCATACCCCTCAATAATATCAACCAAAAAGTCCTTCTTGATGCGCTCGTCCAATTCTTTAGCAGGAACAGGCTCACTGTAAATACGAACGAAATCTTTGGCTATGGCAACTATCACGAGCGCCTCAGGCAGGCTGATGTAGTTCAGAACCATTTCATCAGATTTCAGTGCAGCCCGAACAGCATCAGGGTTAATCTTCGCATTAGAGTCAAACAGAGCAGCATCTTCAGGATAACGGTCTTTCCAATCCTTAAGAAGCGTCTGAAGTGATTTTTCCAGTTTCGCTGTTTGGAGCAACGACTGCTTCTTTTCGTCATTTTCCAGCGAGGCTTTCTTTTTTTCCTCCGCTGATGCAGACGCTTCAACAGGCACGGTCACCGGTGCGGAAACCTTGAGTTTCCGTTCTGTTTTAGAAAGAGCCAAGATTTTTTCATACATTTCCTGCTTGGCACTGTCGGCATAGTTCATGCGTACCAGAGAGGCATTGGCCTTGACGAGTTCATTGCGGGAGATCTCGTCAAGTTCCATGGCGCGAACCATGTATTTATTGTCGTTTGTCTTTTGGAACAACGCCGAACATAGTTCCATAGCTTCGGTAAAGAGATCGCCCTTATCTTTCAGGTAATCTCTCAGCAGTTCAGCATCCTCCTGAGATCCGCGCATAGCAGTAACAAGTGCGATAGCCTTTTCGTATTCTGCAAGAGCTTCGGACTCTCTGCCCTGTTCCCATAAGGCAAAGCCCAGTCCTTGATAGGCACTCCACTGCAATTCTTTCATACCCATCTGTTCTGCCAGCTCGAGTGCCCTGCCGAAAGCTTCTGCCGATTCTTTCAGAGCCTGAGCTGGATCTATCGCAGGAAAAGAAATCTCTTCATCATCAAAAATAAGATCTCGTGTCGTCCGCTTAGGATCTGCAGACTTGCGCAGTGCGCGTCCAATCTGATTCAGACTTTCTGCAATACCACGAGGAATAGACAGTTCTTCATACAGTGCCTTAGCCTTTTTGTAGCAGTCCAATGCACGTGTATAATCGTGATCTACAGTTTCGTATATTTTTCCAAGCCCCAGCAGTGTACTTGCTTTCCCTTCCTTAAACGATACCTTTTCGTAACAGTCCAGAGCCGCGATATACTCTCGCTTTGCCGACTCGACGTCACCCGTTATCCTTGCCAGCAACGCAAGATTGGAAAGAGCGATACCCTCGTCACGCAGATTTCCCTGTGAACGGGCTATATCCCTGGCCTGCACTATCTGTTCCGTGGCGGCCTCGTAGCGTCCTGCACTTTTTAGCACCAACCCATAATTATTGAGGTCTGCCCCCTTATTCCTTGTGAGAGAGGCCTCCGTCTCTTTCGCCAATGCTTTTTTCAGCAATACGGCGGCTTCAGGATAGTTGCCCTGCTCCCATTTAAGGACGCCGAGATTGCTTAGTGCTTCTGCCTCCATTTGCGCACCGTCCGGACCTTCGTCCAAAACAGTCTTGAGCAGCTTTTCTCCAAGGGAAAAGTCGCCGAGATTACTAGCACAAAGCCCGGCTCCATTGAGCAGCCGTCCGCGCAAGTCTTTATTCTCGGGAACTGCAGGCAAGAGTTGAAGCGCCGTCTGATAAGCCTTTAGGGCCGGAGAGTACACTTCCAGCGCCCTGTATGCGTCTCCAAGCTGAGCATAGATGCCTGCTTTAGCTTCAGCAGACAAAGCTGCGCTCATTTTCAACAGCTTTTCCAGCGTGTCCGCTTTCAGGGCAAACTCACCGAGATTATGTCTACAGACAGCGAGATTCCCCAGAACGCGCCGCTGAAGATCTCCGTCCAACTTGCCTGGGAGGGCAAGAATTTTTTCATACACGGATGCGGCTTCCTGGAATTTTTCCTGTTGGAGGCGTATCGCCGCTACATTGCCCAAAACAAGACCGGCCTGTGCGTACTGCTTTTGTCTGCCAAGAAGATCAGCTGCTTTTTCAAATCCTGCCGCAGCATCGTCAAAGCGCTTTTCCTGAAAAGCCTTCTGTGCGGTCGCAAAGGTCGTTTCCAGCTTGCCGGCAAAGGTCAGGCTGGGGGTAAACATCAAAAAAAGGACAAAGGAAAGGGAAAGTATCCAGTGAAACTGCATGGCTACACCTTGCAGGCGGCCCGCCGGAGCGAGCCGCCTGCTACAAAATCAGTTGTGCTTCAGAGTATAGAGCGTCACAAAAGGTTCACCAGGCGCCGCTGCCTGCTTCTTAATATTGACGTCTTCTTCTTCCTCTTCTTCAAACACAAGATCACGAGTCTGCCGCTTGGAGGTATTCTTTTCTTCCACCATAGCGACCTGGGTGGCCTTGTCTGCCGCAATAACACCCTTGGAGTTTTCGGCAATGATCTTGTCTAGTTCGGGAACCCGCTCGGGAGAAATCACGCAGAGCAGTTCTTCCGTGCCCGGTGTGTCGTCAAACTTGAAGGAACCCTTTGTCGGGATCGTGTATTCTACATTGCGAGAAACCTTATTCTCTGTGCCCGCCTGAACGGAAGGATAGAGTACAGTAAGAGCACCGGAACTGCCCTTAGCCATCCAGTAGGCATAGCCGTCAACGCTGGGAGTATAGATGAGTTTGACGCGATCACCAGATTTGAACTCATACGAGGGGGCGACCGTCGAAGTCTGACCGTCACGCTTCAGCTCAATAGTCGCCTTCACCGCAACCACCTGAGCATTTTCTACAGCCGGAGCCGCTTCAACGGTCGTTTCCTCTTCTTCAAACACCAGATCGCGAGTTTGCCTTGCTGCGTCTGCCTGGACCGCAGAAAAAAGCATAAACGCTGCCATAGCCGCAACAGAAGAAATTTTGTACAACATAATCCTTCTCCTTTAAGGTTATTAAGACTGGCCGTGAGTGGCCTTAAGTTTAAAACTGTCAAAAAGTCTCTTCAATTCAGCACCCTGTATGTCTAAATTATCCAAAGAAGCTGCCTCAGAAGAGGCCTCTGCTTCGGGACTTTTTATAGCCTTTATAGTTACTGTACCTTCTGCAATATTACCTCCATCTTCCTTATCAATAGAAAGAATATAAATACCATCTCCAGGGAAAGGCATCTTTTTCAAAAAAAGATTATTCCATGCTGGACGAATGTCTACTTTTTCTCTATGGATCATGCTTTCAGAACCATTATCATCACGTTTATATATAGTGAAAACAATTGACGATGCATTAAAAGGTTTGTTAGAATAGGCAATCCATGAAACTTCATTTTCTGTAAATTCATCTGATGCATCGATAGGCGTCAAATCATCAGAAAAATCTTTACAGAAAAAAAATCCGCTTTCTGCAGCAATAGCCGATGTCACGAAACACATCAGCATTATTGCAAGACTTACCGATAACCTTTTAAAAAAAATGAACCACCGTTGCTCTTTCATCGTCTTTCCTCACTACATACGACAAAAGTTAAAAAAAAGCTGCGCCCCAACACAGGACACAGCTTAAAAACAGACTGGTAAAAATTTTCTACAAGAGAGAGAGAGAGAGAGAGAGAGAGAGAGAGAGAGAGAGAGAGAGACATAAGCTATTCCAATAGGTTACATCATATCCCTTGCCATAGAGCACACCTTTGACGCTTTACTGATTTTTTATCCACTCCATTAATGTATGTCAAGAGGTTATCGTTTTACCAAAGTTTTTTCTACTAATTATGCAAAATCTATAATTTAAATTTTTCGGCCTCAGCCCCATCCTTTCTAATGACAGAAAGGAACATGGCATCCTGCCCCGGAAAGAAAGGAAAATAATATTTCTGGAAGACACCTTCAGCCTCGTGATGACCTTCAAGAAACATTTGTATCTGGGTTTCATTTTCCTCTTTATTGAGGGCACAGGTGGCGTAGAAAAGCAGTCCGCCAGGTTCAAGTTTCGGCCAGACGGACTCCAGGATTTCCCGCTGGAGGCGGACGACCCGCTCAAGCTTCTCTCTGGTGAGGCGAAGGCGCAGTTCCGGCACACGCCCAAGCGTCCCTGTTCCGCTGCAAGGCACATCCAGCAAGATGAGAGGGAATGAGTCTGCAACGTCCTGCACGGGCAAACAAAGAATCTGCGGCATGGGTAGTCCAAGACGACGCACACTCTTTTTAAAGTCCTCCAGACGGAAGGCGGAAGGATCACTGGCCAGTGCCACTCTTATACCCTGCTCCAAGAGCGCCGTGCTCTTACCCCCACGTCCGCAGCAGGCATCCCAAAGGGGAACATCCTCAAAGGCCGCCTCGCGTATCACTCGCACTATATCGCCAACCAGAAGCTGGGAAGCGGCTCCTTGCCGAGTCAGCGCGCCATCCCTTTCCAATATCTCGAGAAGAGTGCGCTCCTCACCTGCCCGATCTCTGTTCTGGGGAAGTCCAAAGGCACTGAAGCCGAAGTCCCCGACTCTCGTGTATCCGCGCGCCGTCCACTCGGCAAGAAGCTCTCCGCTTCCGGGACGAAGCGTGTTTACCCTCCAGCAGGGAGCCGGCCCGGTCTGCGTATTATGAGCAAATTCCAAGGCCTTTTCCGCACCGTACTGCCTTCCCCAAAGTTCTGCCAGCCAAGGCGGCAGCGAACATCCCTCCGCAAGGGACAGCGGTTTAAACACCGTTTCCTTGTCTCTGGCCAAAGCACGGAGTAAGGCGTTAACCAGACTGGACAGCCTCTGGCCGAAGCGTCGCCGCGCAATTTCCACCAGTTCGTTAACCGTGGCGCGTTCTGGAATACCATCAAGAAAGAGCAGCTCAAGCGCGCCAAGACGCAGGAGCATACGCACCTGAGGCGACAGCGCCGCAGGACGCCGCAAATGAGAAGTGAGGACCGTATCCAGAAGCATAAAACGGCGCAGAACACCGTAAACGAGTTCCGAGGTCAGAGAAACATCGCGAACATCCAGAGAAGCTGTTTTTTCCGCTAACAGCACAGGAACGGGAGTACCGTTTTCCGGGTGCCGGAAGACCTGATGAAGAACTTCCAGAGCTGCTTCCCGCGCAGTTTTTTTGGAGTCGTTCTGAGGTATTTTTTTTCTTTTTTCGACCATAGGCTCATCAAAAGAGCTTCGACACCGCAGAAAAGGTGTGAAGGGCCTTAACTTGGAAAAGACAATTTTTCAGAAAATCACTTTTTCCCAAACAGACCAAAGGGAGCGGACGATCCACGAAGACGCCCGTTGAAAAAGTCCGTGGCGGACATGGTGGTCTTTCCTGACGGCCGGAGCTTTGTCACTCGGTAAGCTCCGGAGCCGCAGGCAACCACAAGCGCGCCTCCTTCCATCCTCACCAGTGTGCCCGGTTCATACGCAACCTGCAATGCCACAGGTTCGCCGGGTTCTATGCGCAAAAGCAGCGGTTCACGGCCCTCAATACGCAGAACGCTCTTCGCTCCGGGCGAAGGGGTCAGCCCGCGGATGACGTTATGGATGTGCGCGGCGTCTCCGCTCCAGTCCAGAAACTCTTCGTCAGGAGAAATTTTGGCGGCGTGAGTTGCAAGCTCATCGTTCTGAGCAATGTAGCAAACACGGCCTTCAGCTATCATGCCCAGAGCACCGGTCATGAGCCGGCCGCCGCATTCGGCCAGTTCTTCAAAAAGTGTGCCTGCCGTGTCGTCAGGTTCGATGCTCACAGCCTGCTGAAGCAGTATCGGCCCTGAATCCAGCCCGGCTTCCATGCGCATGATCGTGACGCCGGTGATGGAATCTCCGTTCATGACGGCGCGCTGTATCGGCGCGGCTCCACGGTACTGGGGCAGAAGCGATCCGTGGACGTTGAACGCTCCGAGTTCAGGAATATCCAGAACCCGCTGGGGCAGCAGGAGACCGTAGGCCGCGACAACCAGTACGTCGGGCTTCAAATCAGCCAACGTCTGCACGTCGGCGTCGTCTCTGAAATTTTTCGGCTGATAAAGGGGCAGGCCGAGTTCCTGAGCCAGTTTCTTTGTCGCTGAAGCGCTCAGTTTTTTTCCGCGCCCGGAAGGACGGTCAGGCTGCGTGTACACCGCCGCCACTTCTCCACCTTCCCAGGCGGCCACAGCTTTCAGAACGGACGCTGCAAAGTCCGGAGTTCCCATAAAGACGATGCGCAGGTTGGCCATGACTTCTCCGTAACCTTAAAAATGTCTCTTAGCGAAATGCCCTCTGCGCATGGTAGCCAGCGGAAGGAAAAGACGCAAGGAAAAGACTTCCGCATGTTTGCAGGCTCCTTGTAAAATTTTCAGGAGCGCTCTATGATGTCACATGAAAACATGATTCTTCGATATGGAAGGATACACAGGCAACTTTTCTCCGTATCAGGAAAATTCTAAAAAGGACAGGTAATTCCATGAATCATAAGGAAATTGAAAGAAAATTTCTGGTAAAAAGCAGCGAATGGCGGGGAAAGACCCAGGGAATAGCCTACAGACAAGGATACATAGCGCGTACCGGAGACCGCACCGTGCGCGTACGCATAGCCGGAGAACGCGGGATCCTCAATATCAAGTACCGTGGAAAGGGTATCGCCCGCCATGAATTTGAATATGAAATTCCTCTTGAAGAGGCTCGGGCGCTGCTTGATGGGCTTGACCCTGCGGAAGTCATTGAAAAAACGCGCTATACCTTTGAAGAATACGGAAATATCTGGGAAGTGGACGAATTTGAAGGCGCAAACCGCGGCCTGATCGTTGCTGAAATAGAACTCGAATCCGAAGACCAGGACTTTATCCGTCCCAGCTGGCTGGGAGAGGAAGTCAGCAAATTATCACGCTATCTCAACGTGGAATTATCCAAACAGCCTTACACAAGCTGGCCTAAGGATCAGAAAAAAGCTCCCTGACACAATCTCTGTCTTCTTCAGAGATAGTTTTGCATCCCATTTCCATCCACTAGAGACAATTTTAATTAAAATAATCTTTTAAATTAAAAATTAAATAAATTCAAAAAATATGTAAAGTTAAATGAAACTTTCACGGCTCACTGTGCGCTGAATCACTGCGTGGTCTCCGCCCCTGGATCAGTATACAGGCTGAACAACGCCCCTCAACGGGGTTCAAACGCCAAGGAGCAGGCCATGAACGAAATGTTCTGTTTTCAATGTGAACAAACGGCTGGCGGCAGGGGATGCAGTCTCCGCGGAGTCTGCGGAAAGCAGCCTTCCACCTCCCATCTTCAGGATGTTCTTATCGGTGAACTCGTCTCTCTTTCTCTTTCCGGCGCAAAGCGTGACCATGCGCTGGACAGTCTTATGGAAGACGCACTTTTTTCCACTCTGACCAACGTTGATTTCGATGACCAGGCACTCACGGAACTCATCACCCGTGTGCGCGACGCCCGCGGAGCGAAGGACAAGCCTTTCGATCTCGCTTCGCTCTGGAAGGAACAGGAAGATCTGCGCAGCCTGAAATCCCTCCTGCTTTTCGGCATCAAGGGAATTGCCGCCTACGCCTGCCACGCCCGCGTTCTCGGTTCCGTGCGGGACGATGTGGACTCCTTTTTCTACAAGGGACTGGCACTGCTGGCCAAAGACGCCGGTCAGCCGGAACTATTGGAAGCAGTGATGGAAGCCGGTCGCGTCAATCTCTCCTGCATGGAAATGCTCAATGACGCGCACCGCGCGGCATTCGGAACACCGGAGCCGGCAACCGTCTCCAAAACAGTGGAAAAAGGCCCGTTCATCATCGTCAGCGGCCATGACCTCCGCGATCTTGAACTTCTTCTTCGGCAGACAGAAGGTAAGGGCGTCTCGGTCTATACACACGGGGAAATGCTGCCGGCCCACGCCTATCCGAAACTGAGACGCTTCACTCACCTCAAGGGGCATTTCGGGACGGCCTGGCAGAACCAGCAGAAGGAATTTTCCGCAGTGCCGGCGGCCATACTGTTTACCACAAACTGTATCATGCCGGTAAGGGAAAGCTATGCCGACCGCGTCTTTACCACGGGCGTGGTACAGTATCCGGGCATGACGCACATAGGCACGGATAAAGACTTCTCTGCCGTGATAAACAAAGCTCTTCAGCTCGGCGGTTATGAGAAAGATATAACCTTCTCTGGCATCAACGGGGGAAGCACTCTGACCACGGGCTTTGGAAGTGAAGCTGTTCTCTCTCACGCCGAAGTCATCATTGAAGCGGTAAAGGCGAAGAAGATCCGCCACTTCTTCCTTGTGGGAGGCTGTGACGGAGCACGCCCGGGAAGAAACTACTATACGGAATTCGTGAAGCAGACGCCCGCGGATACCGTGGTTCTCACTCTGGCCTGCGGCAAGTTCCGCTTCAACGACCTCGACCTGGGCACGATAGACGGTATTCCCCGGCTCCTGGATATGGGACAGTGCAACGACGCCTTCGGTGCCATCAAGGTAGCATTGGCCCTGGCCGATGCTTTCAAATGCGGTGTGAACGACCTGCCGCTCACGCTGGTTCTCTCCTGGTACGAACAGAAGGCCGTGGCCATTCTGCTTACCCTGCTCGCTCTGGGCCTGAAGCATATCTACCTGGGTCCGTCACTTCCCGCCTTTTTGTCTCCCGCGGTGCTTGACGTGCTTGTCAAAGAGTTTGGAGTCCTTCCTGAAGGAGATCCCATAAAGGATATGGACGCCATGCTTTCCCGGTAACCCGTGCCGGAACGCTTTTCCCCGCGGACAGAGTTTCCCCTTGGGAGGCTTTGTCCGCGGGACTTCTCTCTTTAAAAAAAAAGCCGTATCATAGCGGCATGGAAAATAAGGGGAAACGCAAACATTTTGCAGGATTCGACCTTGACAGGCGAAGCGGCAGGACATCCGCACTGAGCGACGGGCTTAATCGCTGGCTCACCTCGCATGGAATGGATCCCCGTCAGGCGCTTCTCGGCGAACTGTGGAGAAACTGGGAAATCGTCATGGGTCCGTTCGCCTCCATTGCCCATCCTCTGGGGCACAGAAGCGGCATACTGCTCATCGGGGCGGATGATTCCTGCATCATGCAGGAATTAAGCTACGCCGTTCCTGAACTTCTGGAGCGCGCCAACGCCTTCATGGACGAAAAATTTTTCAGCCGTGTGGAACTACATCTGCTCATGGGCAGGGATACTCTGCGCCGTGTGGATATTACCGAGGCGCCTGTTCTACCCCCTCCTCCACGTCCTCCGCGCCTTGGACAGCTTCAGCTTCCCGAAGACTCCCCGCTGGCCGAATGCTACAGAGCCTATGTCCGGCTCTTTCAGGAAAACAGAAACACCTAGCTGAATTTTTCTTTATTTAACAGTCAGTTCCCTAAAACTCTGGAACATTGAAAATTTAAATTTTCAGCTTTTACGGACAATCCCATGCAGAACAATATTACCTGTACGTCTTTCGACCGCATTTTTCATTCCTGCGGACGCTTGTGGCATATACGCCGGGCTGATATGGACAAGCTCTGGGAAGCTATGGGGAATAATGATGAAGACCAGCCTCCCTACTGGAATGAAGTCTGGCCATCTTCGCTGGCACTGGCCGGATGGCTGGCAGAACGACAGAACGACATCACGGGAAAAGCCTGCCTCGACATGGGGTGCGGACTGGGCTTTACCGCACTTGCAGGACAATGGCTCGGGGCCAGCGTCACGGCTATGGATTACGAACCAGCCGCCATAGAATACGCCAAACTCAACGAAAAACTTAACACCGTTTCCGGCGTGCGCTGGGAAGTCATGGACTGGCGCCGCCCTGCACTTCGTCCGAAAAGTTTCGAACGTGTCTGGGCGGGAGATATCATGTACGAAAAAGAATTCGCCGCGCCCATTGTTCGCTTTCTCGAGACCGTGCTTGCGCCTGAGGGCCGCGTCTGGATAGCGGAACCCGGCCGCAAAGTCTTTTCGGCGTTTCTCGAAACGGCGCGGAAAGGTTTCGACATCGAAAAGCTCTGTTCACTCCCTGTTTCGCCGCTAACCCATCAAAAAATTCCCGTACCAGTCACGCTCTGGGAGCTGCGGCGCTGTTAACAATATAACATACTTAACCTAGGGTGCGTGTCTAGGCGCTCCAGCCATGCGCAGACAAGTGCTTCACCCACGACCGGGGCAAGACCGTCCGGCAGGAAGGAGTTGAAGCTGGCACGCACATCGATATAGGGCCGCCCCAGCAGCATGACCA
>NZ_CANRLT010000065.1 GCF_947631555.1 uncultured Mailhella sp. | reverse complement strand
CTCTGGCGTTGTTTCAGCGATTTCGCGTTAACGGCAAGATCGAAGAACTTTTATCATTATTAAAGTGATACTCTCAATATTTCTATGGGCAGATGCAGAATTTCACCACTGAGGAAGAAGAGTGCTGCTTCATACATGGGCTTCTGCAATCCTGAAATGAAATTTTCCTTCTGCCTTGCGGCTTGAATATCACAAAGAAATGTGAAATATTATCTTTGCAAGATAAAGCTCACTGGGGAGGGGCGATATGGACATGGAGAAACTGCTGTTTCCAGTTTTTGCAGTATGCCGCATGGAAGACTGGAGAATCTCTTTTGCTTCTCCTTCTTTTTACGCGGCCTTTCCCGATGCCGCTGCAGGGAAAAAGCTCTCCGATGTCTTTTCCGGTCTGCCTGAAGTTCATCAGCTCTTTTCAACGGATGTTCCCGATATTGGAATACACGTATGCTCCGCCCGGGACAAGCAGCTCATGATTTTCCGCTGGATGACCATCCGCATGGAAAACCTTGTCCCCTTCCGGTTCTTCGACGTTCTTTCTCTGCCCTGCAGCCTTTTTTCGCAAAAATCCAATGTGGCGCTGAACGAACATGCGCTGATCTCCGTACTCGATTCCATCTACGACGGCATCTGGATCATTGACCATAACGGCATCACGCTGTGGATCAACAAGGCCATGCAGCGCATCGCCAATATTCTGCCTGAAGAAGTCATCGGCAAGCACGTCACGACCGCCATGGAGCTGAAAAAATTTTCGGCCTGCGTCACGTTGCACGCGCTCAACGCCAGGCGCTCCATTTCCATGTTCGACGACTATGCCAACGGGAAGCACTGCCTGAACACATCCACTCCCATTTTCGATGAACAGGGCAACGTGATAGAAGTCATTGCCATTATTCGGGATCTGACCGAGCTGGAGGATATGACCCTCAAGCTGGAGCAGATGAAAAACACCTCGACCTACATGCCGTACAGCCCCCTCATGGATCTGGAGATGAAGCATGTCGGCAAGTCTTCGGCTTCCGTAAAACTGCAGGATGATCTGGCCAAGGCCGCGCAGACGGACGCCCCCATTCTGCTGCAGGGAGAGACCGGCACCGGTAAAACCATGATGGCCAAGGCCATACATCAGGCGAGTCTGCGCAGGGAGAAGAGCTTTATTTCCCTGAACTGCGGGGCCATTCCTTCTTCGCTGATCGAATCGGAACTGTTCGGCTACGACTCAGGGGCCTTTACCGGTGCACTGAAAAAGGGCAAGCCGGGTGTGTTTGAAATGGCGGACGGGGGAACGCTGCTGCTCGACGAAATTTCCGAGCTGCCCTTCTCCGCGCAGGCCACGCTGCTTCAGGTGCTGGACGGCGAGCCGTTCCGCCGGGTGGGAGGCACGGCGAACATCCATCCGGACGTGCGCATCATCGCCGCCACCAACAAGTCTTTGAAAGATATGGTGAAAAAGGGAACCTTTCGCGAGGATCTCTTCTACCGGCTGCGCGTCATTGCCCTTGAGCTGCCGCCTCTGAGGAAGCGCCGGGAGGACATCCCCACGCTACTGGATCACTTTGTCGAAACCATGTCAGAAAGCGGAACCAAACCGTATCTGAGCCAAAGCCTGCGCAACGCGCTCTCCTCTTACGACTGGCCCGGCAACATTCGCGAACTGCGCTCCGTTGCCCGCTTCCTGCTGGCTTTGAAAAAGAAGAAGCTCGTGCTGAGCGATCTCCTACATCCTTTCGGAACTCCCCAAAGCCTCAGACTCTCATTCCGGTCTTCAGGAAGCGGTGGAAGCTCTGGAGCGGGACTTGATCAGCCGTGCGCTGCGGGAAACCAAAAGCACCTATAAGGCGGCAAAACTCCTGAAGGTCAGCCAGTCCACCATTGTGCGCAAGGCTCGCAGCTATCATCTGAAAGAAGAACTGATCCAGCACCCCTAGCCCTGTTCTGTCCTTCATTGGGCCGCAGAGGGTTTCCGGACCTTCTTTATTTGGCGGAGCAAGAAGTCTTCGTCTGAAGAAGCGCTTTTTCCACGCTCTTTGCCAGATGACCACATAAGACAGCACATGGTTTGGCGGCTTCAGGCCTCTGTGCGAAAATAAGTCTTTTTTGACTTTCCTCCGCTGTTTCATCCGTCAAACAATGCATTTTTGCATTGTTATCTTTTTCCCGTCTTTTCGTTTCCTCTTATGGACTTTTGAAAAATATCCATAGAATAACTAAGGATAGAGAGATCCCTTGTTCAGAAATCAACTTTGGCACACATTTTGCTATAGCAGAGAAGTGATGGAACGCCATCCACTTGGCCTTATCTGTTTTCCAGAATTTTAAGGAGGTTGCACTCATGAAAGTCGGTATCCCTACTGAAATCAAGACCCAGGAATATCGCGTAGGTATCACCCCTGCCGGTGTCCATGCTCTCAAGCTGGCCGGACACGACGTCCTCGTGCAGAAAGGCGCCGGACTCGGCAGCATGATCACCGATGAGGAATATATTGCGGCAGGCGCCAGCATCGTCGATACCGCGGCCGAAGCCTGGGCCTGCGATATGGTCGTCAAGGTCAAGGAACCGCTGGCTGAAGAATACGCCCTGTTCCACAAGGATCTGCTGCTCTTCACCTACCTCCACCTCGCTCCCGAACCGGAACTGACGAAAAATCTGCTGGAAAAGAGTGTGACCGGCATCGCCTATGAAACCGTACAGCTCGACAACGGCGGGCTTCCGCTTCTGGCCCCCATGTCCGAAGTGGCTGGACGCATGTCCATCCAGGTCGGCGCCCAGATGCTTACCAAGCGCGAAGGAGGCATGGGGCTTCTGATGGGCGGCACCGCAGGTGTTGAAGCTGCGCAGGTCGTCATTCTCGGCGCCGGTACCGTGGGCACCTCCGCGGCCAAGGTCGCCATGGGCATGGGCGCGCACGTCACCATTCTCGACAGCAACATCAACCGCCTCCGTCAGCTTGACGATCTGTACGGCCAGAAGCTCCAGACGCTGTATTCCAACGCCTTCAACATTGCTCAGGCCGTGAAGAAGGCCGACCTCCTGGTCGGTTCCGTGCTCATCCCCGGTGCGCTGACCCCGAAGCTGGTGACGGAAGACATGGTAAAGACCATGAAGAAGGGCGCCGCCATCGTGGACGTCGCCATCGACCAGGGCGGCTGTATCGCCACCACTGCCCGCCACGGCGCTACCTATCACGACAATCCCACGTTCATCGAACACGGCGTGGTGCATTATTCCGTGGGCAACATGCCTGGCGCTGTGGCCCGCACCTCCACCTTCGCTCTGACCAACGCGACCATGCCGTACATGGTTGAGCTGGCCAACAAGGGCTGGAAGAAGGCCTGCCAGGATAACCGTGCGCTGGCCCGCGGCATCAACACCTGCCAGGGGCATGTGTTCTTCAAGTCCGTGGGCGAAGCCCTTGGCTACGACGTACATGATCTGGCGGAAATCCTCTGATTTCCCCAGTCCATACCCCCGAGCCGCTCCTGCGCCTCAGGGAGCGGCTCCCCCTCATCCTTATTTCCATTCTTGAAGGAGACCGTCATGTCACAGGCACAGAACATCATCGCTCTTGACAAAAAGCATGTCTGGCATCACCTGACCCAGCACAAGATTTATGAAAAAAGCGACCCCGTTGTCTTTGTGGAAGGAAAGGGCTGCCGCGTAAAGGATGTGAACGGCAAGGAATACCTGGACGCCGTGTCCGGCGGCGTCTGGACCGTCAACGTGGGCTACGGCTGCGAGCGCATTGTGAAGGCTGCCGCCGATCAGATGATGAAGCTCAATTACTTCGCCAACTCCTATGGCAATATTCCCACCGCCGAGCTGGCCGAAAAGCTGATCTCCATCATGCCGGGCATGAACCGTCTCTACCTTTCCAACTCCGGTTCCGAAGCCAACGAAAAGGCCTTCAAGATCGTGCGTCAGATCGGCCAGCTCAAGCACGGCGGCAAGAAGACAAAGGTCATGTATCGCTATCGCGACTATCATGGCACCACCATTGGCTGCCTGTCCGCCTGCGGTCAGTTTGAACGCAAGAATCAGTATGGTCCCTTTGCCCCCGGCTTTGCCGAATTCCCCGACTGCTCCGCCTACCGTGCGGGTCTGGAGAACGACCCTGACGCCGGCGTGAAGTTCGCCCGCAAATTTGAAGAAGCCCTGCTGAAAGAAGATCCCGACACCGTGGGCGGCGTGATTATTGAACCCATCACCGCCGGCGGCGGCGTCATCGTTCCTCCGGATGGCTATCTGGAAACCATGGGCGAGATCTGCAAGAAGTACGGCATCCTGCTCATCATGGACGAAGTGGTCTGCGGCGTTGGCCGTACCGGCAAGTGGTTCGGCTATCAGCACTGGGACGTCAAGCCCGACATCGTCACGATGGCCAAGGGCGTGGCCTCCGGCTACGCTCCCATCTCCTGCACGGTGACCACGGAAGACGTCTTCCAGGACTTCATCAACGATCCCGCCGACCGCGATGCCTACTTCCGCGATATCTCCACCTTCGGCGGCTGCCTCTCCGGTCCCGCTGCGGCGCTTGAGAATATCAAGATCATCGAAGACGAGAATCTGCTCGACAACGTCACCAGGCAGGGTGAATACCTCCTGGACGGCCTGAAGGCCCTCAAGGACAAGTACGAAATCGTCGGCGACGTGCGCGGCAAGGGCCTTTTCGCCGGTATCGAACTCGTCAAGGATCGCAAGACCCGCGAACCTGCCGATGAATCCAAGGCTGCCGCCCTCTGCGGTGCCTGCATGAAGGAAGGCGTGATCATCGGCCGCACGGCCCGTTGCTTCAGAGATCTGAACAACACGGTCTGCATGGCTCCTGCGCTCATCTCCACCAAGTCCGATATCGATGAGATCCTGCGCGCCCTCGACAAGGGCCTTGCAACCCTGTAACGGCACTCCCGAAGGGAGCGTTCTCTTGCGGGCCTCCCTCCGGTAAGCTCAACGAGACTCCGCCGCGAGGAATCCGTAACCGTCATGTGCTGCGGCGTCAAACTCCGGCGGAGTCGTGTAACATCTGCAGGACAGATTCATTCTGTGAGGAGCAAGACATGCTGTATACCCATACTACCGTCAAGCGCATCATCCACGGCGCCGGCTGCATCAAGAATGCACCCGCGGAAGCCCAGCGCCTTGGAGGCACCCGCGCCCTTATCATCACTGATCCCGGCATCGCCAAGGTCGGTGTACAAAAGCCCCTGCAGGATGCCCTCGATCAGGCCGGCATTCCGTGGAGCCTTTACGACCACGCCGAGCTTGAACCCTCGGTTGACTCCATCGCCAGCTGCGCGGCCGCCGCGAAAGAGTTCAAGGCTGACGTGCTGTTTGGCATCGGTGGCGGCAGTGCCCTGGATACCACCAAGGCTGCCGCCGTGCTGCTGACCAATGAAGGACCCATCAACCAGTATTTCGGCATGGGCAAAGTGCCAAATCCTCTGCCTCCTGTCATTCTCATTCCCACCACGGCGGGAACCGGCAGTGAAATGACGTCGATCTCCGTGCTGGCCGACACAAAGAACGGCGGCAAATGGGGGGTGGTCTCCGACTACATGTACGCCAGTGCCGTTCTGCTTGACCCGGAACTGACCATTGGTCTGCCTCCGTCCGTCACCGCCATGACCGGCATTGACGCCTTTGTCCACGCCATGGAATCCTTTGTGGGCAAAGCGGCCACTCCCATCACCGATGCCCTGAACCTCCAGGCCATGAAGCTCATCGCACGGAGTATCCGCCGGGCCTATGTCAACGGCGGAGACCTCGCCGCACGCGCGGATATGCTCTACGCCTCGGCTCTGGCCGGCATGGGCTTTTCCAACACGCAGAACGGCATCATCCACGCCGTGGGCACCGCCGTTCCCCGCGAGTATCATCTGCCCCACGGCCTGCTGATGGCCTGCCTGTCTCCGCTCTGCATGGGCTTCAACTACATGGCCCAGCCTGAAAAGTATGCAGAAGTCGCCCGTATTCTGGGGGCGAAGGACGAAGGCTGCACCCTGTGCCTCGCCAAGAAGGCCGCGGACTGCATGGCCGCACTGCTGAACGATCTGGATATCAAGGCCGGGCTCCAGCCCTACGGCGTGACGCGAGACGAACTGCCTCTCATCGCGGAACGCGCCGCCGGCAACGCCCGTCTCATCGGCAACAATCCCCGGCCCGCCAATGCCGGACAGATCCAGAAGCTGCTGGAATCCTCCTACAAGTAACCAACCATTCGCCAAGCCTCCTGATCCGTTCCCTGTGCAGCCGCGGGGAACGGATTTTTTGTCCTGTGCGCCAGACGCGGGGAAGCTAACAGGCAACGCCCGAAGGAGCGTTCCCACGGCCTCTTTCAGCGGCTGCCCTCGTCTCATAACCTTGTCTTGCGGCATAAAGCACATCGGACATTGCAGCATTAAGGACTGGCAGCGACTGCACATGCCCGTCTTTTTCCGTCATCTGTACTGCCGTCAGTTTTTCCATGTGACTTTGGGTCGTGAGAACGATTTGGTTCATGTAGTGAGAGCCACTTACGACTTCCTTCAATGCGAAAGTCTGCCTACGATGGCACATAAAGGGCGGAACGGAGGAAACATGCTCGTGTGTTGGGGAGTGGCTTGTGAAGGTGTTCAAGACCGTGCTGCGCACCTGCAGCGCGGCCGCTGTCGCCAGGCCGTACCCGCCGGCATCATGGGAAGTAGTGCCCTTCGGTGACTGCCGCCCGTACTCAAGGAGGAATATCATGGAATACATCAGACTTGGCAGTTCGGACTTGAACGTTTCCCGTATCTGCATGGGCTGCATGGGCTTCGGCGACCCCACGCAAGGCCCCTGCACCTGGACACTTGACGAAGACGCCTCGCGGGCCATCGTCAAGAGGGGACTGGAACTGGGCGTGAACTTCTTCGACACCGCGCTTGCCTATCAAAGCGGAACGAGTGAACAGTATCTGGGCAGAGCTCTTCGTTCCCTTGCCCGCCGGGAAGACGTCGTGGTCGCTACCAAGTTCCTGCCCCGCACCGCCGGGGAAATCGCTGCCGGAGTAAGCGGACGGCAGCATGTGGAACGTATGCTGAACAAAAGCCTCGAAAATCTCGGTATGGACTATGTGGATTTGTATATCTGCCACATGTGGGACTATCAGACGCCCATCGAGGAAATCATGGAGGGTATGAACGATGCGGTAAAGGCGGGAAAGGCGCGCGCCATCGGCATCTCCAACTGCTTTGCCTGGCAGCTTGCCAAAGCCAACGCCCTCGCCGAAGGCAGCGGCTGGGCGAAATTCGTTTCCGTTCAGGGTCACTACAACCTGCTTTTCCGTGAGGAAGAACGTGAGATGGTTCCACTCTGCGAAGAAGACCATATCGCCCTGACTCCCTATAGTGCGCTTGCAGGCGGCAGACTTTCCAAACGTCCGGGGGAAACGTCCAAACGGCAGGAGGAAGACGGTGTAGCCAGGATGAAGTACGACGCCACGGCTGAACAGGACGGCGTCATCATCGCCCGTACAGCGGAAGTGGCCGACCGGTACGGCGTAACGATGACACAGGTGGCGCTGGCCTGGCTTCTGAAAAAGACGGCTTCACCAGTGGTCGGCGCAACGAAACTGCAGCACATTGAAGGTGCGGTGGCCGCCCTCAAGCTGAATCTGACCTCGGAAGATATGGCGTATCTTGAGGAGCGGTACGTTCCGCACAAGCTGGTGGGCGTCATGGCGCTCAACAAAAAGCAGCCCACAGAGCCTCCTGCCTGGTCCACGGGAAATCAGATCATAAGACCGGCTTGACGCACATGAATTGTCAAAAGGTAAAAAAAGTTCATAGGGTTGAGGCTGACGATTGCAAGAAAAACGTCTATCCTGCCTGGTGAGGCCTGAACCTGACGTGATAAAGCCGGCTCAATCCTTGCAGCCGGCTTTATCCATACCCACGATGTTCCGTGAAGTGCGGCAAGGCCGTTCTTTGCATAGCTGGAACGGAGCGGCAGACCAATGTACGATCACCATCTGAAAGCGTTTGTGCTGGCGGCAGAGTGCGGGAGTTTTTCGCGGGCGGCGGAGCGCCTCTATATTTCTCCGAACGCTTTATTGAAACACGTCAATCTTCTGGAAAACAGTTTGGGTGTGGCACTCCTTGAGCGCAGTCCCCGTGGGGTGTCGCTTACGAGAGCCGGCCGCTATGTGTATGGTGAAGCCAAAATTTTCATGGAACGGGCCGAACAGGTACGACTTCAGGCGAAACGTCTCAGCGAGACCGCAGATGAATGCATCCGCCTGGGAAGTTCTCTCATGTGTCCGGGGCGTCCCATTGTGAAGCTCTGGTCCAGGGTGAGCGTTGACTACCCGGAAATCCGCCTGCAAATAGTCCCCATCGACGATACGGATAACAGCAACATCGGAGAGCTTGGATCGAAGGACGCTTCCGTTGATATGGTGGCAAGCCTTATTCCTTCGACCCGGTGGGGAAATCGCCATGCGATAGTGGAGCTTGGACGAATACCGCTTGCAGTTGCCGTTCCGCTCACCCATCCGCTTGCCAGTCATTGCAGTATCCGTGTTGAAGATCTTTTTGGAGAGACGGTACTGATGGTACGGCGCGGCGACACAAGCCATGTGGACGCACTGAGGAACTGGTGGGAGGAGCAGTACCCGCAAATTCATATTGAAGATGTTGCCCCTTACTCTCTCAATACCTTCAATCAATGCGCCGCAGAAAACAAACCTATGATCAGCGCCGAGCTGTGGCAAGATGTGCACCCGGCGTTAGTGACCGTTTCTGCCGAATGGGGCGAACGTTTTTCTGTTCCCTATGGGATCATCCATCGCAGAGAGGCAAGCCCGGCAATGCAAAAGTTTTTGCAGGTCATAAACGCTGTCTTTGACGCTCATTGAACGAGTGCGAGCTTGCTCTCGTTCATGCGCTCTCAGGGTACAAATTTCAGCCACAAGCCATGACCGCCAGGTGCTCTGTGCGCCGCAGAAAAACACTGGCTTTTAGAAAACAAAACGGCGCAGAAAGACCCAGAGAGGCCTTTCTGCGCCTGCCGTTTTTCGTTGCTTCACAGGGACTGCATGGGATCGCGGCCCAAAAACTTGTTCAGCAGGAACAGCGGGATGATGACCGAAAGGATGAGAATGGCACCGTAGGCTGAAGCCGGGCCAAAGTCGCCGCTGCCGATGTACTGGAAGACCTGAACGGTCATGGTGGACCAGGGGCCGTAGTAGAGAACTATGGTGGAGCTGAGTTCCGCCAGCGTCGTCACCCACATGATGATGGCCCCGGAAATGATGCCCGGGAGCATGACCGGAACCACAACCTTCATGAACGAACGCAGCGGGGGCACACCCAGATTGACCGAGGCTTCCTCGATGGCGGCGTCGATCTGATAGAGCAATGCGGAAGTGGTCTTCACGGAGAACGGCGTTTTGCGGACGAAGTAGGCGAGTACCAGGATCACCCAAGTTCCCGTCAGGATGACAGGCCCCTCGTTGAAGGTGGCGGCCATGGCTATGCCCAGCACGGAACCGGCGATGACCAGTGGCAGCATCATGACGAGGTCGAGGGTATAGCCGCAGACGCCGCGGCGGCGCACGACGATATAGCTCACGGCCATGCCGAAGAACATCCCGATCACCGTTGCGGTGGTCGCCAGGAAGAACGAGTTCAGGATGGGACGGGGCGCGGAGTGGAGCGCAAGTGCCAGGTTGTCCAGGCTGAACTGACCGTAATACATGACCGGCCCGCTGGTCTTGGTGACGGCGGCCACGAGTACCACCAGAAAAGGCGCCAGGGACACGAACACCACTCCCGCGCAGAACAGCCAGGAAAGGCAGGTCTTCCACGGCGCGAGAGGCAGGATTTCCGGCGGCCGCAGAGAAGACATGGCATAGCTTTTGCGTTCCACCCAGACTTTCTGAATAATGGTCAGAAGCAGGGTAACGACCACAAGCACGGTACTGAGTGCCCCGGCCATGGAAGGGTTGCCGCCCATTTCACTGACAAACTCGCTGTACGCCTGCTCCGCAAGTACTTTGTAATCGTTGCCGATGATGGTGGGCACACCGAAGTTTTCAATGGACATGCAGAACACGATAAGTGCGCCGGAGGCGATGGCAGGCATGACCACGGGCAGGGTGACTGTATAGAACACGCGCCACGGCGAGGCTCCAAGATTTCTGGCCGATTCTTCCAGCGAGCGATCCACGGAATTGATGGCCGCCGAGACCATGAGGAACACAAAGGGGAAGAACTGGAGCGTGTAGACCAGTACCACGCCCTGCCAGCCGTAGATGCTGGGCGTGTTCAGCCCGAAGGAATGGAAGAACTGCGTCAGTATGCCGTTGCGTCCGAGGAGCAGCAGCCAGGCTTCCGCGCCGATGAACGTGGGCAGGATGAGCGGCAGTGTCCCCAGCGTCTTGAGGATGCTGGCGCCGGGCAGCTTGTAGCGGGTGGTCAGGAAGGCAAAGGGCACGCCGATGATGACGCTGAATACTGTGGCCAGGCCGCTGAGAAAGACACTGTTCCACAGGCAGCGGCGATAAAAGCGCGTGGTAAAGACGTCAATGTAGTTGCCCCAGGTGAACTCTCCCGTTTCCGCAGAGACGAGGCTGGCCTGAAAAATGGAGAACATCGGATAAACGACCAGCAGCAGAAGTACGGCGATGGCCAGCACGAAGACCACGTTCCAGACGGAGAACAGGCGAGTCTTCATGCGCGCACCGTGACAGGACTTTCAGGGGCGAAGCACAGCTCGACCGTCTGTCCTGGTTCGAGCATACCGCTGTGATTCAGGGAGGGCATATCCACGCGGAGCCTGCGTCCCAGGGCTTCCACCTGATAGACCACGGTGTCTCCTAGGAACATGCGTTCGCACACCGTGCCGGAAAAGCGGTTTTCCGAATCCGGCCCTGCGGGCAGTATCCAGTCTGGGCGCAGCATGATGTTGAGAGTTTCGCCGGCCTTTGCGCCCTCGGAACGGAAACGGAACGCCACGCCTCCCGTTTCCGCATAGGTCATGCCGGAAGCGGCGTCAAAGTCCGTGCAGAGGGTTTCGAGGATGGTGCAGGAACCCATAAATTCCGCGGTAAAACGGTTGGCCGGAGAAAAATAGATGGCGGCAGGCGTGGCCACCTGCTGAAGATGCCCTGCGTAAAATATGGCGATGCGGTCGGACACGGCCATGGCTTCTTCCTGGTCGTGCGTGACGTAGACCGTGGTGATACCGAGATCCTGCTGGATGCGGCGGATCTCCTCGCGCATGGACACACGGAGCTTGGCGTCGAGGTTGGACAGAGGCTCGTCCATGAGCAGAACGCGGGGGCGGATGACCAGAGCCCGCGCCAGAGCCACGCGCTGCTGCTGCCCGCCGGAGAGCTGACGCGGATAGCGCGACCCCATGCCGCCAAGCTGCACGGAGTTCAGTATCGCCTCAACCTTCTCCTTCATTTCCTGTCCCTTGATGCCTCTGGCCTTGAGTCCATAGGCCACGTTTTCGGCCACGGTCATGTGTGGAAAGAGCGCATAGTTCTGAAAAACCATGCCCGTGTCACGTTTATGGGCGGGAAGATGGAGCACGGATTCCTCGCCGAAAAGAATATCTCCCTCATCCGGCTGATTGAATCCGGCGATCATGCGCAGCAACGTGGTCTTGCCGCAGCCGCTGGGACCCAGAAGCGTAAAAAATTCTCCGTCTCCGATGACGAGATCCACATGGTTGACAACCGTGTTCTGTCCGAATCGTTTGACGATATTTTTCAGTGTGATCTGCATTAGACGCTCCAGCGACGCGAACGCCCCCGCAGGGACGCCCGCGCCGCCTTTCAGACAATGTGACCTTTTACTTGTTGAGAACCAGCTTCTTCCACTGGGCCAGGATCTTTCCTTTCAGGGCGCTGGCTTCGGCGGGATCAAAGGACTTGAGGATGTTCAGGGAAACGGTATCGGGCAGTCCGCCGATGGTGGCCGTGTCTTCGCGGGCGGGGCGGCGGTAGTACTTCTGGAAAATCATCTCTTCAACTTCCTTGGAGAGCAGATAGTCGACGAGCTGCTTGGCTTCGGCGGGATGCTGGCAGCCATTGACCAGAGCGGCACCCTCGGGAGCGGAAATCACGCCGTCGGAAGGATAGATGATCTTGACATCGGGGTTGCCTCCCGCCACATAGCGGTACGCAGCGTATTCCAGCGTGATGCCCAGGGCGAATTCCCCTTCAGCGGTGCCTTTGTACACGAGGCTGGAGCTGTCCAGAATGGTGGCGTTGTCCACGAGTTTGGCCAGACCTTCATCGCCGAACATCTTGTACACTCCGTACACCTGAGCGTAGGCCGTGCCGGACTTTTCAGGGTTGGCCATGACGATCTTGCCCTTCCAGCGGGGATCCAGCAGGTCAGCCCAGGTCTTGGGAGCTTCGTTTTCCGGGATGAGCTTGGTGTTGACCATGAACACCATGAGATGCGTGTTGGACGCAATCCACTTGGCTTCCTTGTCGATCATAGTGGCGGGCAGACCTTCCGCTTCGGGTGACTTATAGGCGGCAAAGTCGGCCTTGGCATTGTCCAGGACGGCCACATCGCCGCTCCAGAACACGTCGCACAGCGGGTTGGCGCGCTCGGCCGCGATGCGCTTCATGGCCTCACCCGTGCCCATGCGCACGGAAGTCATGGTGTGTCCCGTTTTTTCCTTGAAGCCCTGAGCGATAACGTCGAGCAGTTCAGGCTGATTGGACGAATACAGCACCACCTCTCCGGCATGGGCATTCAGGCTGGAAAAGCCGAAGGCCAGCCCCAGTGCAAGACTGCCCGCCCAAACCGCTATTCCTTTCCATGTTGTTTTCATGAATCCCTCCAGGAAGTTCTTCCTTCTGGTTAAACGGCTTAACACAACTTCATCCAGTAGTTTCATAAATATTCAAGGCTTGTCAAGAAGCGGGCAGGAGCGTTTCTGCGCTGGAAACAGCCCAGGCGCACCCGAAATCCCCGCTGGTTCAGCCGCCGCACACTTTGTCCAGGAGCAGGCTGCCCGATCCCTCGGTGCTTCCCCAATACGCTGTTTTTTGATAGAATTTTGCTGTTGCAGGTTTTATCCTCTGAAGGTGTTTTACCCAAGAAGGCAGCAAAGCCTTTCAGAGAGAGGGCCGCCTGAAGACCAGGTTTTAAACCACAAAGGAAGAAAGATGAAAATCGCAGTTCTCGGCGCCGGAGCTATGGGCTGTCTGTACGGTTGCTATCTGTCCCGCAAACACGACGTTCTGCTCATCGATGCCTGCGCTCCCCAGGTGGACGCCATCAACAAAAACGGCGTCAGCATCACGGAAAAGGATGGTGTCGAACACCACTACGCCATGAAAGCCGTCCTGTCCGGAACCTGCTTTGAACCCGTTGATCTCCTGGTGGTCTTCGTCAAATCCACCGCCACCTACGCCGCGATGGAGGCGAATCAGGCGCTTGTCGGGCCGGAGACACTAGTCATGACACTCCAGAACGGCGCGGGCAACGACCGCGACATCGCCCGTTTTGTTCCCAGGGAGAACATCGTCATCGGCACGAGCAAGCACAACAGCGTGGGCCTCGGCCTCGCCTCGTACCGGCACACCGGCAGCGGTGAAACCACGCTGGGAACCATGATTCCGGACAGCAGCAGAGACCGGACCGTGGCCGCCATACTCGAAGAGTGCGGGCTGGAAACAGTTGTCAGCGATGACATCCAGCGCATCATCTGGAGCAAGCTCTTTGTCAATATGTCCATCAATACGCTGTCCGCGCTTCTGGAATGCCGCATCGGCTACATGATAGAGAACAGGTATGCCTGGGACTTTGCCAAACGTATCATCTATGAGGGCGTCATGGTGGCCGAAGCCGATGGAACGTACTTCGACCGCCGTGAGGCGCTGGAGAGCGTACACAAGGTCTGCGAAGCCGTGCCCAACGGCTACGCCAGCATGTATCAGGACCGCAAAAACCACCGCAAGACCGAGATCGACAAGATCAACGGCGCGGTGGTGGAGCAGGCAAAACTCTACGGCGTACCGACCCCGTACAATTCCCTTGTGGTGGATCTTATCCACGCCGTAGAAGGCACCTATGATGAAAAGCTAGAATAACCAGCCAGTCTCCTGCAGCCAACCTGCAAGAGTATCATCTTAATAATGATAAAAGTTCTTCGATCTTGCCATTAACGCGAAATCGCTGAAACAACGCCAGAGATTTATTCAACATA
>NZ_CANRLT010000064.1 GCF_947631555.1 uncultured Mailhella sp. | reverse complement strand
GTGTTCCCGCCGGGGCCTGCGGCAGGCATGAGGTCAGGCTCGTTCATGGCCGTGAAGAAGTCCGCACCGGCCACCTGCGAGCCGCCCACATCGAAGCTGGGCATGTTCTCGCTGGAATAGGTCTTGTAGAAGTCCGTCAGGGACAGCGTGGCGCCGTCCTCAAAGGTCATGACCAGATCATCGCCGCTGCGGGACAGGGTGGCGGCGTCCGTGGGGAAATCGAAGATAAAGTTGGCTTCCGGTTCGCAGGCTACAGCCTGATTGGTTCCGGCAGCGGGGCGAAGAAGACGAATGTCTGACATGTGAGGCTCCTTCAGTTATGGGTTGCGCTTCAAAAGTGCAAAAAAAACTCGCCGCTTAGCAGCCGCAGAGCGGAGACGGGGCGGCGTTAAACACGCAGAAGCCCGAGAGCCGCGGGCTGCGGCTTCCGGGCTTCCCAAAGTGAGACACGAAAAAACGGGAGCGCGGCGCTCTTAATGAGTGCTGCACTCCCGAATTTGGTTGAAGGCTGTACGGAAAGACGCGGGCGTAAGGCCGCCCGCCGCGAAAGATTACTTCCTTGGAGAGAGAGAGAGAGAGAGAGAGAGAGAGAGAGAGAGAGAGAGCATAAAAAAACCTGTCACATCAATGGGTTACGCAACGCTGTGGGAGGGATGTCATGTTGACACCGAACTTCCACATGGTGAGGATGTGCTGCTCAGGTTTTTTACGCACCCAAAGCTTCCAGAAACTGTTCTGAAGCCTGGGGGGAAAACTCAAACGGTGAGCATCCTCACTTCGGCGAACCCTTGCTGACAGGATTCTACGGGCGAACTGTACGCCCGATGGCGTTACTGTGACCTGCTCCTGCCGCAATGTCAAGAACTTTTGCCAAAAATTCCTTGAAGCCCGCTCTTTGCCTTCCCGTGTCAATTCTGCTTTAATCCCGCTGAAAGAACGCTGTTTTCATAGCCCGGTTGTTTTTCATCACTCGGAGGAAGACGCATGACAGCCAGAGACACGCTCGCGCTCCCGGACGGCAGGCAGGTCAGGGCACTCTTCCCCGTCATTGTCTCGGCGAGCCGCAGTACCGACATCCCCGCCTTCTTCGCCGACTGGTTCTTCAGGCGTCTGGAGCAGGGCTATTCCCTGTGGCGGAATCCCTTCAGCGGGAAAACCGCCTGCGTGTCCTACGCGCATACGCGCTTTATCGTCTTCTGGTCCAAGAATCCCAGGCCCCTGCTGAAGCATCTCGGCGAACTGGAGCGCCGGGGCATCGGGTGTTATGTGCAGTACACGCTTAACGACTACCGCGCTGAGGGCTTTGAACGCCATGTGCCGGAGGTGGAAGAACGCCTGGACACGTTCTTCGCGCTTTCGGAAAGGCTGGGCAGGGACGGCGTCATCTGGCGCAACGACCCTCTGCTGCTCACCGACCGCCTGGGCCTGGACGGACTTTTAAAGAAAGCCGAACGCCTGGGCGATGCGCTGTGCGGCCATACGGAAAAACTCGTGTTCAGCTTTGCCGACATCACGCCCCGCGTGGCGGCCAACCTCAAAAGGGAAGGCGTGCGCTGGCAGTCATGGACACGGGAACGCATGGAGGAATACGCCGCCGCCCTCGCCCGCCTGAACGACAAATGGGGCTTCACGCTGGCCACCTGCGCCGAGTCCGTGGATCTGGAACGCTTCGGCATAGCGCACAACCGCTGCGTGGACGATGAGCTTATCATCCGCCGGGCGCATACCGACAGGGCACTCATGAAACACCTGGGCGTCCGCATTGAGCGCGAACCGGCGCTTTGTCCCGAGACCCTGCCGGAAGGCGCCCTGCGTCTGGGCAGCGGACTTTACGCCCTGCGCACCAGAAAACTGCTCGACAAAGGCCAGCGCGAACACTGCGGCTGCATCCCAAGCAAGGACATCGGTGAGTACAGCACCTGCAGACATCTGTGCGCGTACTGCTACGCCAACGCGGACCGCGCCTCGGTGCTGAAAAACTGCGCCGGACACAGCACCGGCGGCGAAAGCATCTCCGGCAGGCTCCTGCCCCCGGAAGCTGCCGAAAACATCAACAGTCCTCACGCCGGCCCGGGGCAGGACTGAAGCCTATCCTGGGGAGAGGCATTCCCTCCTGAAAAATCCCTCCAGCGCCCCGGAATTGCCGGCAGCCGGAGCCGCGAGGGGACACAGGATTGCGTTAACGCCGTTTTGCTCCGCCAGCGCTGCTGGGGGGAAGCACGCGAAAAAGCTACTTGCCCTCGTAAGCCGCTACCGGATCTTCGCGCTCGTCCAGAAGGGCGGCAAAGCGCGCACGCATCATGGCGCGGAAGAAGGAGCCGTGCCGCTCGTGCCCGTGCCACTGCGCAGATTCGCCCTTCCAGCCCGGGAAGGCGGCTTGTATGGCGGCGGCGAAATTGCGGCCTTCGGGCAAAGGAATGTCATAGTCGGAATCCTGAAGGCGGTTTGCCGCGCACTGATGCCGCACGGCCTTGCCGTCGGCCCGAAGCAACACATACCTGTGGGAGCCGCAGCGCTTCACCAGTTCGGTGAGAAGGCGGCGGGTGCGCTCCTCGTGGCGGGGATGGAAGAAAACGGCTGTGAGCGGGAAGGCTGCGCCGTTCTTCTGTCCCTGCATTTCCAGATAGGACGCATCACCCAGCCAGAGATAATGGCGCACCGTTTCCAGGGCTTCCCCGGGAGCAAAGATGCCGGCCATGCTGAAGCCACCAGCCTCACGGAAGGAATCGTCCCAGGCCTGGCCGGACGTACCGCTCTGCCAGTCTCCAAACGTCTCCATCAGCTTGCCGTCCTTGAGAAGTCCAACCGCGTGCCCGTAGTCGAGTATCTGATGCCCGGAATCTATCTCATGAAGTGCCGCACTGCCCTGCCAGAAAGCGCGGGAAAGACGGGCATCGAGCAGCTCGTCATGGCCGGCAAGAAAAATATCGCGCCGCGGGGTGCGTCTTGCTTCGCGTTCACTGAGGGATTCCCCTTCCTTGTTCTGCCCAAGCAGCGTGAGGCTGCGCCCGCCGAACAGGAAGCACGGCTGAGAGCCTGCCGCGGTATCCTTGACCGCCTGCTGTTCCATGAGCCATGTGCTGTTCTGCCAGGGGCGCGGATCAGGAGCTTCGGCGTAGGAAAGCAGGGCTTCGCGGGTGAACTCCCAGTCCACGCCGTCCGTGAAGCGCGTGTTCGCGCCGAGAAACGGTTCAAGCTGCAGGGCTGGAAAGATCGCGGGATTCCATGCCACTGTATGGATGATGGCCGGATGCCGGAGCTGGAGCGCGTAGAAGCCGCCCAGCGACGAACCCATGACCGTAAGCCTGTCGTTGGCTTTGTCGATGGACTCCGAAATCTGCCGCCGGATGCCGGCAAGGCATTCCTGAAAAGGCAGGGAATACTCGCATTCCGGACAAATGACCGGCACACCGAGCAGTGCCGAAAGTTCGTGCCCTGACCTGCTGGCTGCCCCGCTGTTGAACCCGTGGAGATAGACGAATCTGTCCATACTGTCCCTCTGTCTTTTTGTTTTTCGCTTCAGGAAGAGCATAACAGAAAAATTACGGAAGAGAAGAAAAAACCAGGTGCCAGTCCACAGCAGTGTGGACTAAAAGCGTAGCGCGGCACATTCCGGCATGGCAGGAGAGCAAGGTAGAGCTTCAAAACCGGGCCTTTCCGCAAGAGATTTTTCCGTGCCGCCGCATAAGGAAAAGTTTCAGCCGCAGGCGTTTTCGGGCCTGCCCGCCTCTTCAGGACGAAAAATCCGTTTGCCAACGCGTCCGGCTTTCTATAAAAGAATCCCTGCGCAGCGTTCCTCTGCGCTTCTGTTCGCTTTTGACAATCCAGAATGCCCGCCCGGGGAGATGGACGCCCTGATTCCCCGCCGGTCATGGGCAGGACGCGTTTCGCTTTTATTCGGAACGCTTCTGCGCTTCATGCCTCTCTGACGGCGGCCAGACAACACACAGAAACGGAAAAGGACTGCGGCAGCGTTTCGGGTTCTGCCTGGCAGAACCTGTTCAGATAATTTTTGATTTCATGCCCGGCTTCGGCGCGGGAGACAGTCTGCTCTCTGAAACGATACAAGGCCGGATAGCAGACGGCACGGGCTTCACAACGGGTTAATCATGACAAGGGCTTATCTGGCGAAGCAAATCGCCCTGCAAAGCACTAGTCCGGCGGACTATGCGAACGAATTTCTTTTCAATGCCTTGAACATTGGAGAGGCCATGCTCATCAGCGGCGCGGAAGTCAGCCGCGTTGAGGACAGCGTCCGCCGGATCTGCACGGCCTACGGCGCAGAACGGGTGGACGTGTTCACCATCACTTCCGCCATAGTGGTCACAGCGTATTCTCCCATGTTCGGCACGGTGACGCAGACCAGGCGCATTACCGCCACGCGCTACGATTTATTGAAGCTCTCGCGGCTCAACGGCCTTTCCCGGCGCATCTGCGAGGAACTTCCTCTCTTTGCTGATGTGGAGCGGGAACTGAACGAAATACGCGCCATTCCGCCGCAGTACGGCTTTTCTTTCCTGCTGTTCTGCTACGCGCTGATTTCCTCGTCATTTACCCTGTTTTTCGGCGGCTCCTGGCAGGATGCGCTCGTCTCCGCGGGCATAGGACTGTTCCTCAAATGTATGGAACAGGTCTCCCGCTTGCTGCAGCTTCCGGCTACTGTCGCGGCGGTGCTGTGGTCCTTTGCGGGTGGCTGCCTGGCTCTGTTCCTCGTGTCGAACGGTTTTGGGGATTCCGCGGAAAAAATCAGCATCGGCAACATCATGCTGCTCATTCCCGGGATGCAGCTCACCAATTCCATCCGCGATATTTTCAACGGGGATACGCTTTCCGCACTGCTCGGCGTCTGCAATGCCTTTGTGCTCGCAGGACTCATAGCGTTTGGCTTTGCGCTTCCCCTGCTGATGTGGCCGGGAGGTATCTGATATGTCCGACTGGCTCATCCAGCTGCTGACAGCGTTCACAGGCTCCCTGGGCTTTGCCGTCCTTTTCAATGTCCAGTCCTCACGGCTCTTCTGGGCCGGACTGGGGGGGATGCTTGGCTGGGCCGCCTACCTGGTATTGAAATCCTTTCTGGGCAGCGAGGTTCTTGGCTTTTTCCTCGGGGCCATCTGCTTTACGCTCTATTCGGATCTGCTGGCCAGACTGAAGAAGACGCCCGCCACGGTCTTTCTTGTGCCCGCGGCCATTCCCATGGTTCCCGGCGCGTCCCTGTACCGGGCCATGAGCTTTATCATCAAGGGGCAGTGGATTGCCTTTCCCGCGCAGATTCTGTACACGCTGTTTCTGGCTTCAGCCATCGCCGGCGGAATTGTCTGCGGCATGACCATCATCCATATCACGCAGATCGCCTTTAACCGCATCCATAAAAGCCGCAGCAAGGACGGCTGCTGACAGCCTCCCCCGCCTAAAGCCAAGGATTCCCTGCTGAGGCAATCTTGCGAGATGGCACCCCTGAACTTTTCCTGCTTCAACAAACTACGAGGGGAAACAATGCTTGGTTTTCGCCGTAAACAGTCCCTTGCGGGTAATGTTACACGGGGAGCCAACCGCATCTTCCCATGGTCTCACGTCATCTCCACAGCTGAAGCGGTGTGTCCTGCCGCTGTGTCACCTGCGAGTCCCCAAAGGCAGGAATGCTAAAATTCCTGTCAGGGGTGCCTTCTTCCTCCCTGAACAAAAACGTTTTACGGCGTGTCTGGTAACACTTTTCTGATAGAGATGCGCTTTTGCCAGCTTCCAGACTCCGGAAATCGCCGCAAGAGTCCGGGGCTTGTCTTTTTTTCAGGATAGCTTAAGGTAAGGGTCTTGGAAAAGTCCGGTAGTTATCTCTAAGGAGCGGTCCATGAAGCGTCTTTTTTTCGCGCTCTGCTTCAGTCTCTTCCTTACCGGCTGCGCTGTGGATGAACCTTACTACGGGCCGATGTACAGCGGCGGCCTTGCCTTCGGCAGCGGAGGCATCTACGGCGGTTCCTTCTCCATATCCTCGGGGCCGTGGTACGGCGGATATGCCCTTTCCCCGCTCTACCCGATACTTCTCCCGCCGCCCCTTCCCAGGTATCACTTTCCACCTCCCAGACCGCTTCCCCCTCACGGCTTCCGGCCTGGCCCTGGTCACCCCCCTCATCCTCTGGGCGGTCCTGCACGGCCGCCGCATATTGCACCGCATGGAGGCCCGGCACATCCTCCGCATGTCAGACCGGCTCATCGTCTGTCCCGTCCTCCGCGGCCAGAAATGTCTGCCCCAAACTCCGCGGCCAGATCACCGATCAGAAATCATCCCCGCCCCCACGAACCTCACCGCCGCTGACGGATGCCCCCTTTCAAAATCAGACGGACGCCGCTTCTCCCGGAAAACGGCGTTTGTCTTATCCCATACTCCAATGCCACTTGTTGAGTCTCTAGAAAATTTTCTATCATAGAAAATAACTGAAAAAGAGACCTTCTCTTTTATAATAACCATTTAACATCGCCATCGACTTGAAATCTATGAAATAAAACTCAAGACTTCTTCAACATATTCAGCGATATAAGGCCAATAAAAAGTACGAGGATTCTATTTTTATAGGATTACTTGATAATTTTTTCAATAAAAAATCGAATGATAACCGTTTATATTTATATATTGAAATCTGTCGATAAATAAATTTTTATAAGCATATCAGGACAATATTTACGACAACATACATAATATCATACTGTTTTAAGATAGCATAAAACTACATTTATAAAAATCTACATTTTAAAAAACTACGGTTATTTTTTGAGTATTATGCGCATTATATAATATTCAACTATAAAAATATAAAAATGATCAAAAATGTATACATTTATATGTTATTTTTGTTGATGGTTATTCAAGGTATGTGTTCAGAAATACTATTTATGGAAAATGCCTAGATTTTTATTGACAAGATTAATTGGCGCTATCCGCAGCAACGGCGAATCATGCTATAACCTCTAATCTGTCACCTTTGAGTCATAACCTTGTTTTGACAAACAGCTTCTGGCCCAAGGCCATCGGCAAACCGTACTCAACGCGGCTTCAAAAAGTAAAGCCCGTACATGTCGGCGCAAAGCTGGACACCAAGATGCTTCAGATCATCTTTCTTCCTTTATGGTTTGAACTCCAGCCTTCTGTCCCGTTTCGGGGTCGTGACCATGTTCGCATTCGCTATCTGCGGTGCACACGCCGCGCCTGCGGCGGATCGGATACAAGGTATCATGGAGACGGAAGCTTGTAAGGCCCCCCTTCCAGACGCAGGCAACAAAGCCCTGAAGGGCTTTGCTGCCTTATTGTTTTCCTCAGGATGTTGGGGACGTTATCCTGCCTTGTCATGCTTCAATCCATAAAGCCCCTCACCTGCCCGATTAACTCCGCAGCCGACAGATGCTCCTTAAAGGGAACAGGTTACGCTCTTCTCTTGAAAAACAGAGAACCGTTATACCGCGCTGCTTTTTTAGCGGCACCAGATACAGAGAAGCACTCTGAGCGTTTACTCCATCACATCCATGAGGAAGGTCGAGCGGCAGAACAGTTCCACCGCAGGCTGAAGCAAGTCTTCATTAAAGTCAAAGCGCGGATTGTGATGCCCCGCATCAAGAACGCTGCCGATCTGACAGTAGGTGCCGGCACCGCCCTGCTTTTGAACCGCACTCAGAAACGTACAAGCATCGTCTGTACCAAAGCCCGCTCCCAGACCGGTAATACGATCTTTATGGAAGTACGGGACATCCTGCGCGGCCTGGCGCACGACATCGATCATTTTCTTGTCGCTGATCGCATTCCCCGCCGTTCCCATGATCGTTATCTTGACTTCCTGTTCATACATGGCAGCCACATGTTCTATAATGAGCTTGGCCTTGTCGAACATGTACTGATTGATTTCCTCCGTCGCGCCGCGTGTTTCGCACACAAGCTTGGCGTGATCGGGAATGACGTTACGTCCCGTCCCTCCTGACAGCATCCCCACAGTCACGCGGCTTGCGCCTTCTCCATGACGGGGAAGAGCATGGAGATTAAGCAGAATCGTGGCCGCAGCCAGCAGGGAATTATGTCCCTTATGAGGATCGGATCCAGAATGAGCGGCAAGTCCAAAAAGCTCAACGTCAAACTTGGTCGTGGCAAGGAAGCCATGTGTTCCGCACACAAGCGCGTGGTCTTGCCGGGCGTTGACGCCAATATGCGCGGCAAGAAAATATCTGGCTCCGTCAACCAATCCGGCGCTGACCATGGGCAACGCACCACGGCTTCCTTCCTCAGCGGGTTCAAAAATGAGGCGAACATTGTGCTTCAAGGCGTCACGGCGGCGCATCAGCTCCATGGCGACGCCAAGTCCAATGGTAGCGTGACCGTCATGCGCACAGGCATGGCATTCACCTTCATTGATGGAAGCGAAACTTTCCGCCGCTGGTTTATGATCCGCATCATGACTTTCAGATACGTCCACACAGTCGATATCGAAACGCAACACAGAATGCATGGGCAGATCCGGACGAATATCGACCATCAGTCCGGTCAATCCGTCCATTTTCTCGATCCATTTGGGATCTGCGCCCTGCTCCAGGGCGGCCTGGAGACGCTTTTTCTGAACCTCCGGACTGGGACTGCCCATCATAACGGCACGATCCATGACTTCTTCACCAAGATGAACCTCACAGCCAAGCGCTGCTAGTTTTTCCGCCAGAAAGCTTGTCGTCCAGAACTCCGAAAGACCGGATTCTGCGTGGCTATGCAAAGCGCGGCGAATGGCCACAAGCTCTTCCTGAGAAACCGTAGGGGAAAAGTCCATAATTCACTCCTGACTAAAGCATCGAGTTGGGTAACATCGTTGCGATCTGGGGGAAGAAGCACAGGATGAGAACAACGACCATGTCGCAGGCGATAAAGGGCCATGTTCCGGCAAAAACATCGGTTACGCGCTCGTTGGTCGCTCCCGCAAGGGCAAACGAGTTGATGCCCACAGGCGGGGACACCCCTGCTATCTCGTTAAGCTTCATGGCGATGACACAGATCCAGATAGGATCGAACCCCAGCTCCACAAGAACCGGGAAAATAATCGGCAACGTCATGGCAAAAACAGCCGCCTGTGCAATGAGCATACCCAATATCATCCAAACGACGATAACAGCAAAAAAGACGAGATTTGGCGAAACATCCCACGAAACAAGGAACTGGGCAAGTTCTGTAGGTATACGTGTTATAGCAAGGAAGCGGCTGAAGTACATGGAAGCGATAATAATAATGAAGAGCATGGCCGTTGAACGCGCCGTTTCGCGCAACGATTTATTAATCTCTCCCTTTTTACGCAGTTCGCCATTGGCAAGACCAAAAATAAGCGTACCGATCGCTCCGACTGAGGCTGCTTCATTAGAAGTGAAGATACCTGTATAAATACCTCCCATCACAACAAAGGAAAGTGTAAGAATAGGCCACAATTTAAACGAAGCTTTTACACGATCTGTAAAAGTAACTTTATATTCATCAGGGTGAATAGGTGCCATTTTACCAAACTTGGCCATGATAAGCATGTATACGGTAAAAACGCAGGCCGACAAAAATCCGGGCAATATTCCTGCAAGGAAAAGCTTTCCGACCGACTGATCAGTAAAAATAGCAAACAGAATAAACATGCCGCTTGGAGGAATCATCGCGGCAAAGCCTCCTGAACAGGCGATGGAACCAAGGGCAAATCTTTTGTTATAACCGTACCGTTTCATCTGCGGAAATGCGAGATGTCCAAAAATGGTAGCCGTCGCTATCGTCGAACCACAGATAGACCCAAAAACCGCACAGCCAAACGTTGTGGCGATGGCCAAGGCTCCGGGGATACGCGCCAGGATGGTATGTACGCTTTCATAGGCAAGCCTGGCAAAGCCTCCGCGCGAAGCGAAAGACCCCATCAAAAGAAAAAGAGGAAGAACGCAGAAGGCCGGAGACGCTACGGCATTGTATAACGTCTCCCCAAGGAGAGAGCCGGCAGCGTCAAACCCTATCACTGCCGTAAGCCCTGCAAGACCTACAAGAATAAAATCTATCCCCATTTGCAGGCCGCAAAAAAGCAGTACCAGAAGTACCACCGAGCCTATAACGCCTATTGTTGTAAGACTCATACTGCCCCCAGATATGAGAACGGCAAATATCGACTATTCGCTGTCTTCATTTGGTTTAATAAAAGACATAACGACCAAAAGGTTTATAAATGATTGTATAGTATAAAGAAGAAGCCCAAATGTAATAATAGCCTTCACAGGCCAGATTACAATTGGGACAAGTCCAGCCATGGCTTCATCTCCAACATATGAATCAACTGTATTTATAAACATAAAATATGTGCTTACGACAAGTGTACCAACACACAATATTCCGCACATTATATTAAAAACTTTAACAATTTTTTTAGGAATTATTTCCTGAATGAAATCGACAGCGATATGCCCATGATTCTGTTCACAGTTTGCAAGTCCAAGATAGACTGTAGTCAACATAATTATCATGGACAGTTCTGCAACGCCTAGAATAGGGTGGTCTATCGTTCGCATTACAATATCAAAAAAAATGATCACCATCAGGATAGCAAGAAGCCATCCGCAGAAACTGGACGAATAAATCGACAGTTTTCTTAGAAATGAATACATGGTGCCACCTCTTGATAAAAAGGCAGGAAACGTTTGCACGGTAAGAAAAAACGCGCATTTACGTTTTTATTGCCATGCCGGTTTCCTGCCTTTAGCTATTATTGTTTTTCGCTTTCAAGATACTTCTTGACGATCTCTGCTATCTTATTGAAATTCTCTTCTGCGTCCTTCAGATTTGCCTTCTTTGCCTCATCCAGCCACACTTCAGCGTTGTGCTTGCACGAAGGCAGCCCCAGATAGGCTTCATAGTCTTTATCCGTGGCGTAGTTAACCTTCGTACCCGCGGCTTCCATAGACGCAATTTCTTCCGCAACGTCCGTGTTGAACTTCTTTGCAAACTTCTGACTGGCAATCTCACCGGCACGGAGAACAGCTTCCTGAAGTTCCTTGCTCAGCTTGTTGAACTTTTTTTCGTTGATAGTGATTAGGTAAGGCGTACCAAGCCACATCTTGTCCCAGACCCAAAGATAGGGCGCAACTTCGTAGAGCTTGCCACGGTGCTGAGATTCGATGGAAGTCAAGATCGTCTCTACCGTACCCGTCTGAAGCGCCATATAACACTCCGACCATGCAACGGAAACAGGAGTCGCTCCCATGGCTTCAAAGTCGGCCAACTTCCAGCGGCTGGAAGCGCGAGCCTTCATACCGCGAAGCTGCGAGAGATCGTCCAGTGGCTTCTTCGACACAAAGGAATTCGCGTCCGTAGCAAAGAAGTATACAGGGATCTGCTTGTAACGCTTGAATTCGCCGGCCAGAACAGGAACATCGCGGAAAAGCTCCTGGAAGCATGCGACCAGCGTCTCTCCCCGCGTTGGCCCAAGAACGTTGAGTGTAATGGCGTTGCTGTAAGGAAGCGCTTTTGGGAAAAAGTTCGTATTGATAAAGCCCAAATCGGCGACACCATCGGAAACAGCCTTCAAAATTTCCGGTCCAGTAACCAGCGTATCGGACCAGAAGGCGTTTATTTTGATCTGTCCTTTCGACTGTGCCTCTATTTCATCCAGAAAAAGTTTTTCCGCGTAACCGCGAACGGATTTTTCCGGTCCGTTGGAAGCGTACGTCAAGGTAGTGGCGGCATGTGCAGGGGTAAAACAACAGGCCACAAGAGCAACCAGAACCACCAGACAATTCCTCAGGTTCAATCTCATCGTATCCTCCTGAATTGTAAGTAAGTAAATGCTCAACCTCGACTATTTGTCGAATGTTGACACTTTTAAACCATACATCAAGAAAAAAGACAAGCTCCACTCTCACCATATTTTAATTAAATATAATTAATTCAGTATATTATTGACTAATTTTTTTGGCAAAAAATTCTGAAAAGAGGAAGATGAAATGTCGACAGCAGACAGAAAAAAAACTATGCTTTTTAATGTTTCGGATCATCCGGTAAGGCCAACAAGGGAGGATAACATGTTCGATTTGCTTCTGAAAAATCTTCGCGTAGAAGATCCCGTCAACGCCGTCTCCGGGATGTACGACATCGCCATCGACAACGGCAAAATAGCAGCCATTCAAAAAGACCTCTCCCCTGTCGGAGCTAAAAAAATCCTTTCTTTTGACGGCGTCCTTGCTATCCCCGGGATTATCGACCTGCATGTACACGTTTGCGGAAATTTTGGCAACCAGACCGCCTTCAGTATGCTTGCCCGATCCGGTGTCTGTACCGCGCTGAATATGGCCGGGCCGACAACGGATCTGCTTTCGCACATACATGAAGCGTGCGGACTCAATCTCGCCAGTCTTGAGGACGCCACGCCCGGGCGCAGCCTTGCTCACGAGGCCCCCTCGCTGAAAGAATCACGCATGTTTCTTTCAGAGGCCATGGAAATGGGGGCTATCGGCGTAAAAATACTGGGCGGGCACTACCCTTTGACCCCAGAAGGCTCTGTCCATATTATCCATGCGGCACGGGAAGAGGGCGGCTACGCCGCGTGGCACGCCGGAACCACGAAATATGGTTCAAATATTGAAGGCTTGCACGAATTATGTGATTTGGTCGGTAATGAATTTGTTCATGTCGCACATATAAATTCATATTGTCGCGGACAGATACGCCATGAATTGCAAGAAGTGATCGAAGCTCAGCAGCTCCTGGAAGAACACCCTTCCCTCGTCAGCGAATCCTACATAGCCGCATCTAACGGAACATCATTTCTTCTCAATAAGGAAGGACAGCTCGCGAGTAAAAATACAGGCGTCACTCTTAATATTCTTGGTTATGAAAACAGCGCCACAGGACTCGGCCATGCCCTGATGGATGGCAAGGCATTCGTCTTTGTCCAGCAGGGAGATGAAACTGTACGGCTAACAGGCCAGGAGGCTTATCGTCTCTGGTCTGACGCTGGAACAAACATAGCCGGAGGATTTGACGTCAATCCCCCCATGCCGCGCATCGCTCTTGCCGCCGCACGGCGCAAAAACGGAACATTTACCGTAGACTGTCTGGCGACCGATGGCGGAAGCATTCCGCGAAACGTCCTGGTATCACAGGGGTTGGGTCTGGTATCATCCGGAATTCTTTCCATGGAAGACTATATTCGCAAAACCAGCTGGAATCCATCTCGATGCTTGTGCTTAAAAAACAAAGGTCACCTTGGCATAGGAGCGGATGCCGATCTTTCCATCCTTGATTTCCATCGTCAGTGTGCCCTTGCAACGATTGTTGGCGGACAGGTATGCATGATCCACGGATATGTTTGTGGAACAGGCGGCACCTTGATTACGACGGAACGTGCACGGAAGCACATGAAATCACTCGGTTTGTCCTGTCAATATGTAGATTTCTCCAACGGCCATCTTCCTTTTGATGCTGAACGCTGAGTTCCTGTCAAAATGTTTCAATCCACAGTCGCCCCACCTGCCGGCTGACTCCGCAACCGACTGCTCCGCGAGCTGGCCGCAACCATGATGGGATGGCCCACTCCCCCTCTCAGAGCGAGTTGCTCAAACGGCATCAACGTGCCACGATGTGTACAGAGAAAATCACATCAAGGGAGCGGACCATGACGCAAGTATGCACCTAAAAAGTTCCTGGCTTCATTCTTCTGGGAAGACGTGCGGCCTCGCATTCAACGCCAACCGCGCGCAACTGACCTACGGGAAGAGCTTTTGCCGCAGACTCACCGCCATTTGCCGCTGCCTGCAGCCATACATGAAAGAACTGAAATTTCCCGCTCCAGCGTCGCGCTGTCCATTTTTTCCTCAACCCGAGGCAAGAAGACAGTGTCACACCTTTCCGTGAAAGTACACGAGTGTCAGTGCCGTGCTTCTGCAACCCAGGCTGCCCGGGGTGTTGTGCCCGGATGTGACTCACTCCCCGCCGTACGGAAAGCGGCCTTCTCCGCCAGTTCCGCCCTTATCCGGCGCTTGGACGGTTCAGCGTCTCCTTCTCATTCACCGTTCAGCGCCCTCTCCTCCGCTAAATATTTCCCGGATTCCTTCCTTTTGGAGACGATGGGTTCTCTCACGCTCAGCCCCCAGCACTTATTGACCTGCGGGAAGCGCTCTTGCCGCAAGCGCACGGTCCTTTGCCGCTGTCCAAGTCATACTCGAAAGAACTGCGGCCTTGAGCAAAGAACGGCGCGACGCCTGTTTGCTTCCGCCCGAGGCAAGAGGGCAGTGTCCCCCCTTTTCCTGAACGACGCTTGATCGGCCGCACCGTGCCCCAGCGCCTTTTTCCGCCTTGTCCTGAAGAGGCGCAGCCCAGGCTGCCCGGGGTGTTGTGCCCGGATGTGACTCACTCCCCACCGTACGGAAAGCGCCCTTCTCTGTCAGTTCCGCCCTTATCCGGCGCTTGGACGGTTCAGCGTCTCCTTCACATTCACCGTTCAGCGCCCTCTCCTCCGCTAAATATTTCCCGGATTCCTTCCTTTTGG
>NZ_CANRLT010000063.1 GCF_947631555.1 uncultured Mailhella sp. | reverse complement strand
GCATCTCGGTACCCTCCGTTTTTTTTTGAAGGATAGCATAATCTCAAACATTTGTCATTATAAAAGTCAGTGTCTCCGGAATTTGCCCAGCTTGTCAGTGTGGAGCGAAAACGGTATACTGCCCTCACAGGAGCTTGCCATGTCCCGTTTTCATAACATAGGCATCTATGCGGCCGCGTTCGCCGCTGTTCTTCTTTTTTGCCATGCGTCACAGGCCGCACCGTCTCAAAGCCAGTCTCAAAGTCAGCCGGACGTGCGGGCACAGGTGGAATCCCTGCTCCGCGAGCATCCCGAAATCGTTCTCGACGTTCTGCGCGGGCACAGCGAGGAAGTGCTGGACATTGCCCAGCAGGGAGCTGAGAAGCGCCGCCGTCAGACGCTGCTCTCCCAGTGGGAGAACGACAGGAAGAACCCCAAGAGCGTTGCGCTGGAGGGGCGTCCCGTGGGCGGGCCTGCGGACGCGCCGGTGACGGTGATCGCCTTTTCGGACTTTCTGTGCACCTACTGCCATCAGGCCGCCTTCACCCTGGGTACACTCATGAAGCGTTATCAGGGCAAAATCCGCCTCATCTTCAAACAGGTTCCCAAGGACGAGCCCGGCCGCGTTGCCGGGTGCTGGTTCCTGGCCGCCTACGAACAGGACAAGGTCAAGGCGTGGAAGATGTACGCCTTGCTTTTTGACCGTCAGCACGACCTGGAAACCGACCTTGAAGGCACGCTGAAGGCCGTGGCCGCGGAAGTGGGGCTGGACGCGGCCCGCATCGCGTCCGATCTCAAGGCTCATGCCAGGGAACATGCGGCCATCATGGACGGAGACGCCGCCGACGCCAAATCTCTGGGCTTTGTGGGCACACCCTATTTCCTCGTGAACGACAGAATCATCCGCGGCGCGCTGCCGCTGGAGAATTTCATCGACGCCGTGGAACTGGCCCTCAAGGACGCTCCAGCTAAATAGTGCCATGATCACGGCTTACGCTCCCGAAGCGCTTCGGACTTCTCTCGGATTTTTGTCCTGCGCGGCCACCATCGGCAATTTTGACGGCGTGCACCTCGGCCATCAGGCGCTTCTGCGCCGCACCGTGGAAGCGGCACGAAAACGCGGCCTGCCCGCGGTGGCCGTCACCTTCGATCCCCATCCCTCGGCTGTGCTTTCATCCCGTCCTTCCAAGGGACTCTGCACTACGGCGCAGCGGCTGGAGTACCTGGAAGAACTGGGGCTGGACGCCGCCCTTGTCCTGCCCTTTGACCGCGCCCTGGCCGCGGAACCGGCCGCCGGCTTCTGCCGCCGCGTCCTTGCGGAGGCGCTCCGTGTGCGCGAGCTTTTCATCGGCTACGATTTCCGCATGGGCTGTGATCAGGCCGGGGCGGAGGCTATCCGCATCGGCAGCGGAGGGCAGTTTTCCGTGACGCAGGTGGAGGCCGTACACCAGGACGGCGGGCCTGTAAGTTCCACCCGCATCCGCGAGGCTCTGGAGCAGGATGACCTGGCGCTGGCCAACCGGCTTCTGGGGCGTCCCTTTGCCGTGCGCGGTATCGTAGTGCACGGGCAGGGACGGGGCGGGCCGCTTCTCGGCATACCGACCGCAAACCTCGATGTGCCCGTGTCCATGGCCATGCCCGTGCCCGCCGTGTACGCGACTTCGGCGCGGCTGTGGACGGAGAGCGGGGCAGAGCCGTGGCGCATGTCCGTGACGAGCTTTGGCAGCAATCCCACGTTCGGCGGCGCCTTCCTCACGCTGGAGACGCATATCATGGATTGTTCCGCCGATCTTTACGGCCGGGAACTGGAAGTGCGCTTCCTGGCGGAACAGCGCCGCGAACGCCGCTTTGACGGCCTTGAGGCGCTCATTGCCCAGCTGCGGGCGGACATGGAACAGCGCCGCACCCTGCCGGTCTGACGGGCGCTTTGCCCTCTTCCCATTGGAAGGCGGCGGACGAAACCCGGCGGACTTTGCCACGGGAAAACCCTTGCCCGCGGCAGGGACTTCGGATATAAGCAAGAAGTCCTGCGGAAAGGTAGCGAAGAGGCCGTAACGCGCTCGACTCGAAATCGAGTTATCGGTGATGAGCCGGTACGTGGGTTCGAATCCCACCCTTTCCGCCATTTAGCTTGAAGAAAAGGGGGAACCACGGCTATGCCGGTGGTTCCCCCTATGCGCCTGTAAGGCTTTCTTACCAGCCGCGCCCTGACAGGTGCATGTGCGATCTGACATCTGCATCTTTGTTACTTGCGGCCCGTAAACGGGCTTCCGGGGTACGGGATATTCAACAGCTCTCCCAACGTATCCGCTGCACAGTTTCAACCAATTTTCTTGAAAAAGTCCTTCCCGCACAAAAACTGTATAGCTGTCTTCAGTGGAGTAAAAAGTATGGATTGGATATGCGTTCAAGAACAAGCTAAGTAAAAAGCTATCACTCCAGCCGAACTCGACTTTCAGGTTATCTCTCATGCCAGCCGCGTTCTGATACTCAAACACGAAAGAATCAAGCGCGTGATAGCTTTTTGACCGGCTGCTAAGCGTATGCCGCCGTCATATATTTTTTGATGTGTGACGTGATTTCTTCACGTTCAGCGAGCATTTCATCCCGCGAAACTTCTTTCGAATAATCCAGATCAATATCGACAGACAGGCGAGGAAGATCAAAGATCGTCAGATTAATTGCCGTACCGCCCCTCAGAGCAAGACAGGAGAAAGCACGGAATCGGCTTCCATAAAAGACAGGACTTCAGCAAGTCTGCAGACTTTCTCAAAAGTATCACGCACAAAACCAAACTCTTTTGCCTTTCGCCCCATTTCCGGCAGGAAAAAACAAGATGCCTTTTCTGCCTTTCTTACCCCGCTTCAGCGCCCTGCGCTCTTCCCGTGTCATGGTGACGGTCAGACTGACCATAGTTCGTTCAGCCATCATGCGGTCTTTTATCGTTCAATGGGTGCAGCCGTGTTTCCGGGTCAGGGTGTACCCTGGAAAACACGAAAAATCAACCGCATGGCGAAAAAGCCCCCCGAAGCTGCGGCGCCGTCTTAAGTTAAAAGAGAGAAGGGATAGCCGTGCGGCTATCCCCTCTCTCTATCACAAGCGCGGACAGGCTTTTTACAAAGTCACGCCCAGCGCATCGTGTTCTGGTGGAGATGAAGAGAATTGAACTCTTGGCCTCTTGAATGCCATTCAAGCGCTCTCCCAACTGAGCTACACCCCCGGTGCAGGAATCTGTGTGCCAGAATCACGGCGCATAGTCAAGCAAAAAAGCGGGGTCAGGCCCGGAAATCCCCGCCGTGCCGGCTGAAGCCCTGAGCGCAGGCTCACAGGACAAGGCAAAGGCCCCGGCGCATACCGGGGCCTTCGTCGTTTAACCAGTGTTTTCAGTCCGCGGATCTCAGACCCAGAGCACGAAGCCCGGGCAGAGCGGGGTATCCACGTCCGCACTCTTCGGCACCACGCGCAGCCCGTAGGCCAGGACGCCGCTTTCCTGCGTTTCGTAGGAGGCGGCGTAGATGAGCTGCCCGTCCTGCTCGCCCTTGCATTCCAGTTCCACCACGTCCGGGCGGCCCAGGAAGCGCATGCCGTCGCTGCGTCCGATGAGGAGCTGTACGGAGAGTTCCCCGCGATCCATGTCGCCCGGCAGGAGGCGCAGTTCCACGGTGAAGGGACGGCCGCGCACCAGGGTTTCCTCGTGCAGGCCCTGCATGTCGATGGACTGGATGGAGACGGTGTTGAAGCGGCCGGGCAGGGTATGCAGCCAGGCGCGGAGGCGGCGCGCCCCGGCCTGCTTTTCGGCGTCCATGGCCGCCCTGCGCACGGCCGTGGGCGCGTAGATCTGCTCCATGTAGTCGCGCACCATGCGGCGGCAGCTGTAAGTGGCGGTGAGCGTCTTCAGGGAGCGCCGGGCCATGTTCAGCCAGGCGTGCGGCATACCGTTCGCTTCGTGCTGGAAGTAGAGCGGGATCACCTTTTCTTCGAGAAGCGTGTAGAGGGATTCGGCGTCGGCGTAGTCGTTCTGATCCATGGAGAGCAGATTCAGATCCGCCTTCGGGCCGATGGTCCAGCCGTTGGCGCCGTCATCGCCTTCCACCCACCAGCCGTCCGAGATGCTGAGGTTGATGCCGCCGTTCACCGGAACTTTCTCGCCGCTGGTGCCGCTGGCCTCGTAGGGACGGCGCGGGGTGTTCAGCCACACGTCGCAGCCGCGGGAGAGCAGGTGGGAGAGTTCGAGGTTGTAGTCTTCCACAAAGAAGATCCTGCCGAAGAAGCGGGGATCGAGACTCCAGCGCACGACTTCCTCAATGAGTTCTATGCCCTTGCCGTCGGCGGGGTGGGCCTTGCCGGCCATGACGAGAACCACGGGGCGCTTTTCTCCGGAGAGAATGCGGGCCAGGCGGTCGGGGTCGCCAAAGAGCATGGTGGCCCGCTTGTACGGAGCAAAACGCCGCGCGAAGCCGATAATCAGGGTGTCCGTGCCGAGGCGCGAGAGCCAGCGTTCACGCTCCTGCTCCGAGAGTTTGGCGTAGGCGGAACACTGGGGCAGGCGGGCGCGCAGGGCATCGATGAGGGTCTGCTTCTGGATGCGGCGCGCTTCCAGAAATTCCGCGTCGGGAATGGTGTCCACTCTGTCCCAGGCCGGATCGCCGGGGTGCAGGTCGTCCCAGTCGGGCGCGATGTGGCGTTCCAGCAGGGAGCGGAAGGCGCCGCCCACATAGGAGGCGGCGTGGACGCCGTTGGTCACATGTCCGATGGGAATTTCCGTCTCGTCCAGCCCCTTCCAGAGGTTGCGCCACATGCGCCGCGAAACGACGCCGTGCATGGCGCTCACGCCGTTGGCCTGAGAGGACAGGCGCAGGGCCAGGACGGTCATGTCGAAGTTGTTGGGGTCGCCGCCCTCCTGCCGGCCCAGGCGCAGGAAGTCCTGCCAGTCCAGCCCCACGCTTTCCGTGTAGGTGTGGAAGTAGCGGTTGATGAGGTCCACGCTGAAGCGCTCGTTGCCGGCGTCCACAGGGGTATGGGTGGTGAACACGCAGGAACTGCGCACGAGTATCATGGCTTCCGCCAGAGAGAGGTCGTCGCCCTTCATGCGCTGCTGTATGCGTTCCAGCGTGAGGAAGGCCGAATGCCCCTCGTTCATGTGCCAGACCGCAGGCGTGATGCCGAGAGCCGCCAGCAGGCGGACGCCGCCCATGCCCAGCAGGATTTCCTGACGCAGGCGCACGTCGCGGTCGGCCTCGTAGAGGCGCGCCGTGATGCCGCGGTCTTCATCGCTGTTCTGGGGCACGTTGGAATCCATGAGGTAGAGCGGGATGCGGCCCACCTGAAGTTTCCAGATGCGCGCATGGAGGGTGCGGCCGTCGAGGGGCAGGCTGATGAGCAGGGGGTCGCCCTTTTCGTCGCGGATGGCCGTGAGCGGCAGGGCGGAGGTGGAGTTTTCGGGGTAGAGGGGGATCTGGTGCCCGTTGGCGTCCAGCTGCTGCCGGAAGTAGCCGTTGAGGTAGAACAGTCCCACGCCCACCAGGGGCAGGCGTTCGTCACTCGCGGACTTGAGGTGATCGCCGGACAGGACGCCCAGGCCGCCGGAGTACAGCGGCAGGCTTTCGTGGATGCCGTATTCCGTGGAGAAATAGGCGATGGGGCGCTCCTCGCACAGAGCATCGCCGCGGGTCACGCAGGGCCTGGCCAGGTAGCTGTCCAGGCTTTCCATGACCTCGCGCAGTCTGCTCTTGTAGGCTTCATCCGCAGCGAGTTCCTTAAGTCTTGCGGGGGAGGCCTTTTCCAGCAGGGGCACGGGGTTGTGGCCGCAGCTTTCCCACAGTTCGGGGTCGATGCAGCGGAACAGCTCTTCGGCCTGGGGATGCCAGCACCACCAGAGGTTGCGCGAAAGTTCGTGCAGCCGGGACAATTCCTGCGGCAGCTCGGAAACGGTGTTCAGTCGGCGCAGGAAGGGGATGGTCGAAGGCCGCAGGGCCAGCGTGCGGGTGAGCAGCTTCTGCCCGTCGTTCGTGGCGTGGCGGCGCTGATGGGCCTTTTCGTCGGCTTTCCCGTACGCCTGCTCGTAGAGGGGGAAGAACTCGTTCCAGGAGGCGTGGGCGGCCGCCTTGCGGACGGTGACGCGGCGGCGGTCCAGCTCTTCGGCGGGGCAGGTGGCGTATTCCATGATGGCCTGGCTCAGAGCCTCCACCGTGCCGTCATAGTCCTTGCGGTTGCGCAGGATGACGCCGATGCCCGCCTGGACGCCGCGCTTTTCTTCCAGCTCGCGGATCCACAGGCCGAAGCCGGAAAGATCCGTGGTGAGCGTGGGCACGCTGTAGGCAGCGCTTTCGTGGGGCGTGTAGCCCCAGGGTTCGTACCACGAGGGGAAGACGCCGAGGTCGCAGCCCGCGAGGATGTCGAAGTAGGGGATGTTGAAGAAGCCGTCATGCCCGTCGAGCAGCGCGGGCACAAAGACTACCTGCACGTTGTCGCCGTCGCGGTTTTCCAGTCCGAGGCGGCGGCAGGCGCTGAGGATGGGATCGTTGGCCACGTCGTAGACATGATGGCTGGTGATGAAGCCGGCCCCCGGGCGCTCCGGGTCGGCCACGGCCGAGGGATCACCGCTCACGGCGGCTTCGTTCGGCCCGGTGTGCCCGCCCATCATGAGCATGAGGGCCAGGACGTGGGTCTGGGAATGGCGCAGTTCCTGCTGTACGCGGGCCAGCGCATCGAGGAAGAGATCCACGCCCTTGTTGTGGTATTCGTAGCGGCCGGAAATGACGATAATGCGCGTGTTTTCCGGCACATCCCGGCGCAGCAGGCGCGAGACCGGCAGGAGCAGATCCCGGCGGAGTTTCAGGGCCGATTTCCGGTCGAGGCTGTAGTCGGGGATGGCGTCGAGGTCAAGCCCGTTGTCCGTGACGATGTCCGGGGAGCGGCCGAGGAAGAGGCGCGCTTCTTCTGCGGTGATGTTGCTGACCGTCGTGAAGATGTCGGCCTCTCTGGCGCTCACGGATTCCATGGAACACTTGGCGGTGACGTTGTAGCGGTCGGCTTCCTGCGAGGGCGAGATCTCCTGCATACGGGCGTAGATGTCCACGCCGGAACCGGCCATAGCCCGCCCGAGCACCGTGGCGTGGGTGGTGAACACCGTGCCGATGGAGGGCGCGAGCTTCTTCAGCGCCAGTATGCCCGCGCCGCACATCCATTCGTGGAACTGGGCCACGCCGTGGCTGTGGTCGCGGGTGGAAAGCACCTGATGGATGACGGCGATGACTTCGCCGCAGGTGTAGCTGAACAGAACGGGTTCAATGTAGTCCCAACCTCCCGAAAGCGAATCCACGCCGAAGCGTTCCCAGAGCTGGTGCAGAAGCTGGTTGGAATCGTGGCGTCCCCGGAAGTCCACAAGGACAACGCGCGGGCGTCCGGGGATCTCCCAGCGCCCGAAGCGGCAGCGCAGGCCTTTTTCCTTGAGCGGATAGCGGATGGCGTCCCAGAAGGGTTCGTCCGTTTCGGTGAATTCGGCGTTGTGCCGCGTGTCAGGGCCGAGGAGGATGCAGCCCCCCTTGAAAGCCTGATCCGCCAGGCGCGCCTTGCTGGCGACAACTTCGTAGATGCCGCCCACCTTGTTGCAGACTTCCCAGCTGACTTCGAAGAGGTGGAGATTTTTTTGCGTCATAATGGCTCCGTGAGAGAAACGTGAGGCAGGGCGTCATTCCGCGCACTGCCCGCACGCTGCCGCAGGGTGTACTGCAGGCGGAGGCGGAAGTCCGCGATGACGTTCATGAAGTTGGTGTACGCGTCGTAAGGCGTGCCGTAGGGCGTGAAGTACTGGTGTACGTCGCCGTCCGAAGCGCATTTGGTGCTCATGTAGTAGAAGTGATCCGAGGTCTGGAGGCGGCGCCAGGTGCGCGAGGTATCGGGGTCGTCAAGTTCCTGTACCAGGGGGCGGCAGGCATAGAGGGCTTCCAGGGCGTCCTTCTGCATGTCGTTGCCCATCCAGGCGGAGAGGTCGCGTTCGGCGTCGGCCCAGGAAATGGGCGCGGGCACGTTGATGACCTCGCGCACGGGGTAGCGCGCCGCCGCTTCCGAAACGGTGAGGAAGTCGAAGTCCGGCAGGGCCAGAACCTTGCCCGGCAGGGCGCGCATGAATTCGAAGATACCGGTGTCGGCCCACTGGTGTTCGCCAAAGGTCTCGTAGTCCATGAACAGGCCGATGACATCGCCGTTCCCCTGAAGGCGGCTCAGCCATCCGGCGTAGGTGTCGGCGTTCAGGGGCCAGGCCGGCCAGCTCCGGTTGGAGAAGCGGAAGGCAATGTCGTCCGAGAGCGAGTAGCTCTTCAGAAGCAGCTTGAGCTTCTGGCAGTCCGCGGGCGCGTAGACGTGCCGGGGGCTGCGGCCGCGCAGGATATGGTCGGCGCCTTCGGTGAGCATGGTTTCGTAGCCCAGGTTTTCCACCATGCGGGCAACGGCGTCGCTGTAGATCAGCTCCGTGTTGCGGAAGGCTTTGGGCGACTGGCCGAAAAGCTCCTCCATGCGGCGGCGGTGGCGGGAAACCTGGTCGCGGAATTCCTCTTCCGAGAACAGGGCGGAGATACTGTGCGAGTCGGTCTCGTCCAGAAATTCCACACATCCCGTGCGGGCGAGGGCCTGAAAGCTCTCCAGCACGTCCGGGGCGTACATGCTGAACTGGTCGATGACCGTGCCCGTGAGGGAGAAGGTGAACTTGAACTTCCCGCCGTGGGCCTGGATAAGTTCCAGGAGCAGGGCGTTCATGGGGCGGTAGCACTTTTCGGCCACCTTTTCCATGACCGCGCGGTCCTGCGGGACGTCGCTGTAACTGCGCCCGGAACCGATGTCGAGGAAGTTGAAACGATGCAGACGGAAGGGCTGATGGACTTCAAAGTAGAAACAGATGGAAGGCATGTTCAGCTCCGAAGGTGTCAGACATGTTCATAGGCGTTCAGGATACCGTCAACCGCCCGTTCCCAGGTGAGGGCCTTGAGTTCCTCCTGGCAGAGTGCCAGGCTGCGGGCTGCCTCGCCGGGGTTGCCGAGAAGTTCCAGAATGTGGCCGGCCATGCCGCGCACGTCCCAGTAGTCCATGGAACGCGCACCGGGGAGCACTTCCGCGCAGCCGCACTGGCGGGAGAGCAGGATGGGAATGCCGCACTGCAGGGCCTCCAGCGGCGTGATGCCGAAGGGTTCGGACACGCTGGGCATGACGTACAGCGAGCTGATGGCGTACATGTGCTGGATTTCCTCGCCGCGCAGGAAGCCCGTGAAGTGGAAGCGGGAGCCGATGCGCAGGGCGGCGGCGCGTTCGATCATGGCCTTGAGCAGGTCGCCGCTGCCCGCCATGATGAAGCGCACATCCGGCATCTGGTCAAGGACGAGGCGGGCGGCGTCCACAAAGAAGCCCGGACCCTTCTGCCAGGTAATGCGGCCCATGAAGAGCACGCGCTTTTCCTCCTGCATGAGGGGCGGCACGCTGGAAATGGGCTTGTGCGCCAGCGGAGAAACACCGTTGTAGACGACGGAGATCTTGTCGGGGTTGACTCCGTAGCGCGTGATGGCCATCTGCCGTGTGCGTTCGCTCACGGCAATGACGTGGTCGGCGGCCTGCAGACCGTTTTTCTCAATGGCGTAAATCTTGTCGTAGCCGTGTTCGCCGCAGCGGTCGAACTCCGTGGCGTGCAGGTGCGCCACAAAGGGCAGTCCGGTGACTTCACTGGCGGCTATGGCGGCGGGGAAGGTCATCCAGTCGTGGGCGTGGATGAGGTCGGCGGGCCGGCGGCGGTGTTCTTCCACGGCGATGGCCGAGGCCGCGTCCGCGTAGCGGTAGATTTCTTCCATGAGGTCGTCGTGGTAGCCCCCGTGCAGGTGGCTGATTTCCCCGGAAGTTCCCGCGGCGGGTAGCTTGAGCGGGTTGGTGAAGCCCTGGCTCCCGTAGGGGGTGAGGCGTGAGGGCACGGGGCGCAGGTTCAGCCTGTCTCCGACATGGCTGTGGGCGGCGGCGACGGCCTTTTTCAGTTCCTGCGATACGGGCGTACCTGAAGCCGAACGCAGATAGACGCCTTCGTCAGGTTCCCTGCCGTCCAGGCGGGGCAGAATGAAGACCAGATCCGTGCCTCTGGCAACGAGGCCGGTACTTATACCGTGGCAGGCTGTTCCCAGTCCGCCGCTGATGGCGGGAGGATACTCCCAGCCGAACATCAGGACTCGCATATCCACTCCTTGCTGCCCCGGTCATCGAACCCTTCATCCGTGTGTGACAGCGTCCCGCGCCATGCAGACCACGCCCGCGGACGGCGTTCCTTCACCGTCAGCAGGAGGCGCAGGCATTCGGCAGCGCTCCAGGCCTGGGCGATGCAGCCTCCGGGGGCATACGGCGGCTCGGCATCGAAAATTTCGGAAAGGCTCCCCAGCCCGGCCTCGTTCAGGTGCCGGGTGAAGAGCGGCGTCAATGTGTTCAGAAAGTCCAGAACAGCGCTGTCGGAAGCGCCGGTCCTGAGCAGGGCGTCAGTATAGGCGCCCAGGGGCCACGGCCACACCGTGCCCTGGTGATAGGCCAGGTCGCGTTCCCGCTGCGTCCCCTGGCAGCGTGGCCGGTAGGCCGGATCGGAAGCGGCGAGGGTGCGCAGGCCGAAGGGCGTGAGCAGACACTCGCGCACACAGCGCACCACGGCGGCCTGTTCCTCTGGTTCCAGAGGCGAACAGGGGACAGCCGCGGCGAAGATCTGGTTCGGGCGGATGCTCAGGTCGCGGGGGGCGCCGGGTCTCCAGGTGTCGAAAAGCCCGCCGTGCATGCGCGGGGCGAGTTCCGGGCCGGGGACAAAGGCGCGGCGGAAAGCCTGCCGCAGCGAGGGCAGCAGGTGCACGGCCGGGGGCGTGACGCCCGTTCTTTCGCCCAATTCCCGCGCAAAGGCAAGCCCGTCGAACCACAGGGCGTTCAGCTCCACCGCGCAGCCGTGGCGGGGCGTGACGGGCCTGCCGTCCACGCTGGCGTCCATCCAGGTGAGCTGGGTGCGTTCGCTGCCCGTTGCGAGCAGTCCGTCATCGCCTGCCTGCACGAGCATGTTCCCATCCGCATCGGGCACGGTTCCTTCCTGAAAGGCGCGCAGCACATCCTTGATCACGGGCCAGCAGCGGGAGAGGATAAAGCCGCGTTCCTGCGGGCAGTCCAGATACAGGCGGTGCACGGCGAGCAGGAACCACAGCGAGGCGTCCGCGGCATTGAAGGATTCTCCGGCGTTGCCGGGACCGAGGAGGTTGGGGATCAGCCCGTCCCGCGCTGAGGCGCAGAGCTGTTCAAGTATGGCTTCTGCCTCCTGGAGCCGGCCTGGGACAAAGGTCAGACCGGGCAGGGAAATGAGCGTGTCGCGTCCCCAGGGGCCGAACCAGTGGTAGCCCGCCGGAACTACGGGCGCGCCGTCCACCCGCATGAGGAAACGATCGGCCTCGCGGCGCAGGCCGTTCAGCAGGGGGTCGGCGTAGTCGATGGGCGGAAGGGGCGCGGGACAGGCTTCGCAGACAGGCTCCGCCCAGGCTTCCAGCACGGCGGGGCGTCCGGGCACGAGCCGGGCCTGAAAGACGCCGGGCATGAGCAGATCTTCGCTCCAGTCGTAGCCGCGGGCCTGTTCTACGGGGTAGAGGATGCGGTAATACCAGTCCGGAGCCAGGCGGAAGGATGCGTCTTCGCCCTGGCAGAGGCGCATGAGCAGGCCGGGGATGGCCGGATCGGGGCGGTAGGCAAAGCCGGGTGCAAGGGGGGCTTCCAGGGCCTGGACGCAGGCGGCGCGGCCCGGATCGGCGGGGTGCAGGTAATCGACGTTGCGGACGCTGGCCAGAGGCCGCAGGTCGAGCAGGGCTTCAGTGTCCTTTGACGAGCTGCCTGGTGAGCCTTTCAGCGCGCCGTCCAGTTCGTAGGTGATGCGGATGCGGCGGCCGGCAAAGGAGAGGCGCTTTTTCAGGCGGACGCCCGTGCCGGGAAAGCGGTAGAAGAAGGTCACGGAGCCGTGGTCGCACACGGTGCGCTCCAGAGCTTTCCAGCCCTCGGGCCAGAGCCGCCCGGGGTGGACGCGCACGGAAAGCGGGAAGATAAGGCCGTTCAGATGCAGGGAATCTTCAAGGGCGGAGAGCAGCATACGGCGTCCGGCCGCGGTCTGTACGGCCAGAAGTCCGTGGTAGCGGCGCGTGCTGCAGGAGAGGACGGTTCCTGAAGCGTAATCACCGCAGCGGTTCGTGAGGAGCCATTCCTTTTCCAGGCCCTCCCGCTGCCGCGGGGTGAGGGAAGAGACATCGTATTCCATGCCGCGCCTTGAGTCCGGTTTCGTCGTTTTTGCAAAGCCCTCCGCAAAGGTGCACCGTGACATCGCAGAGGCGGAGACGCCCACGCGGGAACGCCTTTCAATTTTCCCAGTATACCGCGAATGTGCCGTTTATGCAACAGCCTTGCCGCCGGGGAAATCCGCAGGATGTTTACTTTTGCGGGGGAACGGGTACTGTTTTTGCGCGGCCGTGTTCCGCATCCTGTAGCTCGTCCAGCGGGAGCGCCCGCCGCCCGGCCCGGCAGGGGGAGAGAGAGGGAGAGAGGGGCGGAGAGAGAGGGACGGCGAGAGGGCTGAGGAGAGGGAGGGGAAAAGACCATGTTTGAGGAAAATGACGCTTTAACGGCGGCTCTGGCCGAGGCTCTCGGCGCCGCAAAACTCACCTGCGCCACGGCGGAATCCTGCACGGGCGGACTCATCGGCGCACTGCTCACGGCAAGACCCGGTTCTTCCGACTGGTATCTCGGCGGGGTGATCTCCTACGCCAACAGCGTGAAGGAACGCGTCCTCGGCGTGTCTGCCGGGGATCTGGCTGCCTGGGGTGCGGTGAGCGAGCCGGTGGTTCGCGCTATGGCCGCCGGAGCCTGCCGCGTGACCGGAGCGGATGCGGCCGTGGCTACAAGCGGCGTGGCCGGGCCGGGCGGAGGCAGCCCGGACAAGCCCGTGGGCACGGTGTGGATCGCCGTGGCGCTTCGGGGGCGTACCTGGGCGGAATGCCTGCATTTTTCCGGGGACCGTGACGCCGTGCGCGTACAGGCGGCACGGCAGGCCCTGCGTATGCTGCTGGAGTGCCTGCAAGAGCCGTAACCTTAAACCGCCGGAGGCAGAACAGCACTCCCCACCCCTTGACATAGGTGAGGGAAATGCTAATAAACAGGGGCAGAGAGTGCTGGACACACCCTCTGCCCCCTGGGGCAAGTCCTCCGGGTTCTCAGCTTCCGCTAAGAAGCTCAAAGTAGCTGCCCCGATGAGAGCTGCGTTCTCTCACCGGGGCGAACTTATTTAATCAAACAGACGCTTGATCAAATCAGCCAGCAGCCGGCCAATGGTGTTGGTCACGACTGCCCTACGATTGTGCAGCATAGGCATCACCTCCTTTCGGAGGACATGTCCACGTTCGGCAGGTTATACCGCGGCAGACAGAAAGGCAAGCTCAGACTTGCCCCGACGCCCCGCCCCTGCATCCCCTCAGGCGTTTGCTTACTTGCCTTTCCCTTCCTTAGACCGCGAAAAAAAGGCCGCTCTGCTGCGGCCTTAAAAGAGACGGTGTCACATACAACGGAAAATTCAGTTATGCGTAGTAGTGCGGTTTCTGTTCCTGCCGGCATACCAGAGGGCATAGATACTTGCGCCGCCAAGAACTACAGAGGTTACAATAAGAAAGAGCGGGCTATACATTATATTTGTTCCTCCAGAGCTTGTATCCAACACAGGAAAGAACGACTCCCCAGAACAGGGGGAGCAGATTGCCATCAATGAACGTGATGGCAATGCAGGCGGCGCCTGCCATGCCAAAAATTCCTGACCAGTACTCCATTCGGCAACCTCACCCTCAGCATAGCCGCTGCCTGGCATTAAGGCAAGGTTTAAGATGCCTGTCTGCTCCGCTTCGGCGGTGTAACCATGTTTGCAGGCAGAGCCTGACGAACACGCCGCCTCCGCTATCAGCTCGCTGACGCTCGCGCGACTACCCCGCTCCGGCGGATAAGGAGTTTGTTAACTTGCCTTTCCCTTCCTTAGACCGCCAGCAGGTGCCTTTCGCTGAACTGGAAGTTCGGCTGCCTTTCGCTTTTCCGGCAGGAAATGCAAGATGCCTTTTCTGTCTTCCCCACTTCGGCGGTCTAAGGCAGAACAGCACTCCCCACCCCTTGACATAGGTGAGGGAAATGCACATAACAGGGGCAGAGAGTGCTGGACACACCCTCTGCCCCCTGGGGCACGTCCCCCGCGAATGAAGAGGTTCGCAAGTTTCACGCCCCGGTAGGAACACACTCCTACCGGGGCAACCTGCGTTTTAGAGGTTCATAAAACGAACCACCAAAGCCGCAACGACGGCAGCCACGAACGCGGCCAGCACATCCCGCCAGCACATCCTGGAGGAAGTGTTTCATGGGAGTACCCTCCTTTCGGAGGACATGCCCACGTTCGGCAGGTTACACCGCGGCAGACAGAACAGCAAGCTCAGACTTGCCCCCGGCGCCCCGCCCCTGCCTCCCCTCAGGCGTTTGCTTACTTGCCTTTCCCTTCCTTAGACCGCCGGAGGCACGCGCGGTAGCGCGTTTGGAGCGACGACCCCGCGCCGGCTGGAAAGCCGGCATGGAGGCGGGC
>NZ_CANRLT010000062.1 GCF_947631555.1 uncultured Mailhella sp. | reverse complement strand
GCATCTCGGTACCCTCCGTTTTTTTTTGAAGGATAGCATAATCTCAAACATTTGTCATTATAAAAGTCAGTGTCTCCTTTAAAAATTTTTATTGACTCTTATGAATTTTGAGATAAAACTTAAATAGTGTGCAAATATTCTTAGTTGATTGACCTGTGTCACAGAGGTGTGATGTTCCTATCACTCCATTTTCTTAGTCTTTTTCTCCTGGAGTTGCCCATGACTCAATCGACGGCTATACCCTTTTCCAAGGGACAGAAATTCATAATTAAGAATCGGCCTGCGGACCATGTCGAATTCATAGAAATGCTACAAGCTAACTTTGCACGGGTTCGTTACACTAATGGTCAGATCAAGGTTTTGCCTGTTTCCAGCTTGGTGCCTGATGATGGAAATAATCAAAATCCACTTGTTCAGATTCAACGAGAATGTTTTGGCAGTATTTCCGATTTGAAGCGGCTCATCACGTTTGAAAAATTGTCTGGAACACTTAATGAAATCATCTACTCTATGGAAGCTGCTCAGATAGAATTTTTACCCTATCAATTTAAGCCTGTACTCAAATTCATCAATTCACCGACACAGCGTCTTATATTGGCGGATGAAGTAGGTCTCGGCAAAACCATCGAAGCAGGACTCATCTGGATAGAGATGCAGGCCCGCCGTCGAGGGAAAAGATTGCTCGTCATATGTCCGCCAACTCTGGCAGACAAGTGGGAAACTGAATTAAAGGATAAATTCTTTGTGGATGCCCGTTGTGTGGACTTCGTGGAATTCAAGAAGAACATCACGGAATTTCAGCGGAAAGGTGACGAGGAAGAGTTCGCACTCATCAGTACCTATTCTTCACTTCGCCCTCGCAAATCTGACCTGGACATACTACGCAAGCAACCAGATGGAAACGATGACGCTGCCATATCTGAGAAAGCACAGTTACTCAGAGAATTAAAAAATTGGGATGATCCTGAAGGTTTTCCCTTTGATCTTGTCATTTTTGATGAAGCACATTATATGCGTAATTCCAGCACTTCAGTGCATATGCTCGGCGAATGTCTTTCTGCAGCTGCACAGGGTGTTATTTGTGTTTCAGCCACACCAGTTAACAACAAAAGTGAAGATTTGCACTCTTTACTTTCATTTATAGATTCAGATTTTTTTTCATCACAGGCAACGTTCAGTGAATTAATAAAAGTCAATGCTGCAACGGTACATGCATCCGTTTGCCTTTCAAAGCATATCATTGATTTTAAGCAAATTAAAGACTACCTGCAAGGCATGGAAAACAACCGTTATATTCGAGACTCACCGCTTTTTGAACAGTTTAAGCAATGTGTGTCTCGGTTACAAAAAAATCAATCAACAGAAATTCTGGCCCAAGCTCAGGAGCTTGCAGAAAAATTAAATATTTTTAGTCAGTATATTAACAGAACATTGCGAAAACAGGTAAAGGAAGATCGGCCTCAGCGCAAGGCTAATGTGTACCAGATTGAGTACACTCCAGAAGAGCAAAAATTTTATAGGGCTATTGAAACATCTATTCGAGTCCGTTGTCAAAAGCAACAATCGAACTTTTCAATCTTTAACCTTATCAGCCACCAACTCATGGCAGCCAGCAGTCTTTCTGCCTATTCAGAAAGTCGTAGTGGGAAGGACGATGAAGAAAATCTCCTCTCTGAAGTATTCGACGAGCAGCTCAATGAGGATGATGGCCCCAAGGTAAAGGCATCCAGTCAAATGCCGAATATTCCCAGTTCAAGGCTACTTGCTGCCTGTGACAGCAAATTTGCCAAACTGATGGAGATAATTCAAGGATACGACAATGAACGTATCATTGTCTTTGCTTACTATCATGCCACGTTGCGCTATCTGTATAATCGCTTGAGAGCAGAAGGTAAGAAAGTAGGCATGATAAGCGGTAAACAAAGCATGGATGAGCGTTTGTCCGAAATAAGGAAATTTGTCAACGGTGAGGTTCAGATTTTGCTTTCATCAGAAGTGGGGAGCGAAGGTCTTGACCTTCAGTGTGCCCATATCATTATTAATTATGATATGCCTTGGAATCCCATGCGAGTTGAACAGCGAATCGGTAGAATTGATCGTGTGGGCCAGAAATCTCAAGTGCTGAATATTATTAATTTCAGTATTAAAGATACCATTGAAGAAAGGGTATATCAGAGACTCCATGAGAAATTGAGTATATTCTCCAGTACGCTTGGCGATATAGAGGCTATTTTAGGCAAAGAAATACGTGAACTGACAAAGGATTTATTTACCAAGGATCTCACCATTGATGAACAAAATGATCGGATATCGCAAACGGAACAGATTCTTTATAAAAAAATGAGTGATATGCAGATGTTGGAGGAACAGGGGGTTCAACTTCTAGGGCTTTCAGATTATATCCAACGCAAGATTAAAGAAGATCATGATCAAGGACGCTATATCAGTGCAGAAGAAGTGGAGAGCTATGTTCGAGATTTCTTTGGCCACTATTTTACAGGAACACTCATAAGACCTGATTCTCCTGAACCTGGATGTATGAGTCTTGAACTTTCTTCGGGAGCTCGCGCTGACCTTGATAGATTTATTAATGAAAATCATTTCACTAATGTCAGTAACTTGCGCGGGCAGACACTGAACATATGTTTTGACAGAACTATTTATAAAAAATTGTCTTCGTCTAAAAAACAGATTGTTTTAATTAATCATCTTTCGCCATTTATTCGGTGGATAACCAACTGCTATAGGGAGAATGGGCAAAGATTTTGCCGAACAGCAATTGCTCGTACGGACATTCACTCTTTGAAACAAGGCGCATATGTATTTAATGTATATTTGTTTGAGATATCTGGTATCTCTGTATTAAAAAAATTAAGCTACGGGATCATGAACATAGAAACAAAAGAAATATTTTCCCAAGGTGAAAGTGAGCAAATATTTAATGAGTTAATTAAACAAGGAACAGATTGGAATTATACAAATTATCCATCAGGAACTGCACTTTGTGATCCACTTAATATTCTTGACCAAGAACTTCAAAATCGTTTTATAGATGAAATATCACGGATGCAGGCAGAAAATGAAAATATCTATCAAATACGAAAGCAACGTATAGAAAAACTCTTTGGTTCTCGCATTGAGAATCTCAAGCAAACATTAAAATCTCTTGAAGCGAGAGATCCCAAGAATAAGGTGATACCTGCTTTCAAAGGTCGTATTCGGCGAACACAGGAAGCTATGACTAGGCAGTTGGACGAACTCAACAGAAAGAAGGCTGCCTTCGATCCTCAAGCGGGCAGTGTGGCTATGGGGTTCTTTATTAACAACTAACGTACAGATATAATTGGAGGAGAGAATATGGGTTCTGTTTTTGACTGGCTCAAAAAAACAGTTTTTTTTGAACCAAAAACTGCTCGAAATGCATATTACATTCAATTGGGGTTTGATTTTGGCACATCATATTCCAAGTGTGTATTTCGTGATCTTGAAAAGGAAAAGGCTTATGTATTTACCTTTGATCTTGGTGGCAGAAAGGAGTTTTTAATTTCCAGTACTATTATCTGTGAAAATAAAAAATTTTCCATAAATAAAGAAAATGAGCAGTACCCAACAAATGGACTTTGGCATATTAAAGTGGCACTGGCTGACCTTTCACAAAGAAACTTCAAGTCTCCAACGCTATCACGTATCAACAAGGTGTTTGGACTCGTGCCCGGATCCAAGGAGCAGGAAGCATTTGTAAAGGCCGCATGTCTCTTCTATTTGTCAAGAACTCTTCAATTTATCAGAAAAGGAATTTTTAAGCAATACTATGAGGACTTTGGAAAAAATTCACAGGATGACATGTATGTAACTATGGCTATCCCCGTCAGCAATTTGACTGATACGGCCACAGAAGATACTTTTTTTGAAATTCTCAAAAAAGCATGGGTGATTGCCTGTCAGCCTGAACCATTACCTGACACTGCCTCCTGCCAAGAAATGGAGATTGCCTTTGCACAGACTTCTGTCGAATCTGACGAATCATGTCATGTCTATCCCGAAGTCAGTGCCAATATCCAACCTTTTAGCATGTCTCCGCAATCACCTGGTGACTCGTCAAGAATTTATTTTGTAACAGATGTTGGGTCTGGTACCGTCGATCAGTGTTGTTTTACTCTTACAAATCGAAAGCAAATTGGAGAGAGAATTAATTATTTTAGTGCTCAGGTTTTTGAACTTGGCTCTGGAGTTATTGAACGTAGATGTGAAAAAGAGAGTAATCAAGGTGGAATAGAATATTGGCGCCAACAAAAAGAAAAAAATAGTATTATAAATAATAATATATTAAATACTATAATTAGAGAGCTTGCTAATGAACTTGAGAAAAAGATTCGCTCGGCAACATTCTCCCAATTGAAATCTTCTCTTAAAATTGACAATAAAAACAATAATAATCCTAAATACATTATCCCTATTACGACAGAAGACTCGATACGTCGTCTTGTCTATATCTTTTTCACCGGTGGTGGTAATATGGAAAATCCTTATCAAAAAAGTGTATTGGATGCTTTAGAACTAGAATTTAAATCACCAATAATTGATGGTACAAAGATTACTACCACTTGGGATCAAAGGGTAATATCGATTACAATTCCAGAGGATATAGTATTACCTGAAGGATGTGTTGACTGGATGAGAAGATTATATGTATCTTATGGTTTATCTTTTAAATATGAAAATCTTCCACACAACAAATATCCATAATGAAAAATTTTTGCTCTTTTTTTTCTTCAGCTTTGAAAAGTGTTTAAAATCTGACTTTTCAGAGAAAAGCCATCCAGACGCGGTACGCTGTCAAATGCCGCCATCCCGGTGGAAGACAGGAGGATGTCGATGAACAGCAAGGAAGAAGCAGCCTTTTCGGGAGATGCCAATATGCAGGCGTATCTTGGCGTTTGCTATGAACTTGGCAACGAGGGCTATCCCCAGGACTATCAGAAGGCACGGATGTGGTACGAAAGAGCAGCTCTTCAAGGACTGGCCGGAGCGCAGTATCTGTTGGGTTCACTTTACTATTTTGGCAAGGGCGTTCCGCAGGACTTCCGCGACGCCCGGGCATGGTTCGAGAGGGCGGCCGCTCAGGGGAATGACGATGCTCAGACCTATCTGGGCATGATGTATGCCCAGGGACAGGAAGTACCGCAGGACTTCCGGAAAGCCCGCAAGTGGTTCGAAAAAGCGGCGTTTCAGGGCAATGCCCGGGCGCAATTTCATCTGGGCGAGCTTTACTATTTTGGTCAGGGTGTACCTCAGGACTACCACACAACCAGAATATGGCTCGAACGGGCAGCGGCGCGGGGAAGTTTGGAAGCTCTGGCCTGTTTGGGGCATCTGTATAACTTTGGCCATGGCGTGCCGCAGGATTTTCAGAAGGCCAGAAGTTGCTACGAACAAGCGGCGGCGCTTGGAGATCCCCTGTCGCAGTACAATCTTGGCGTTCTCTACAGAGATGCCCAAGGTGGGCCGCAGGACTATCAGAAGGCGCGTGAATGCTTTGAAAGGGCGGCGGAGCAGGGCTATGCCAAGGCACAGTTTAATCTGGGAGTTTTTTACCATTCCGGACAGGGCGTTCCGCAGGACTACAGAAAGGCCTTTGAGTATTACATGAAAGCAGCCAGGCAGGGACATGCGGAAAGCCAAACACGGATAGGAATGCTTTACGGCAATGGTTCGGGCGTGCCAAAGGATTACCGAAAGGCGCGGGAATGGTTCGAAAAGGCCGCGGCTCAAGGCAATGCCAATGCTCAGACTTTCCTTGGCGACATATATTACTACAGCCTTGACGTTCCGAAGGACTGCCAGAAGGCGAAGCAGTGGTATGAAGCAGGTGCGCGTCAGGGAAATGAGCGAAGTCAGGCGATGCTGGGCATGCTCTACATGGACGGTGAGGGTGTTCCGCAGGACTACCAGAAGGCCCGCAAGTGGCTTGAGAAAGCTGCTGCTGCGGGACATGTCCATGCTCAGCTGTGGCTGGGCGAGCTTTATTACTATGGACGCGGCGTACCGCAGGACTACCAGAAGACACTGGAATGGCTCGAAAAGGCGGCCGAAAGCGGCAACGCCGAGGCGCAGTCAAATCTTGGTGTGATGTACCGTGACGGACAGGGCGTTCAGCGGGATCTGGAGACGGCGCTGCACTGGTTTACCCGTTCCTGTATCAACGGCAATCAGGACGCCTGCGAGGAATGCGTCGAGCTCAGACGCACCCTGGGAAAGCAGTGACGCCTTCCCGCAGAAAGCTTGCGTGTTTCGGGGCGTCCGTCCGAAAGGACGGTCCCCTCATGGTTCGGCTGCGGTAGATTTGTGGTCGGGGAAGGCATGGAAGGTCAGGCGTCCTGACTTGCATGCGGAGCGGTGTCTGTCTGGGCCGTGTTCGCAAGATGCTCAAAAATTCACGAATTGTGCCGAGCGGTGAACACGGAAGTCTCGTTCGCTGTTTGCGCGTATTCCTGCGAGGAGCGGCGTCGGATATTTTTGCGGCCGGTCATATTCCATCACTTGCCCCACGATGGCTTCACAAGTAGAATGTTTTCGGTAATACTCTGAATTTTATGATGTTTCTCGAAAATCTTTCTGCGTCGTCGCGTAGTTCTCCCCGTGGGACGGGCTTGCCGTCCCTGGGCGTGCATGGTAGCCTGAGAAGCTGTGAGGCGTCCTTTTAAAGGGAGAGCCTCTGCTCCTCTGAAAGAGGGTATGGAGCATGGCCGAAGAGCTTTGGGAACAGCTGCAGAACCGTTTTCAGGATCTGTCCGCAGAAGGGGCGCGCGCCCTGGCGGCGGTTTCGCGGTTTCGCATCTATAGCAAGGGAGAGTGGATCTTCAGCGAAGGTGTGCAGCTCTTTTCCGCCTATTGGCTTGAATCCGGAAGGGTGGAACTGATCAAGGGGACGCTTTCCGGCAAGGGTTCCATTCTGCATGTGATGTGCGCGGGGCGCTTCATTGATCTCTGCGCCCTTTTCGGCGGCGGAACGGCGTTTTATTCCGCGCTGGCGCTGGAGCAGAGCCGCGTTCTGCAGATCGAGTCTGCGGCGCTTCTGGCCGAACTTAAGGCGAACGCGGCCCTTTCGCTCAGGCTCATGCGGGAACTTGCGGCTCGTCAGCGCATGTTCATTAATAAGATATCAGCCTCGCAGGGCAAAATTTCGGTGCGCCGGCGTGTGGCGGGCTGGCTCCTGCACAAGGCGCGGGTCGAAGATTCTCCGGTGCTGAAAGACGACGTGACCCGCGAGGTACTCGCCGGACTTCTGGGGCTGTCCCGCGAGAGCCTCTGCCGCCAGCTCGGTCAATTCTCCCGCGATGGCGTGATCCGTCTGGAGCGCAAAAGCATCGTCATCACAGACGCGCAGGCCCTGCGCCGCAGTCTGGAAGAATAGCCGCGCCCGCCGTCATTTTTTCCGTCATTCCTTCTCCCCCCTTCCGCAGCGGCAGCCCCTTCCGCCAGCTTTTCGCACGGATACCCAGAAAATGCTTTTTGAACGTAAAAAACGAATACCTTCCGGACGAAAACAAACACCTTCACATGCTCTTTTTTTTCTTGTTTCGGTTGCTGTGATTTAAATCACAGTTTGGAGCTGAAAAATCGCCTATCCTGACTTTAATCCTTTTTTCAGCCGATTTTTTGAGCCATCGAGGAGTGGAGGAGAGCGATGGAAAAATCAAGGCTCAAGCCGTGGAAACTGCTGACCGCAGGCACGGTGTTCGGCGCCGCGCTGGTTCTGGCGGCCGCCGTGGGGATGCGCTATTCGGATTCGCGGCCGTTCTGTTCCGTCTGCCATGTGATGGAACAGGCAGCGATCACGCACAGCCGTTCCCCGCACGCCGACCTTGCCTGCAACGAGTGCCACGCGCCGCATAATCTTGTGGTGAAGCTGCCCTTCAAGGCCAAAGAGGGCCTGAGGGACTTCATTGACAACATCCGCGGACTGGATGCGCCCCTGCGCGCCGGACTGGAAACGCGGACGGTAATCCACAACAATTGTATTTCCTGCCACAGGGCGACGGTGCAGAATGTTGTGATGGCCAAGGAATACTGTTTTGACTGCCACAGAAGCGTGGCGCATCAGAAGAAAGTACCTGTCAGCTTCAGGGAGGCGGCGGATGAATAAGACACGCTTGACCGTGCTTGGCGCGGCGCTCGCCTGCGTGATGATGAGCGCCGGCTGCGACGACACCCATACAGTAAAAACGCCCGTTTTCAACACGGGGCTTCCCGCGTTCACCAATCAGGCGTCCTCTTTCGAGAAGATCTTCCCCCGGCAGTACGCCACCTACAAGCAGAACGATGAAAGCACGGTGATGACGGAGTACAACGGCTCGTCCAATTACCGCAAGAACGACAACGTCCATCAGACCCCGCCACAGGGGTGGAAACACGCCCAGCCGTATCTGAAGAATCTGTGGCTCGGCTATGCGTTCGCCTACGAGTACAATGCGGCCCGCGGCCATACCCACGCCGTTGAGGACATCCTCGAAATCGACCGCATCAACCGTTACGCGCCCGACGGCAAGGGCAATCAGCCGGCCACCTGCTGGAATTGCAAGACACCTAACATGGTGCAGTGGGTGCAGAAGGATGGCGACAAGTTCTGGTCGCGTGACTTCAACGAACTGCGCGAAAATTTCAACGTGTATGACGAAAGCATCAGCTGCGCTACCTGCCACGACACGACGAACATGGAGATGAAGCTCTACTCCATACCGCTTCAGGATTACCTGAAGCGCACGGGCCAGGACTTCGACGCCATGTCCCGCAATGAAAAGCGTTCCTTGATGTGCGGCCAGTGCCATGTGGAATACTATTTTGCCAAGGCTCCGGGCACGGTGCCGAACAAGCCCACCTTCCCCTGGGACAACGGCTTCGACGTCGAACAGGTTTATGAATACTACCAGGACAAGGGCGAGAACAACGGGCCGTTCGTCGATTTCGTCCATGCCGTTTCCGGAGTGAAGATCCTCAAGGCGCAGCATCCTGATTATGAAACGTGGAAGACCGGCCCCCACGGGACCGCCGGCGTGTCCTGCGCCGACTGCCACATGCCCTACCAGCGCGAGGACGGCAAGAAGTTTTCCAGCCACTGGTGGACTTCTCCGCTCAAGGATGCGGAAATGCGCGCCTGCCGCAAGTGCCACGCCGACAAGACACCCGAATACCTCCGCGGACGCGTTCTGGATACGCAGCAAAAGACCTTCGCGCAGCTCCTCAAGGCGCAGGAAGCCAGCGTACGCGCGCACGAGGCCGTGCGTCTGGCCAACGAGTTTATGGGTGAACGGAATGCCGAGTACGACAGCCTGATGGCCGAGGCGCGTGAAATGACCCGCAAGGGGCAGTTCTTCTGGGATATGGTCTCCGCCGAGAACAGCGTTGGCTTCCACAACCCCACACGCCAGCTTGACGCACTGATGAGTTCCGCCGAATACAGTCAGAAGGCCGTGGAACTCTGCCTTGCCGCCACCAACGGTGCGATTATCGCTGGTGTTTCCGGAGACATCACGAAGCTGGTTCCACCCATTCTGGAATTCAGCCGCGAGATGCAGATGGATCCCGAAGCGCTGAAGAGCCATACCTGGCTCACCTACATGAAGCCGCTTCCCAAAACGGAACGGGTGTGGGCACTCAATAAGCGCATCAAGTAAGATTCAGCAGCGCACACACTTTGAAAGCCGCCTGACGGAGACGCCGGGCGGCTTTTGTCGGCAGGGGCCGGCGGGAAGGAAGGGAAGAACGGGGACGATGGAACGGTGAGAAAAACAGATGCCCTCACAAACAGCGCAAAAAATTTCCCGCGGTTTCGTGCGGGCAAAAACATAGTGAAAAAAAGGTTGCGTTCCGCAGCAAAGACCGTCAGCATCTTCTGGGAGCGCGCAGGCATTCAGCTGCAGGCTGACATGGCAGGCGTTCGGACATGGAGAAGGTGGATATGGAAAAGGAGGAGCTGCGATGCCGGAACTGCCGGAAGTGGAAACTGTGGCCAGAACTCTGGCGCCTGAAGTGTGCGGCCGTGCCATCGTGCGGGCCGAACTCATCGGCAAAAGCGCATGGGAAGGCGGCATAGGGCCGGAAGCGCTGGAGCGGGTGCGCCCTGTGATTTGCGGAACCGGCCGCCGCGGAAAGCTCCTTTTGCTGTTCTTTCAGAGAACGGGAGAAGGCGTATGTTCTTCGCGTCCTACGCCGAAAGAGCCTGCCGTCCCCGATATGTCCGCACGCTGGCCGCTCATGTACACGGCGTCGGGCACGGTGCAGGCTGCGGAATATTTTCCGAAAGGGGCGGTATGGCCCGGCGAGCTTGCGGCTCTGGCCTTTCACCTGCGCATGACGGGGCGGGTTTTCGTCTTCGACGCGGACGTCCCTGCGGGGCCGCACACGCGGGCCGTGTTCACACTGGACAACGGTCGGCAACTTTTTTTCGATGACGTCCGTAAGTTCGGCCGGATTCGGTGCGTCTCCCTGCCGGAACTGCCGGCATGGAACTTCTGGAATGCCCTGGGGCCGGAGCCTCTGGAGCTGTCCGGTGAGGCGTTTGCGTCCCGCTTTGCCTCAGTTCGTCCCGTGAAGACGCTGCTTCTCGATCAGTCCGTGGTGGCGGGTGTGGGGAACATCTACGCCTGCGAGAGTCTGTTCCGGGCGGGCATACGACCCGACACGCCGGGCAGGGCGCTCAGTCCTTCACGTCTGAAAACGCTGCACGCCTGTCTGAAGGAAATACTCCTCGAAGCCATCCGAGAGTGCGGCAGCTCCATCCGGGATTACCGCACGGCCCGCGGGGATGCGGGGGCGTTTCAGAACCATTTTTGCGTCTACGGCAGGGCGGGCGAGCCGTGCCTTGCCTGCGGCTCTACGCTCCATTCCGTGCGCATCGCAGGCCGGACAACGGTGTTCTGCCCGCACTGTCAGCTGGGCTGAGGCTTGCTGCCGGGGCGGAAGGGAAGCACTTTTGCCTTGGTGGGCTTTGGAGCCGGCGCTTCCCGCCTGGGCGGTCTGGACACGAGGCGGTGAAGCGGCGAGTCCATTCCGGGAGACTGCTCCGTCTGGAGAACGTGGGATTCCATCCAGCGGGTGTTGAACAGCCGGTTCTTGAGCGTGGGAGCCTGGAGGAGCGTCAGGATGATGGCGGCCTCTTCCCATTCCTTCGATGCGTCGAAGTCCCTGACGCGCTGGACGTACTTGTCCCACAGAGCCATGAGGGACGCCTCGTCCATGGCGTTGAGCCAGCGGGCCATTTTCAGCAGCATATGTTCCATACGGTTCCTCCGTGCGGCTTGCGGAGGCAGTATAGTTTTTTTTCGAGCTTCGGGCAATGGGGCAGCGCCCAGTTTATTCCCGTCACTCTCCGCTTCCCCACCCCTTTTCGCCGCAGGGTGAGCAATTGCCCGCCGGGGCTTTTTATGCTATGAATCTTTTTTTTGCGAGGAGCGCGGTCTGCCGTCGGGGCGCGTCCTTCCTGCCGGGTCATCACTTCTACCATGCGGAGCTGACATGAGCGACCTCAAAGACATGTATCGTACCATCGTTGCGGACGGTTTTCCGGACACCATGACTGTTACCCTCGGGGACAGTGTCCTCACTTTCCGTAAGCGCACCTGGGAAATGGGCGGCGAAGTGCGCGGCCTGCGCTACGGCGAGAATCCTGATCAGCCTGCCGCGCTGTACGAATTCGTGGAAGGCAGGAACAGCGTCGCGAACCTCACCTGGCGCGCTCCGCACCAGGGCATCGTCTCTTCGCTCACCGAGGCGCAGATGGTGCAGGCCGGAAAGCACCCCGGCAAGACCAACCTCACGGATGTGGACAACGCCTGCAACATCCTTCAGTACCTGACCCGCCGTCCGGCCGCCGCCATCCTCAAGCACAATAACCCCTGTGGCGCGGCCTGGGCCGGCACGCTGGCTGAGGCACTGGAAAAAGCCTTCTGGTGCGACCGCATCGCGGCCTTCGGAGGCGCGGTGGTGGTGAACCGCCCCCTGGACATGAAGAGCGCCGAACTCATCGCCTCGCAATATTTTGAAGTCGTGGCCGCGCCTTCCTTCGAAGCGGGCGTGCTGGACGTGATCAAGAGCCGCAAGAACCTGCGCATCCTCGAACTGCCCGGGCTGGCGCACCTTGACGAGCTGTGCGGCGTACCCATGCTCGACTTCAAGAGCCTCACCGACGGCGGCATTATCATCCAGAAATCCTTTGTGAACCGCATCCGCAGCGTGGAAGATTTTCTGCCCGCCACCGGCGAGAAGAAGGACGGCACGGTGTTCACCGCCCGCAAGCCCACGCCTCAGGAGGCGGAAGACCTGCTCTTTGCCTGGGCTGTGGAAGCGGGGGTGACCTCCAATTCCGTGATCTTCGCCCGTGACGGCGCGACCGTAGCCATCGGCACGGGCGAGCAGGATCGCGTGGGCTGCGCTGAACTCGCCATCCACAAGGCCTATACCAAGTACGCCGATGTCCTCGCCTTCAAGCGTTTCGGCCTGTCCCTCTACGAATTGCAGCAGAAGGCGCTTGCCGATGCCGAAGCCGCCGCGCAGCTCGAGGCCGTCCAGAAGGAGACCCGCGAGGCCAGGGGCGGACTGGCCGGTTCCGTGGTGGTGTCCGACGGCTTCTTCCCCTTCCGCGACGGCGTGGACGTGGTCATGGCGCAGGGTGTCACGGCCATCGCCCATCCCGGCGGCTCCATCAGGGACTGGGAAGTGGTGCAGGCCTGCAACGAGCATCAGCCGCAGGTGGCTATGGTCTATACCGGGCAGCGTTCCTTCAAGCATTAACCGGGGCACGGCGGAATCTTCCGCCGTCCGGAGCTGAAGGCTGCAGTCAGAAACAAAGGAAGCGTCATGGCAGCGATCACGCAGTTTCCCGGAGCGGGCTGCATCGTTGAATTTCTCCTGGGGAACGAGGTGCAGATCGCCTGGATCATGGAGGAGCAGAAGGGCAAGCTTCGTCTTTTCCTGCCCAACCGCAGGGAGATGAACCTGTCGTCCGCACGCATTCTTCCCTGGGCCGGGCCGGTGTACGGCGCAGGGCAGAGCAAGGACGCAGTGGTGGAGCTGCTCAACCGCCACCGTGAGCGCCGCGAGCGCCTGAGTGCCGAGGCCGCGCCCGTGGAGCTTTGGGAAATGGCGCAGGGCGAAGTGTCCAGCGCGTCCGCGGAGTGGTTTGCCGAACTCGGTTACTCCAGTCCCGATGCGGACACCGTGGCCGCCTGCGGCCGGGCACTGTTGCGCTGCAAGACGCATTTCCGCTTTCAGCCGCCAGAGTTCGAGATCTACGACGCCGCCACGGTGGAGGCCCGGCGTCAGGCCGAGGAAGCGGCCCGTCTGCGCGAAGCCATGATCTGCGGCGGCGCGGACTGGTTCCGCAGGCTCTGGGAGGCACGCACCGCCAGAAAGTCTGCCCCCGCCCCGGAATCCGCGCCGGAAGAGCCGGTGCGTTCCCGCCTTGAACACATGCTGCGCACCCGCATCACGGACCCCGAGACCGTGGAGGACGACACCCTTTGGAAGCAGGTGACGCGCGGGCTGCCGGACGATCCTTTCCTGCCGCTCTTGCTCGCCGAAAGCTGGGGGCTTGTTCCCGAACATTACAACTACTGGCTGGATCGGGCGGACTACGCCGCAGGGACGGACTGGGAGCAAGCCTTCCGCGGAGAGACCGAAGCCCTTGCTGCCGCCGTCGCCGATCCGTCCCGCCTGCCTCCGGCCGGCGATGAGACCTTCATCAGCATCGACAGTGCGTCCACGCGGGACATTGACGATGCCTTCACCATCGCCGCGGCGCAGGACGGCGGCTGGGACGTGCAGGTGGCGCTGGCCTGTCCCGCCTGGTTCTGGGATTTTGAAAGTCCTCTGGGCAAGGCCGTGGCTCATCGAGCCTCCAGCCTGTACCTGCCCGAGGGGACGTACCATATGATGCCCGGAGCTCTGGGCGAGGGGGCCTTCAGCCTCTTTGCCGGCGAGCGGCGGCCCGCACTCATCGTGAGCGCCCACGTCGCCCCGGACGGCGCAATGAGCGGGCAGGGCTTCCGCGTGGCTTCCGTTGCTCTGGCCCGCAACCTCAGCTATCCCGACTGCGACGCCGTGCTGGATACCGGTGCGGACAACCCCGCCGCACCCTATGCGGAACAGCTCCGCCTGGGCTGGGAGATGGGGCAGCGCCGCCTGGACTACCGCATTTCTCAGGGCGCGGTCATCATTGAGCGGCCGGAGCTGGACTTCGTCCTGCAGGGCGAGGGCGCGGATGTGACCGTGGACATCAGGGAGCACGAAGCCGCCCCGAAGTCGCAGCTTCTCGTGGCCGAACTCATGATTCTCGCCAACGCCGCACTTGCGGCCTGGGCTGTGGAGCGTCAGGTTCCGCTGCTCTTCCGTACGCAGGATGTGGCCGTGCCGCGGGAATACGCCGGGGTGTGGCGCAGTGCGCCGGACATCGCCCGCGTGGTGCGTTCCCTGGCGGGGGCGTCTCTCGATGTGCGCCCCCGTCCCCATGCGGGCATGGGGCTTGCGGCCTACAGCGCGGTGACTTCACCCCTGCGCCGCTTCCCCGATCTCGTGAATGAGGCGCAGCTTCTCAGTGTGCTGGCAAACGGCAGGCCGCGCT
>NZ_CANRLT010000061.1 GCF_947631555.1 uncultured Mailhella sp. | reverse complement strand
TGTTCAATAGCGGCTGACTTGTACTCTATACATTGCCACATTCTCGCGTCATACGTCTGTTTGGTGGCATAGTTGTATATCTGGACAGAGAAGGTATCGGGATCGCGTTCGTAAAACATATTTCCCTGACGAATAATGCGTCCATTGCGTTGTTCAAGGTCAGACGGTCGCCACGGCGCATCCAGATGATGCGCGGCCACAAGCCGTTTCTGCACATTCATACCCGCGCCCATCTTGGCGGTGGAGCCGAGCAGAATGCGGACACGTCCGGCGTTCATGTCACTGAACAATTTTGCTTTCCGTATGTCCGTGTTGGCATCGTGGATAAAGGCGATTTCCTCGGCGGGAATCCCTCGTGCCATCAACTTTTTCCGCATGTCGTCATACACGGAGAAATTGCCGGACGAGAGCGCGATAACGGCATCCATGTCTGTGGCCACGGTCGGATCTTCGCCGCTGTCAGCATCCGATTCCATCCGCTCGGAGTCTTCCTCATCATCAACCGATTCAGCCTCCGGCGGTGATGCGGCTTGTTGCGGCGTGGAACCCTTGCCTCCCTTGGGCGTGGACAAGTCGCAGAAAACAAGCTGCGTACCTCTATCGGCGGAAGTATCGCGCCAGATGTCGTATATCCGCTGGACAGCCGTATTGAGTTTTGAGCCTTCAAAGTCATCGGCGGTCGGCTCGATGAGCCGGAAATCCAGACCTGCCTTGCGGGCGTCATTGGTAACTTTGAGCGGATTGTCGATGCGCGGGTCTTTGGGCAGATTCTCCATGCGATAGATGATTTTCTGCATGTATTCAGCCTGATCCGGAGAGCGTTCCACAACATCATTATAGGGCTTGTCGCCGCTGACCGGCGGCGTCAGAGGCCGTTCTCCGGCCTGTTTCGCCTGGTCGTCCAGATCGCTCTTGGTCACGACATCGGCAAAGGTACGGTACATGGAGAGCAATTCGGGCACGTTCTGAAATTTGGCAAAACGGCTTTTCAGCTTGTAGTTTACCCCAGTCGCGTCCAGTTCCCAGCCATTGGTGATTTGTCCGAAGGTGGAAGCCCAGGCGTCAAAAAATTCAATATCCTTGTTTTTCAGTTCCTCATACTGCATATAGCGTTGCAGCGTATAGACTTCAGCGATGGTATTGCTGATAGGTGTTCCGGTCATGAAATACACGCCACGACCATTGTTTTGGCGTTGCAGATAGCGGCACTTGATGAACAGGTCGAGGGCTTTTGCGGAACCTGTGACATTGCCGAGGCCGGAGACATTCATTGTGGTCTGAAAAGCAAGGTTTTTGAACTCATGGCTTTCGTCCACAAAGAGGGCGTCCACGCCCAGGTCAGAAAAGTCCACATTTTCATCTTTCTTGCCTGCCGAGGCTATCAGTTCGGCATAGCGGTTTTCCATCTTCTCCCGCTGTTTTTCCAGTTGCTTGATGGTGGCCCGTCCGCCCGCCGCCTCCTTTGCAGCCGCAATGGCGTCCACCACCATATTAATCTGTTCCTGAAGAATGTCTTCCTGCACATCACGCGGCATATCGATCTTGCGAAAGGATGAATGTGCCACGATGACAGCATCCCAATCGCCGGTGGCGATTTTGGCAAAGAGCCGTTGCCTGTTCTGTTTGGTAAAATCCGTTTTGTCCGCAACGAGAATGTTGGCGTCAGGATATAACTTGTAAAATTCATCGCGCCATTGGTGCAGCAGATGATTCGGTACGACAATCATGGGTTTGGAAAGAAACCCCATGCGTTTGGATTCCATAACCGTAGCTACGCAGGCAAGCGTCTTTCCCGCGCCCACCACATGGTCAAACAGGCAGGTTCCTTCCTGAATGGCCCGCCAGACAGCGTTTTTCTGATGCGGACGCAGTTTGACAGCCTCGGAGGCGTTCACCAGTTCAAGATGGGAACCGTCATAGGTTGGAGGAACATTCGTGTTGAATCGCTCGTTGTAGAGCTTTGTCAGCATGTCGCGCCGTTCATCGTCCGTCCACACCCAGTCCAGAAACGCCTGCCTGATTTCATCAGCCTTTTGCATGGCGGCGGCTGTCAATTCCTGGTCAATGACCATGATGGGTTTTCCGTTCTCATCATAACTGCCGCTTTCCCTCTCAACCTTGATGGGGCGATTGATGAGCAGGGATTCAAGAATTTTTTCCGCCGGATATTCGGGAATACCCCACACGTTGTCGTTTATGGCCATGTCCCAGATATTCACTTTCGCCAGCCAGCGTCCGAGCGTGGGCAAATAGGTGACCTCCTGCATCCCCTTGCCGCCGTGCAGATGTTCCATAAAGTCCGAAATGACCTGTGCCGGAACCCAGGATGAGCCGAATTTGATGCCGATGTCCACAGCCTCGATGTCCGGCGGCAGGGCGGCGGTCAGAGCCTCTACATTGGGAACGAAGCGGGCGTCCGTTTGCGCGGCCTCCTGTGCGTGATGCAGCTTGGCCCGGACATTACCGGTCAGGTATCTGTCGCGGATTTCCCATTCCTCAGTGGCCGGATTCAGAAAAATCTGCCCCTGCTCCCGCAGTTCCGTCTGAATATCCTCCGCCGGACGATGCAGAAGCTGTGCCATGCGGCTGAAATCCACCCTGCCGTTTTCCCGCAGGGCAATGAGCAGGGCATCTCTGGCGTTTTCCGCTGTTTCTGCTACTTGCGCAGGTTTGAGCACCCGCTGCCGGAAGATTGCGGCTTTTTTGGCCGAGGCGGGACGGGCGGTTCCGCCATGCTTGCGGGCTGTTTCCGGCGACAGGCCCTTGTCGTAATCGGTTTCCAGCGATTCCAGCAAGGAGTGTTCGGGGTCTTCCCGCATCAGGGATCTGTTGGTCTGGGAATTGAGGTGGCCGTACTTTTTGACGAAAGCGTCATACTGACTGTTGAGACGGCCACGCAGAACCATCATTCTGCTTTCGTCGCCGTTGCTTTTTTCCTCATTGAGCAATTCCCGCAAGGTATCCCGAATCTGAATCATGCCCGCCAGACGCAATCGTGCGGTTTCGTTTTTGACCGGCAGAAGATCATAATCGTTTTCACCAAAGGCGGAGGTAATTTTGAAGGCGATTTTTCGGGACTGCGGTTCCACACATAATGCGCCAGCTTTCAACCCCTGAAAATACGGGCTGCGGATGAAGGTGGCGTTGCGTACCCTGACTGCCGTGTTTTGCGGGCTTTCCTTGTATGGCACGAAGCAGTTTGCCGGAAGTGCGTCCAGACGTTTGGCAATTTCCGGGCCGAGTTCCAGCGCTGTGTCAGTGACACAGGCCAGTGCTCTTTCATACATACCGCCATCCAAGACCATTCTGCCGATAATCTGGTCGGGATGCTGGAGGAAATAGTTGTTGATAACGACCTGGCTCAAACCGCCGTTCTTAAGGTCGTCCACAACGTCCGAACCCGTGGAGACCCAATCCTTGCTTCGTTTGTTCTCACCGTTATGGCGCTGGAAAAACACGATGTCTGTTGTGACGTCAGTAAGCGCATTCTGGCGAAAGGCTGTTTCCGGCAGCCGGATAGCGCCGAGAAGATCGGCTTGGCCCGCGATATGCTCACGCGCCGTAGAATCGACAGCATCCATGAAGTAGCGGCTGACGACAAAGGCCGCAATGCCGCCTTCACGCAGCAGGCTGATGGACTTGGCCAGGAAATAGTTGTGGATGGAGAATTTCCGCAATTCGGGGAAATCGGGATCGTACAGCGATTGCTTGCCGAAGGGAGGATTGCCGACAATCAGATCAAAATTCGGAGCATTGAGACCGGTATTCTGGAAACCGTTATTGAAATGACTGGCATTGGGATATAAGTATTGAGCTATGTTTGAAGTTGTGGGGTCAAGTTCGACGGCAAGAAAATTTGCGTTGAACTGTTCGGGGCAGAGGCCGATGAAATTGCCGATGCCTGCTGATGGTTCCAGAATGCGGAGAGGGTCACCGGTGCCGAGGCCAAGGCGGGAAAGCCCCTCATATATGCCCCGAATAACCGTTTCCGAGGTATAATGCGCATCCTGTGTGGAACGCCTGGCGGCTGCGTAGATGTCCGGGGTAAGCAGCCCCTGCATTTCACGATATTCAGCGGCCCACTGTTCGTTTTTGGCGTCAAAGACCTGCGGCAGGCCACCCCAGCCCACATAGCGGACAAGGATTTTCTGTTCTTCCGGGGTGGCCGATTTCGCGCCGCTGGTCTGGAGCTGTTGCAGGAGGCGGATGGCGGCGACGTTATCCGCATATTTGCTTTTCGCACCGCCAATGCCTAGCTGCACTTCAGGGGTTATACGGAAGTTTACAGGTTCATCTCGATTCCGCAGCTCTGCAATATCTCGAAGTCCGACATCCCCCGCAGACTCGCCTGTCGGGCTGATTCGCTGCTCAGGATGCGCTTCTCCAGAGACTGTTGCTGATCCAGCCGCACGATCAGGGCCAGGTCTCCCTCCATCTCCAGTTTCCGGAGCTTTTCCGGACTGTTCAGTGCCCATCTGTCCAGAATTAAATAAGCCGAATTGCTGAACCCCGCGCTTCTGACTTCTCGAATCATTTCGGGCTTGAGAACCTTGCTTGCGATTTCCAGCGGATAGGTTTGTCTGTCGAGCATGTTGCGCCTCCCAGGGCAGAGTATGGGTGAAATGGTGAATTTCCTGTACGGTCAGATATTCATCGGCTCCGGCCTCGAACAGTTTTTCGGGCGTCCGTTTGTCGCCGTCCATGACCTGCATGATTTCCGGATTGCGGCTGTACATGCGCGAGCCGTCGCGCATTTCATACACGGATTCGCCGTCGCCATTGAGGCCGAGGAGCGTTCTTTCCGGCTTGTCATTGGTCGGAAAGGAAAAGTCCTGTTTTTGTTTCGGCTCCGTTGCAGCGGGAACAGGCTGTGCCTGTTCGGCCTGTGCGGGAGAAGCGACTTCTTCCCGCATATCGTCCTGAATGTTTTCCGCCCGTATTTCCTCGATCTGGTTCGCCACAACATCAAAGAACGACAACTGGCGAGGATCATTTTTCGATTTGTGCCGTCTGGCCATATATTCCTGTCCTTTTGCAAACGACAGGCAGGCGGCGCAAGGGCGGAGCTATCCGTCGTTGTGTTCCGGTTGGGGAAGTTTCAGCTTTTCAGCGTTTTCAATGAAAATCCGCCCGTTTTCCTCAAGAAAGACAACTTTGTCTCCCTCCTTGACGCCGAGCTTTTGCCGGACTGCGCGAGGAAGGGTGAGTTGACAGCGTGAAGTGAGCTTTGCCAGTTCCATGCCTGTTCTCCTCATTTCTTATTTTCAAGTATTATCTTGAAAATAAGATAAAAGAGCTTCGGCAAAAGGTCAAGCGCCCTTTTTTTTCTGACAGTAAAAACACCGCATCCGGCACATCGAATGAAGATTTCCTGTTACCGGTTGCTTTTCAAAGAGAGCCACGACGCTTGGAAACGGCGCGGGAAAACTAGCCCCCTCAAAGCGGATTCGCCCGTGCAGGTAGTGGATTTCGGTCGCGTGACGGAGAACGTATTGGTGCCACCACCTCGTATCCGTCCGGGCTGGAAGCAGGCAGACCACTCTGTGGGCGCGTTCCGCCCAGACCTCAACTACCGCTTTGTGCATCCAATGGGGCAGTGCGCGTCCGTAGGGTGGGTTCATCCAGCAGACGCCGTGCCAGACTTGGCTCAGTCCGTCATCTTCGGGAGAGAAGAACTGCTCGCATTTGGCGTTTTGCGCCGTGGCACACACGTCGAGTTCACACGGTCCAAATCTGGCATCCAGTTCTCGGAAGAGCTCCCAGGGTGTCGCCCAATCATGCTTTTTGCTTGAAAAATACACGTTCATGCGTTCTCCTCTTAAAGAAGCGACTCGTTCAGCAAGCCACGTGTGATGATTTCCGCCACGCGCTTCTGAGCGTCCGTGTCTCCAGAACGGACTTTCTTGGCCAGTTCCAAAACAGTGGGCAGTTCCGCCGCTGTGAAGTCGCAGGCCGGAAAACGGATGCCCTCCAAAATCCAGGTCGGCGTGGACGTGATGCGCGATTGCGCGGCGATAATATCCGCGCTCACCAGAGAGGCGGCGGCTTGCAGAGCGTCCGCGAAGGCTTCTGGGGCAATGGCGGCTTCCTGAAGCGCTGTCTGAAGGGCGGATTCATACGGAACCGGAATGCCAAGCGTCGTTTTTGGCAGAACGGCATCCCAGAAGCGATGCGCCGCATTGAGGGAAAAGCCGTGCAACGCCTCATAGGCCAGAGCTTTTTTCAGCGATTCTCCATAGTTATCCGTGGGAATATGTCTCACGACGATGCACAGAGCGGGATTGTCCCGCTGCGCTTGAAGCGGTTCCTGAATGCCGCAGTACGGACATTCGAGATTCGACCAGAGTTCCGCAATATCGCCCTGAAAACCGTCCACCGGCCTGCCGTCAAGACAGGTTCTGCCGGAGAGCGTTTCCAAAGGCCGGTATGGTTGGGACAGGTCTTTGGCGATCTCGGTTTTGACGCCGGCTTGCACGGCTATCCGGTCAGACATGGGCGTTTCGGCGTGGAGGGGGTTGATAATGGCCAACAGGAAAAACATCGCTATTTGCGAAATCCTGAGCGGTGTTGTCATAGGAATCTCCTCGGCATACTTATAAAAATAGGTAAAATGGTATGCCTGTGTTGACATTATACCATTTTGCATTTATTCATGTTTCATGAAAGACGCTGACGACATCAAGCTGTGGACAGTCGTTTTCAGCCGCAAGGCTGAAAAGCAAAAAACCAAGTTACCTCCGGCCATTGCCGACATACTGTACTTGCTGCGTAAAGACCTTGAGCAAAGAGGCCCGGTTGTCCCGGGTTGGCCGCACTACGGCAAAATTGCTGGCAGCAAATCCGGTCATCACCACTGTCATTTGAACAAGGGACATCCAACTTATGTAGTCGTCTGGCAAGTTCTTGATGGGGTAGTTCGCGTACTGGAAATTCAATTTGCCGGTACACATGAAAAGGTTGACTACAGCCGTTATAAATAAGCGGAGAAATTCTATGTTGGCAGAAATGATGCTTCGTTCCGATGAGGAAGGGCGTGGTGTGATCCAGCTTACCGTCCCTTCGGCAAACACCATAAAGGTTGCCGAGGCCATTCGCGGAGTTCTTTCTCTGGCCGGGCACAAGGTACGCAGGGTTAATTCAGAGGGAGAAGAGGTCGTCAGCGCCGATGAAGTTTTTCCTGACGGTTGCCCGGCGATGGCCTTGCGCGGTTTGCGCGGCAAGGAAGACATCACGCAGGCGGAACTGGCTGCCCGCCTTGGCGTCAGCCAAAACGCCATCTCCGAAATGGAAAGCGGCAAGCGCCCGATTTCCACAAAAATGGCCAAGCGCCTCGGAGAAGAGTTCAATATCCCGTACAAGGTTTTCCTGTAGGAAGGAACAGACGGCTTCGCGTTATGCAGCTTCATGGATGACCGCCTCCTGACGGAGTTGCAGCAACTGCGGCACTCTCAGTTGAGCCTTTTTGAGTGAGGGATTGGCGTAGAACATGTCTCCCCGGACAATCTGGCCGGAAAAGACAAAGTGCGCCTCTCCCTCTATCTGTTCCTGCAAATCACGCAGAACAACGCGGTCTTCCTGTTCTACCGTGGTGGAGTTGGCATCGCGGTAATCGGAACTGATTTGTTCATTGACGTTGAAACCTGTGGTGCGAAGGACAGTGCTTTGCCCTGCCTGTCCGCGCAGCAATTCCCATGTCTTTTCGGCATCCTGCATTTTCATGAAAATTTTAATCGAGGTGTTTGCCACCATCTGCTGTGCTCCTTTCTGGTCAGCTTCCAGAATACCAGCGTAATCCTGTGACGCCACGATAGCGGCGATACCGAGGCCGCGTCCCTGCGTCAGAACGACCTCAAAGCCTGGGGTAACAATGGCGGCGTATTCGTCAACGATACACAGGTACGGCCCAATGCCTGTGGCGTCAGTCGGAAGGGCTTCCAGCACATCTGCGGCGTCGCCTTCGATATTCGCGCCAAGACCCACGGCGCAGGCGTTGCGGATGGCCGAAAGGCTGATTTTGCCGAGGCTGGCCAGTTCAGCGGGGGCCTTTTCCAGAGAGGGCAGGAGAACGACGAGGATTCTGCGCTGCATGATGGCGTCCGCAAAGTCCACTTCCCCATCTTCAGCCCCGTAAATGTGGCTGTAGGTATCCGTCAGGCTGGAAAGCGCCTTGCCGAAATAGGATTGCGCGTAGCCAAACTGCTCTGCGAAGGATTCCGGCTGGTCTTTCAGGTCGCGCCCGGCAATCCATCCGGAGGTGGCCAGCGCCGCTTGGATGGAGGCACGGGATTCCTGATCCAGTTCTGGATGCAGGGCCAGCGCCACGCATTTTTCCAGCGCCAGAGAATCGCGGATAATGGAGGTGGAGAGCTTGAGCAGCCCCTTGTCCCGCAGATCCACCAGAGCGTACATGACGCCGGAAATCAGTGCCTGCGCCTTGTCGGCAAAAATGGAATTGGCTCCGTCCGAGGCAGGCATGAGAGAAACGAGGAGCTGCGTCAACGCTTCGGCGCTTCCAAAGGTAAAGGGATTGTTGGTATTGGAAAGACGGCGCGGAGACTTGCCCTTAACCTTGCCGGAAGTGCCATAGTTGAGCACTCGAAAGTCATCGTCCCTGCCCAGAAATCGTGCCATTTGCCAAATTTGGACGGCCAGTTTGGGGCTGGCCTTGGGGTCGATGTAGAAAAGTCCGCTGGCCGTCGCCAGGGCATTGTAGGAAAGGGAAACGAGTGTTTCCGTCTTGCCGGAACCGGTTGTTCCGAAAAGCAGGCAATGGGTCAGAATATCCTTGGCCTTCAGCCAAAGTTCCTTCCCGTCCTGGAGTCGGTTGCCGAGAAAGAAAATACCTTCTGGTTTAGCGTAGCCCCGTCTTCCCGGTAAGGGATCACCCCCGTCCGTGCCGTATAATCCCATTGGCATCCGGAACGGCAGCCGTTCTTTGTTCACGCAGGCGCAACGGGCGAGAAAGAGCGCCAGACCAAGACAAAACAGCGGTGTGGAGCAGGCCGGGAAAAGAAACAGACACAGCCCCGCCGTGAAAATTCCGCCGGTCTGTACCTGACCGAGTTTGAGAGCATCCGCAAGGCGCTGGGAAGGGGAACGCACGTCGCGGTACAGGTGCTTTCGTTCCTGCGTTTCGTGGTCTTCCAGACCTCTGATGGTTCTGGTCATAAGCATAACCTCTAAAAGTATTCGTCAGCCAGCTTCTCATCTTCGTTGGCGTTGTATTCGGGATCCGTTTCCGCTTCGGCCAGCACCACTTCCGGCGGTGGTTCCACGGAAGAACATTCGGTATCCGGAGTCGAAGCTCCGGCGGTATCGGCGCTTGGAACCGGCGTCGTTTCCGGCGTGGGCGGCATAAAGATTTCGGTCAGCCAGCCCTGAGCGGCCAGAGATTGCTTGAGACTGACAACGGCAGGCTGAATATGGGGTTCGGCCAGAAGCATTCCGGCTTTTTCTTCCGCCTGATAATGCGCCCACGGCGCGAAGCCTTCGGCCCATGCCGCGCGTCCGCCGCACTGGTTGAGGGCGTACCAGAGCGGACGATCCAGCGGCCGGAGCCAGAGGAACTGCGAAGTGGCCAGCACGCCTTTTTGCCGTGCCCGATACAGCAAGGCCATGAACCAGGGCAGTTCATAGGCTGCATGGATGCTCAGACATTTCTCGTTCAGCAGGGAGGAGTGTGCGTCCCATGCTTCTTTCAGCTTGCTGACAACGGTGTCGTCTTCCAGCAAGGGACAGGACGCCTGCTCATTATTTTCAGCATAGGAAAGGGAAACGGCATCCAGCAAAGCGATGCAGCCCTTCTTGTCCCCGTCCGCATACTTCAGAAAGGCGGAAGCCAGGGCGCGGCGACAGGGCGACAGTCCCTCGTAGCCTTCAAATCGTTTGCCGAGTTGTTTAGTCAGTACGGCACCAGCCTTTTCTTCATCCAGCCGTGCGTGTCCCCAGGCGGGAAGGGCGGTGGACGGCAGACCGTTTTTCAGCGCCTGTTCCGGCGTAAACGGCTTCCCCTGTTCATCAAGCAGCAGTTCGTGTTCGAGCGCAAACTGCACCGGCGTCCGGGCGATTCGCCACAAGCCGGAATCATAGGATTTTGGCGAAAGCAGATACTTGCCACGTCCCACCACCGGCCGCAGACAGGGAAAGGACTCAGCATTGTTTTTCAGCAGGCTTTCCATGTTGAAACGGCGGACAAGACCGCTCACGCGACCCATGAAAATAGAGGCCACGCCGAACAGAATAAGCAGCAGAAGGAACGGCCAGCGAATCCATGAGCCGGTATAATGCAAGACTTTTTGCATGGTGTCCCATGACAAAGAGGCGGGATCGGCGGCGTCAATGCGTCCGAAAGCTATTTCCGCTTCCTCAAAAAATGGCGTGAACGCCTTGAGCTGTACTTTTGCCAGACGCAGAAGTGTTCCGTTCATGGTATCGGAATGCGCCGCGTACAGCATCGGGACAATACAGAAGACGATGATCAGGAGCGCAAACCACAGGAAGATGCGCTGATCTTCCCTGTCGTTGCCGGACTGGTTCATGGCCGTTTCTCCTCGTGCTGCAACGGCAGTATGGAAAGCCCTTTCTGTCGCAGTCGTATCAGATTGTTTCTGACGCGCCGGAGATAGGCGTCACGCAGATGCGGCGTCCGTGAATGGTATGCGCCTATGGCCTGCCAGAGATTGCCGGTGCGCCGGTATTCCTTCCGCAGCAGCCATGCGGCGGCATGGGCGTTGACACGCCCATCACAAAGGACGGCGTTGGGCGAGATACCTATTGCAGCCAAATCCTTGAGGTGAACCGTGTTGATCTGAAACGGGCCTAAATCCCACGTTCCGTTGGTGTTGCTCAGGGCTTCTCCGGTTTTGCCGCCTTCAGTGGCAAGAATGGCGAAAAGCGCTGCGGCAGGCATTCCGTGGGTATGGGCTGCGTCCAGAACACAGGCGGCCGTCAGAGGACGTAGAGACGGCAATACGACTTTTGCCCGTCCTGCGGCAAAAATTGGTTCAGGGAGCAGACACAGGACAGCCAGCAAACAACAGAGAGTTTTCATTTGATCTTCTCTTTAAGATGAAAGAGATAGTCGCCACTTGTGCCGTACACCTTGAAAGGATTGTTGCTTCCAAGGTCGTTGACGGTGTTGAGTACCTGATTGTGGGCGTCGTTGATTTTCTGATGGATGTAGGAATCCACCTGCTTGCAGATGCCCGCGACAATCTGATCCATGCCCGGAAGCGTCACGCCAAGGTTGAAGGCGTCCCCGATACCATTGATGGAACCGAGACAGCCGGAAAGCGCGTCGCGCTCCGTTTCGGGATCAGGCATGAGCACGTCATGCGTTTCCGACACACGCCCGTTGCGCTCCTGAATTGCGCTGCCCACGGCGTCCTGCATATCCTGACAGGAGCCTGCCAGGCACGGCGCGGCCAGTGCCATGCACAGCATAACCATGAGAATATATTTCATCTTTTACCGTCCTTGCCTGCTAAAAGTTTTTGGAAGGGAGGGGGCGGGGAGGGAGAACCTTTTTTCAAAAAGGTTTCCCTCCCCGAAATACTTTCTATTTCCTCCTGCCTTTCGCCCCGAAATCGGGCGAACCGTCCGGCTTGACCGGACAGAGGTTCTTGCATTCGGGGTAGCCGGAGCAGCCATAGAAATCGCCTTTCGTGCCGGAGCGTTTGACGAGCGGCTTACCGCAGGCAGGGCACGCATATTCCGAAAGCGCGGCTTTGGCTCTGGACTTTCCGGGCTTGCCGTTGTCGTCGGGCAAAACGACCTTGCATTCAGGGTAGGCGGTACAGCCCCAGAACCACGCGCCGTCCTTTTTGCGCTTGCGGCGAGTCAGGGCCGCGCCGCAGGCGGGACAGGGAAAGGCGGGCTTGCCGTCCCCAAGGATGGGGGCAAGCAAGTCCGGCAGAACCCTGCACTGATCGGCCAGAAAGGCGTCCAGAGATTCCGTGCCCTGAGCGATGGCCTCAAGGCGGGACTCCCACTCCGCCGTGGTGATGGGATCTTTGAGTGCGGGAGGGGTGAGGTCGATGATTTCTCTGCCGAGCGGCGTGGAGACAAGGGCTTTTTTGTCGGCAGCGAGATAGCCGCGCTCTTTCAGGGTTTCGAGAACTCTGGCGCGAGTGGCTTCGGTTCCAATTCCCTTGGTTTCCTTGAGGGTATTTTTTGCATCAGCATCGGCCACAAAACGGTGAACATTTGCCATTGCCTCGATAAGCGAGCCCTCGGTGAAATGGGACGGCGGGGAGGTCTGTTTCTTCTGGGTCTGAATATCGCGGCAATGAACGGCATCGCCTTGTTCCAGCGGCGGCAGGGACTGTTCGTCGGAATCACCGTCTTCATCGTCATGACCGCTGAAGGCCGTCCAGCCGGGGTCAAGGATGCGTCGCCCCGTGGCTTCCCAGCGGGTATCGGCAAGAGAGACAGCGACTTTCTGCGCCTCGTAGCGCATGGTCGGATGGAATTGCAGACAAAAGGCTGTGGCGATCATGAGGTAGAGATCGTGTTCCTTCTGCGGGAGCGAGCCAGGCGGGACTTCGCCCGTGGGCGCGATGGCGTGGTGCGCCGTCACTTTTTTAGTGTTCCACGCGACGCTTTTCAGGGAAGCGTCCGCCGTTCCCGCCACCTGCTTCAGATCGGGAACCGAGGAAAGTGCAGCCAGCACGGCTGAAGAGTCCGCAAACTGTTCTTCCGGCAGATAGCGACAGTCGGTGCGGGGGTAGGTGGTGAGCCTTTTTTCGTACAGAGATTGCGCGGTATACAGCACCTGCTGTGCCGACATGCCGAGCTTTGAGGACGCGGCTTTTTGCAGGGAGGAAAGACTGTGCGGCAACGGCGCGGCCTTGCTTTTGGCTTCTCGCAGTGCTTCCGTTACAAGGCCGTCCGTATTCGTGTGGGCTGCAACCAGGGCTTCGGCCACGGCGGCATCGGTCAGGTGTCCGCTGGCATCCAGTCCGGCCTGATCCTCGGAGGGCGCGAAGGTAACGGCAAAGTCCCCGGCGCTGTGGGCGAGCGAGGCCCGCAGAACGAAATAATCAACAGGCTTGAAATGGGAAATTTCCAGATCGCGCGCGACCACCAGCGCCAGCGTGGGCGTCTGGACACGGCCCAGGGAAAGCACGTCCGAGCGCCCTTCCGCACGGACCTTGATGGTCAGGGCGCGTGTGGCGTTGATACCAGCCAGCCAGTCGGCGCGGCTTCTGGCGCGGGCGGCGTCGCGCAAGGGCGCGTAGCGGGTGTTGTCCGTAAGGTTTGCCAGCGCCTTCCTGACCGAGAGATCGTCCAGCGAGGCCAGCCAGATGCGCTCCACCCGCCCCGTGTAGTGAAAGTGTTCCAGCACCTCATCCACGAGGAGCTGGCCTTCACGGTCGGGATCGCCCGCGTTGACCACGGCATCAGCCTCGCGCAGCAGGGAGCCGATGATGTTAAGCTGCGCGGCGGCATCCTTTTTGACCTTGTATTTCCATTGGGAAGGGATGATGGGCAGATGTTCGCGTCGCCATTGAGTATATTCGGGCTTGTAGTCCTTCGGCCATGCCAGTTCGAGCATGTGCCCGAAGCACCAGGTAACAACATCGTCGCCGCAACGGATGCAGCCTTCGGATTTTTTCTGATTTTCAAGGCCAGCGGCAATGGCGCGGCCCAGGGAGGGTTTTTCGGCAATAAACAGTCTCATGTCATATCCTCATACGGCGTTTGGCCGCGTTTTTCTGTTCTGTGAGCGGAAGGGAACTTTCGACAGCTCCGGCAGGAACCTGTTCCTGAGCGGCGTCGGCTTCATGACTCAGGGTAAAGGAGAGCTGGCTGCAAAGCTCGGCAAGCTCCCTGACTTGCTGCGGGTCCTGCTTGAGCGCCATGTCCAGAAAGTCGGGGTTCTGGAGAATGGCGCGGGCCTTGACGGCCAGATCAGTTGTTTCCTTGAAGGCTGCGACCGATTCGGCAAGGCTTGGCGGGGCCGGGCGGTGAACAGGCGTGAAGGTCTGAACGCCGGACGCTTCATCCTGCCGGTACGACACGCCGGTGGCGGCATCCCGCTGTTTCTGCATTTCGATAAGTTCCGGCCAGTCTTCGCGTTTGGGAAACCATTTTGCTTTGGGTTCCTCGCCCGCTTCATACTGATGCAGCACCGTCAGGATTTTCGCGGCTTCCGAAGCGGCCTGAAACACGGCTTTGGCGTCGCCGCCGGAAAAGGTCTGGTTCCAGTGGGCGATGTAGGCTGCGGAATTGCTTTCCGGCATGGGCAGGTTGAGACGCGCTCCCGCCAGCATGGAGAACATTTCCGCCCGCATTTCCTCAAAAGCGTAGCCCTTGAGCGTCTGCGACTCCTTTTTCTGGCGTCTTTCCCGCGATTCATGGCCGGTCGCATGAAAAAATTCGTGGAGCTTCGCCGCATAGTATTCGTCCGTGCCTGTGAAGCGTTCAGGATGGGGAAGCATCACGACATCCTGCTCCTGTTTGAAGCAGGGGCCTCCGCTATAATGCTCCACAGGAACGCCGGAACTGGCGATGAAACGCTCCACGAACTCGTTGCGCTCTATTTCCGACATGGGCGAAGCCAGACGTTCCTTGTCGGGGAAACCCTCGATTTGCGCCGCGTTGAAGACGGTGAAGGGATAAAAGAGGGTTTTGCGCTGAACAGCCGGTACATCCAGTCCCTGATCCATCATTTCCGAAATACGCTTGAGATCCTCGCGGGAAAGGAAGTTCCAGCTTCCATCTTCACTGATGGTGTAATAAACATCTTCCGGTCGCAGGATTTTGACGCCACGCTCGCCCTTGCGGATCTTCATTTCCAGATCTGGATTGTCGGCCTGCACGGACTGGAGCTGCTTGAACGTCATCCACCGGTCATCCGCGTAGCCTTTGACGATACTGGTGAGCAGCAGGCGTACCATGTTCGCGCCGCTGTATTCCCTGCCGGTCACGGGGCAGAAGGGCATCCCCAGGGGAACATCACCAGACCAGCCCCGTTGCCATTCGCCAGCCGTTTGAGCCAGCGAGATCATGGTTTCGGCAATGCCGTTGACAAACTCTTCCTGTACCTCGCGGCTGACCTGAAAACGGTTCTTTTTCTCCTTTTGTGGTGTCTGGCTCATTCCTTTGTCTCCATAACATCTGCTACGACGCCATCCTGCTCGTCATGTTCATGGAGAAATCCGGCGGCAATGGCTTCCTCGCGGCTCATGAGAAACGCGCCCGCGTCAAGCTGGCGCTCAATATCCGCTGCGGTAAGCG
>NZ_CANRLT010000060.1 GCF_947631555.1 uncultured Mailhella sp. | reverse complement strand
AGCTCGCCATACATTAAGTCTGTCAAAAAAATCAGTTAAGGTTTTGGAACTACGATCACCACATTGCCAGCCGATAAGTTTTCGAGTGTTATGATCAAGAGCTTTCCAGATCCGGATGTGATCTTTTTTTTATTGATATAGGAAACCATTTCATCAACTTCTATTTCTTCAATATTTGCCTGGGATTCATTTTCGGCAAATTTGTCATAAAACATCTTTATCCATCTCATAACGCTTTGAGTGCTCACGCCGATAATTTTTCCGATCATAGTCATGGATAGCCCGGAAAGATAAAGAACAAGGGCAAGGATTTTATCCTTCATTGGTTTTCCATGAGGAGTTTCCCGCGTAAACTGGAATCCACATTCCTTACATTTATAACGTTGAACTCCAGCGACAAACCCATTTTTAACAAAAGCCTCAGAACCGCATTTACGGCAATGCATCCCGGTACCCTCCGTTTTTTTTGAAAGATAGCATAATCTCAAACACTTGTCATTATAAAAGTCAGCGTCTCGGAATTTTTGACAAGGAAGGTGATGTTTATGGCAACGGCTAGACTCTACAATATAATGGCGCTTGCAGCCCCGGAGGGAAACGGCGGTGAGCGGGAAGCAAGCCATGCTTATGAAAAGGAAGTGCTTTAATCAGCGCTTTCCGGCTTCAGTATTTCCCCGGTAGTCCTGGCAGTTCAGCCTCTGTTCGCCTGACTCGGTGAAAAGTTGGGAGCCTGAGAGTTGATCTCGTTCCTGATATCAAGAGGCACTTCCTTGGACGTGAGAATGATGCCGTTCAGCTGGGCTTGCAGATTCGCGCAGCGCTCCAGGAGAACCTCCCAGTTGTGCTCGTCATAGGTATCCTTAAAGATAACGGCGTGTACACGCAGCCGGGGAATGTCCTGCGCAGGATTTTCTTTTTTGCCCTCCTTTTTCCTTTGTTTCCTGTAGTTCGTTAATTTTTGCTCCCATAAGCTTCCGATGCGGTCGATACGTCCGATTTGCTGTTCCAGTGTGCCCGGATTCCAAACCGGATGCAGAATAAGCACATTCCGACAGGCCCGGTGCAGGTTGAGTCCTTCCTGGGCAACCAGAGACTGGGCCACAAGTACCTTCAGACTGCTCCGTTCATTGTTGAAGGCCGCCTGCAGAAAGCGCCTGGCCGGTATTTCCGTTTCACCCCACATGAATCGGGCGTATGTGGCTCTCCCTACATATCGGACTCCACGGTCTCCGGTGGCTCTCTCTACATAGTCTTCATCATTATACGCATCCTTCAGCCTCTGGCGGATGCTTTCCCATTCAGGGCTGCTCTTGTCTTCCGCTTCCTCGCTGTCCTCCACTAGGTCGGAAACCTTTTCAGGATCTCTTGCAGCACCCACGATTTCCTCAAAGGCCCTGGCGCAGTCAGCAGGCTTAAGCTCCGTCAGATCCAGACCAATCATCTGTTGCATGGCTCTGATCAGATACTTTCGTATTTCTTTATCATTTTGAAATTTATGGAAAAATTCGGAATACCGTTCATTTTCAGACAAACCTTCCTTAATTTTTCCCATAAGCTTTTCGGGATAGGCGCTTCTCTGATTCTCAAGCTTTTCGTACTGGTCTTTCAGCTTTTCATTCATCAGCTCGAGCTTGAACTCCTTCCCCTTCTTGAGCTGGCTCCAGGCTGCGGCAACGGCGGCTTTCTCTTCCTCCCTGACTTTGGATTGAGGCCAGGGACGTCCTTCATCAAGAGCGCGCAGCATTTCCCGCGCGTTGAGAAGCCGGGTAAGTGCTTGCAGAGGACGGTTGAAACGCCCAAAAACCAGAACTTTTTCGCCTGCCTTGCTTAGTTCTTCTATCTTGTTCACTGCGGCCAGAATGGCCGGGTGCGAAAAAAGCACGTCATCCCCATTGGCAAAATTGCGGCCCAGCACCTTCAGCCACCAGTTTAACCTAGTCTCGCGTTTATTTTGCTCCTGAACAGGCTTGATATTTTTCTCATCCAGTATATACGCCAGACCGTGCCCGTTGGCCACGGTGAGCCACAGGGCTTTATCTTTCCCTTTTTGGGCAGCATTTTCGTCGTTTCTATGCCCCCGGGCGCAGAAGGACATGGCTTCAGCCGCACAAATGGCCTCCTTCCATACCTGTGTCTGCCCGGAGGGGGCTATTTCGATCTTCTCCCAGCTTCGATAGGCATAATACTCTTCCCCACTCAACTCCTGAAAATTTTTGATGCTTTCTTCCTCGCGCTTGTTACGGCGCAGGAGATAATGTCTCAATGCGTCCTGATAGTCTTTTGACGCCGTTGCAAAGGCCTTGCGGCAAGCCTTTTCGTCTGGCCGCAGACGCAGCTTGTCTACGGCTTGCTGGTAGTTCTTGATGCGTTTCGTAATCTTCTGAATGGTTCCCTCATCATTAACCCCGATGCGTTTCAGCATCGGCTCCCACTGCTCATTGTACAACTCAATGGGAGTCGCCGTCATGGCGAGACGCCGCACGCAGTCAGAGGGTTGCACAACACGCTCCAGCAGGGTAGAGAGGCAGGTTTCCATCCCTCTGGCCTTGTGAGCCTCGTCAATGATAATCAAATCAAAAAATCCCAGGCCGAATCCTGCAACCTGCTCCAGGAGGCTACGAAAATCTCCGCCCTTGCCGTAGTTTGCTCCGTTAAGAAGTTCGCCGTTCCACTGAACCGTAGTCAGAATAGCGTCAAGCCTGTCATTGTATTTTTCCGCAATGTCTTCGGCTGCGGCTTGAACCCATTTATCCCTGTCACGATACTTGTCACGATCCTTGTGGTAACCTCTTGGCCACCTGCTGTAATTCTTTTTTCGCCAATGTGCATAGACTTCGGGCAGCAGATGCCATTTCCAGAAAGCCGCATCCTTGCGAAGCCTCCAATTGGTAAACCGGTGGGAGATAACAAGAATACTCTGGTCAAACCAGGGGCGCGAATTTTTCGGATCGCTCCAGGCCTCCAGATATTGAATGAATGTTCGCAGAAGAGGCGGAGCCTGCACCCCCACCTGACGCAGCTCTTCATTCCACTGGTAGCCCAGGCCAGGAGGCACCAGAATAGCGACCCTGCCACCGGCCTTCTGCACCGCCAGGGCAAGACAGGCTGCTACACGGGTTTTGCCCATGCCGACCTCGTCGGCAAGAATCACGCCGTTCTGTGGCAGATGTTCGGCTATGGCCCGCAGGCTGGCTTTTTGCCCCTCTTTCAGGGGAAACGGGGGATTTTTCGCAAGCTTCTCCAGATGCGGGGCAACGCATGTAGTCCAGCTTTTTTCTTCCAATGGCATCACACCTTCTCCTCTCTGGCCTCAGGGGCATTGTTTCCACCCAGCGGGGCAAGCCCCTCGACCTTCCAGTTTTTCTCGATGCGGTGCAGGCACTCCTCGTAAAACTGACTTTCCTCGGAGGCGCTGCAGGCGGCGAAATCCGGCCGGAAGGGAGCCTGATACAGGGGATAGAGGGGATTCAGCTTCAGTTCTTCCCGAAAATAACGGACAGGTTCACTCCCGCCGCAGCGACACAGGGTCGGCTCAAGGCATTGGCACCACATCTTCCAATCCCCCTTTGGGAGCGACGTTTGCCTTTCCGCAATATTTTCCAGAAGTTCCATCATTTCGCGTATAGGAGTGGCCCGATCGGAATGGAGAGGCCCCCCGGGTTTGTCCTCGGGAGCATGGTCATTCTGCCCCCAACTATCCTGCTCATTATCCAGCTCTTCCAGCTCACTTTCCTCTTCTGCGGGAGGACGCGGAAAATCAGCCAGCTCGCCCCAGACGCCGGCAAGATCCAGAGGAGCAAGCTCTCTGGCGGCAACCCGCCCGTACTGATCCAGAACAGGGATCAGGGCCTTCGCCTCCCGCCCGGCGCTCTTCCAGTGGAGGAGCACCTGGCACGGCTGCGGACCCTTCCAGATAAAACCTTTCTTTTCCTCCTGGTACGGCTGCCAAACCCCCTGATCCTGCGCTTGCAGCTCCTCCAGCTCTGGCGGCAGCTCTTCCTCAGAGGTAAGCCATTGCCCACCGTCTTCGGAAACCTGCCAGCGAAGCCAGGCAAGGGGCGGCGCTGCAAAATCTTCGCCTTTCGGCGGAGAACCTTCCCCAGCCTGGAGACACTCGCTGTCTTTGATTTCGTTGTACCACTGCAAGGGAAGAAGTTCGCTGACAACGCAGGCGTCTTCAGGCGCTTCCTCCTTGTACCAATATATATTATTACCAGGAGAAAAAACAACGCCGGCTTCCAGGTTGTACCCCTTCATTCCCCGCGTAAAGCCCGGAAGGGTCAAATTTCCCGATCCCAGATAGACCCAGGGGTTGGTACAGTGGTTGTTGTTTTCCATTTCTCTTGCACTGAAAAGGAACTTGGCATGTAAATCACGCCGGCAGCCCTTGCCAAAACTCTCGGGCTGGTGCGGAGGGCGAATAGTGAAGCCACGCGCCCGCAGATCAGCGAAGGCAGCGGCCACCCCCTGACAGCTTTTCTCGTTGACGAAAAGATCCATCTCCGGATTTTTCGTCAGCAGCTTCCCATCTTGCAGTTTCTCCAGAATCCGCCCCGGAACCTCCATGACATTTTTATCCTCGCTGACTGTTTCATAAAAACCGGAACCAAGGGCCAGGTAATTGCGTCTTATCTTGCTTCCGTGAGCAATTTTTTCCACCAGCTGATCCAGCAGGGATTTTTTTCTATTATCAAAAAAACGGGGATGACCTTTGGCATTCCTGGCGCAGGCATCTATCCATTCCTGAAAGGTCTTCAAATTTTCATGACCAGACCATTCGGCCCTGGTGACCAGACTGGTCTGACAATACTTTTGCAGCTCTTTGAAAAAATTCCAGGCCGCGCGAATATCGGCGCAATCTTCTCCGTTAATCTCATTGCGAGTCAGATCCAGCCGCCAGATCAGGTCAAGACTCTGCTCCAGGGTTTGTCGCGTCCAGTTGCCGGTGGATACGAGCAGGCGCAAGCACCAATCTTCGGGATCATCTTCCTTCCTGAAGCCCAGCAGAGCCACCTTGGCATGGAGGAGGTTGAACGGAGCGTCAGGCAGGACAGGCAGGTGCGCTACCCCGGGAACCGTCGTTATTTGCCTGTTGTGACGATCCAGCATGAGTGCCAGGGCAAGTCGCCCCTGCAACGCACGGCTTGAAGCGTTCTGCCCGGTAAAACGTGTGGCCGCTTCGTCAAGAAAATCCGCATCTGCCGAGTAGCCGCAAAGCCATCCAAAGAGTCCAAGGCAGCCTTCCGGCGCGTCAAAATGCTCAATGAGGGATGATAACATGCCTATTTTCCTTCTTCGGGATGAAGGTACTGGTCCAATTCTCCCCGCAAGTCCAGATATAAGCGATAGAGATTGTTCACGCGAAAAGAAATGTTGGGAGGGAAGAGAGTATCCTCTTCATTTTCATCCCCTGGATCCGGCAACGAAGCGTCAGAAGCCGGGTCAGGACGGACGGCATTGCCGTCATTAGCAGATTCCTTACCTCGTATGTTATCCCAGTCAAAAGCCGGGCCAGGACAGACGGCATTGCCGTCAAGATAAAGAACCCTGCCGTCACGCTTCACAAGACTGGACGCGCGGAGGCAAGGATCCGCCTGGAGGCATTCCCTGATGAAAGCGTTCGCTTCCGCCCTTTCCAAGCCGTCATACTCTCCAAGTTTCTGGCAGTCCGAGGCTTTTTCCCGCAATGTGTTCAGAGTATCTTCCACCTCTTCGGGAAGCTTTTCATCCAGGGAGAGGCATGGTTTCTCCTGACGGGCGATATACGTTTCCATGGACTCAAGCGCAGTGTTGGCTGCGGCCTGCAGCGCGAAGAAATACGCTCCGGCCTTGAGATCGCGCCAATGATCTTCGTCGATACACTCCGGCCTGTTATCCCACGTTGGGCAGGGTCTGCCCTGGCGGATCTCCTCAGCCCAGGCCAGGATATTCTTACGGCGCCCGCCCCCGTCTCCCTGGCGGAGTCTATTACGCAAAAGGTAGCGAGCCTCCTCTGGAAGCGGCTCCAGGGGGGAAAGCGCTTCCCTCAGCTTCCGCTGCGTTCCTGCGGCCTGTCTGTCCCCTCTGGCCCATTGTGTCAGAAATTCCAGCACGGAAAGCTTGTTCGGGCGGAATTCAGCCGTGGCTTCTTCAATAAAGGTCTCTCCGAGAGACTTTTCTGAATCGAAAGGGGAAGATTCCTTGCAGGAGTAGCTGTTAAAACGTGAATTTTTCTGGCTCACCAGACCCAGCGCCGGCAGGGCCTGAACCGTGCCTAAGCGCATGGGCTGAGTGACATAAAAGGAGCGTTGCGCGGCCTTTTTGAATGTGAGTTCCTCTATGTCTCTCGGGAGGGTGTTGATGCCCTGCAGACGCGCATCGGACTGCCAGTCGTTCTTGGTAAAAGCCAGCCAACAGGCCAGAGCCTCCACCGCGTTGGCGGCCTGGATATTGGAAAGGCTTTTGCCCTCATCGCGGAGCCTTTCCGCCACCCGTATTCCCAGGAGGGCCAGCAGCAGAGGTTTGGCAAACCAAAGGCCGCCCAGCCCCGGCACAGCCTTTTCATTGAATAGTCTGACAGTTGCGCCCAGGCCAAGCGTGCGTGTCCGCCTCTGGCTTGACAGGGTCACTGGACCAAGCAACCCCCACTTAATACTCATACCTATCCTCCGATGTTTCAATCCGCAGTCGCCCCATCCGCCAACTGACTCCGCAACCAACTGCCCCGCTTCGGCGGTTTAAGGAAGCGGGAAGCAAACGCCTAGAGGTTGGATAGCGCCCCCCTACAGCATACCGATGACCGTCCCGAGGCCTGGGAGGTCCGGCAGGGGAAATTCCCGGCCCTCAACGTGATCTTCCAGAACGTGCGTCAGCCATATCTGATTGGCTTCAAAGCCGTGCAGGGAAAAGTGCTGCTTGTCGCCGGAAGCGCGGATTTCCCTCACCGTCACGTCGAGAACCTCGCTTGAGCCAAGGAGCTGCACCGAAGCGTGATAGCCGTCCCGGCGCGCTTCAAAACTGATGATCCGGGCGTAGCGGCCTGTGGCATCGCTGATGAGATTCTGAACCTTGCCGCTTTTGAACGCCTGATTGACAGCCATACATACGATCATGCTGGGCATGGAGCCTCCCCGGTTAATCCTCTTTTGCGTCTCCCGCAATCTAAGCATTCTTCCCCCGCTGACAAGGCCGGACCGTCTGATTTTGGAGAACGGCGGGCACTTCATCTTACTTCCCTCCTCCAGCCCGCTGCCCTGGATTCAGGCAACCATGCCGCTCTCCTGCTTCCGGCCATCCGGCGTTCCCCCGCACGGCTGAACCTGATGGACGCGCACTGCGCTCCTCTCCCGCGGCAGGGCGGCAACAAGCGGCCCGGCCAGAGCCTCCGCCTCCTCCGCATAGCCCGCGGGCAGGGGATCGATGCCTGCCAGGAGCCAGCGGGCTTCCTCGCCCTCCGTCTGCACCGCGGCCCAGGGGTCGGGCTGAAGCCAGCCGCGCTCCGCCTCGCGCACTTCCCGCGCCTCGGTCCGCTCTTCCCGGCGCCGCCCGTCCTGCCAGATGCGGCGGCAGCGCACCGAACAGTAAAGGCGGCGTTCGGTCGCGCCTTCAGGCAGCGGGGCGCCGCACTGCCGGCAAAAACGCTGTTTCGTCTTCATGGCCGAAGCGCCCTTGTGCCCGCGGTTTCGATGCTCTCGAGGCGCTTCCCTGGCGCCTGTTCCGGCCTTGCCGCCCGCTCTCCGAGCCGCGCCCGCGCCAGCTCCCCGAGGCTCTGCGGCCCGGCCAGGCGCGCCACGGCCCGGCAGCCCAGGCCAAGCGTATCCTCCCGCCCGCGGCTCTGCTCCCAGAGCCGGAGAAAGTCCCGCTCCCGCCACGGCAGTTCGTCCATTTTCCAGCGGCAGACCTGCTCCCAGCCGCCCAGCGCGTGCACCGCGCAGGCCGTGGCCGGCTCCAGCTCCGGCTCACGCCACGCGCCCCAGCGCCGCACGGCCTTGAGCAGCGCGTCCCATTCGGCCCGGGCCTGAAGATGCACGTTCTCTTCGCCGCTCACTCTGCCCGTCTGCGCGTCCAGCTCCTTCTGCATCAGGGCAAAAGGCGGCATGGTGCGGTAGGGAACCACGTCGCTCCCGCAGCGGCGGATGAGCGCAAGCGCCGCGGCCTGCACCTCCAGCGCGCTGTAATCCTTGAGCAAAAACAGCCACATGCGCGCCGTTTCCGGTGAAAGCGCCGCCGCAAAATTCCCGGCCAGCCCGTTCAGCACCGCCAGCTTTTCCTGCGTCTCCTCCGCCATCAGAAGCCTCCCCGTGCCGCCAGTTCCGCGGCCACCTGCCGGCACACCTCGTCGTTATGCCGCTGCCGCGCCTCGGTATCCGTCAGCCGCATTCCCGTAACGCCAAACGCGCCCAAAGAGCCCAGGCCGCCGGACCGGCCTATCTCGCCCGCCCCCGGCGCACCGCCTCTGTGCCCGAAGCGGCCGTCAGGCGACGCCGCGTCCCGGTTTTCCCAGATGCGCACGGCCGCTTTCCAGTCCCGCATGGGCTGGCCGTTGCTGAGCCTCCAGCCTTGAGCGGCGTAGTAATTCACAAAGCGCTCGGCGCTGATCCCGCTGCCCTGTTCCGCGCAGTAGGCCTGAACCTGCTCCAGCGTGGGCGGAGTGAAACGCTCCCGGCGTGTGCGCCGTTCCCCCCGCCGGGGGGCAAGGGGGGTACTCTCTTCCCCCTGGTTTGGCTTCGCCTGGCTTGGTTTGGTTTGGATTGGCTTGGTTTGGTTTAGGTTTTCGCAAAACCCGCCGCTTTTGCCGAAACCCATCGCTTTTTCAGAAAACCCCTCGCTTGCGCTGAAACCGGCCGCTTTTTCGCAAAGCCCGCCGCTTTCCCCCAAAGCCGCGTTTTCCGTGTGCGCGCCGGATTCCGCACGGTCCGCGCCCTGAGCCGCCGCGTCCCCTGCCGCCGCTTCTGTGCCCTGCGCTCTGTCCTCCAGGTCCGGCGCGGCTTCGGACAGGAGTTCGCCCTCCGTGGCTTCCGCGCCCTGCGCCTTTTTCCTGCTCCGGGCGTCCTCCTTGCCTTTGCCGTTCTGCGCGGCTTCTCCGTTCTGCGTCCGTGACGGGCGGCCGCCCTTTCTGCCGTTCTCGCTGTTGACCAGCCTGCGCCGGTTCGCCTCGTTCTGGGCACGGCGCACACTGGGCGCAAGGCAGACAAAGGCCATCTGCGTCATGGTGTCGAGCCTGGGGGCGTCGCACAGACCGGACGCCGCAAAAAACGCCAGCACCAGCCGCCCGCGCTGCTCGTCCGAAAGCGCCAGCATCGCGTCCACCGTCTCCTCTCTCAGCAAGATTCCCTTGACCTCTGTCATGTGTTCTCCTTTGAGTGCTTTTTTTTGGGGAGGGAAGGCAGGAAAGGCATCTGGCTTTTCCTGCCGGAAAAGATGTGTGGGAAAGGCAGGAAATACATCTTGCTTTTCCTGCCGGAAAAGCGCCAAAGACAGCCGAACTTCCAGTTCGGCGAAAGGCACCCTTCGACCTCATCCCTAACCGCCGGAGGCGGTGAAAGGCAGAAAAGGCAAGAAAGGCATCTTGTTTTTCCTGCCGGAAAAACGCCAAAGGCAGCCGAACTTCCAGTTCGGCGAAAGGCACCCTTCGACCACGTCTGACGGGATCGCGCCTCGTGCAGCTTCGCTGCCGACCACCCCGCTCGCTGGCCGCAAGGAGGCACAACGGGCGAAGCCCGATTGTGCGCGGCCTGCTCGCTATCAGCGGCGTACACGCCGCGCCTCCGGCGGTTAAGGAGGCGCTCCGCGTGTCCTTTCTTCCGCTCCTCGCCCGCCTCCATGCTGGCTTTCCAGCCAGCGCGGGGTCGTCGCTCCAAACGCGCTACCGCGCGTGCCTCCGGCGGTTTAAGGAAGGGAAAAGCAAGTTAACAAACTCCTTCCTTCGCTGCCCTCGGCCGCGCTCCGCGTGTCCTTTCTTCCGCTCGACCTTCCCCGCTCGCTGGCCGCAAGGATGCGCAACGGGCAAAGCCCGATTGCGCGCGGCCTGCTCGCTATCAGCGGCGCACGCGCCGTGCCTCCGGCGGTTAGGGAGGCGCTCCCCCTTTCTCAACCTGTGGAGCGGCGAGAAGGGTAATCGTCGCTCCAAGCTCGCTAACGCTCGCGCCTCCGGCGGATAAGGAAGGGAAAGGCAAGTAAGCAAACGCCTGGGGGACGCAGGGTGCGCGGCAGCACGTTTGCCGGGTTAAAAAATATACAAATGTATAAATCTAGGCAAGAAATTTTTAGACAAAAATTAATATTTGACAACTAGCTATTTTTTCAGCAAAAATTTTAGAAGCTGAAACCTCGCCCTTTCAGAGGAAAAGCGATGGACAAGGCGGTAAAACGGGGAAAACCGCGTCGCTCCAAACGCGCTGCCGCGTGTGCCTCCGGCGGATGAGGAGCCGCTCCCCTTTCCGCAACCTGCGGAGCAGCGAGCGTCAGCGAGCTGATAGCGAAGGCGGCGTGTTCGTCAGGCTCCGCCTGCGAACATGGTCACGCCGCCGGAGCGGGGTAAGTCGGCAGCGAGCGTCAGCGAGCAGATAGCGAAGGCGGCGTGTTCGTCAGGCTCCGCCTGCGAACATGGTCACGCCGCCGGAGCGGGGTAGTCGGCGCGAGCGTCAGCGAGCTGATAGCGAGCTTGCCGCGCGCAATCGGGCTTTGCCCGGTGCGCATGGTTGCGGTAAGCGAGCGGGGAAGGTCGGCAGATGAACCGGCCGAGGATGGAGACATGGAAGATTTCGCACAGCACGTCATGGAGCTTATCCGGCAGGCGGTGGAGACCGAGTTCAACGGCAACGTCTCACGCGCCTCGCAGGCCTGGGGCATTACCGGCGACAACCTGCACAAGTGGCTCCGCGGGGATCGCGTTCCCACGCTGTCGAAGATCTCTCCCATCCTGAACAGGCTGGGGGCTTCGCTCTCCCTTGCGCATCATGACGCCGGGCGTGACGTCTGCTTTGTGGATGCGCGCCTCGCCCCGGCCGGAGAACACGCCGCGCCGCCCGCGGCCCTCGACTACATGGCCGCCCCGCTGGTGGGCGAGGCCGGCGCCGGTCCCGGCTATCTGCCGCAGGAAGAAATCAAGAGCTGGTTCCTCGTCTACAAGCATCAGGCCGCCGTGCGCTACCGGCGCAACCTCATCGCCGTGGAAATCGGCCCGGCCTCCACCTCCATGCGCCCCACCCTGAACCCCGGCGACATCGTGCTCGTGGACCGCGACGACCGCGACGTCAGCCAGCCCGGCCACATGATGCTCGTCCTCGACCCCATGGACGGCTCCGGCATGATCAAGCGCGTCTCCGTCACCGACCTGAAAAAGGACTGCCGCATCACCTACTACTCCGACAACGCCCTCGAAAACCCTCCCCAGATCTACAGCCTCCAGAACGACTTCGGCGGCGATTTTGAACGCTGCATCGTGGGCCGCGTGGTCTGGGCATGGTCCGATATGAAGGGCAAGTAGGGAAAACGCAGGAAAGGCCTCTTGCTTTTCCTGCCGGAAAAGCGCGAAGAGCGCCGAACTTCCAGTTCGGCGAAAGGCATCCGCTGGCCACATCCCTAACCGCCGGAGGCGCTCCCCCTTCCTCAACCTGCGGAGCGGCGAGCGTCAGCGAGCTGATAGCGGAGGCGGCGTGTTCGTCAGGCTTCGCCTGCGAACATGGTCACGCCGCCGGAGCGGTTAAGGCCGGGAAAGGCAAGTAAACAAACTCCCGGCTATTGCCAGACGCGTACGCCCGCGCCTCCGGTGGTCTAAGGATATTTTATACTCTTGTATATTTTTATTGACCTGAATAATTTTTTTGTCTATTATCCTCCCTGAAACGACAATCCAGCGAACAGTTCCGCGAAAGGCGGCAAGTACCTGGATCCGTTCCGAAAGGGGCGAAGCGTACCGAGCACGGCAAGCCGCAAGCGGCCGCAAACGCGGATGCAGCGGGAAAGCACACGACGGCAGGGAGAAAGCCCACAAGACAGCAGCCCGGCAGGGGGTTCCCGCAAGAATGGCCGCATGCGGTGCGGCAGGCCGGAAGGCGGCGGGCGGTGGCAACGAGAGCGCCGCAGGGTGGACGGCGCCAGGCTCATCCCGCAAGGCTCATCCCGCTAGGATCGGCCCGCAAGGCCCCGGCGCTGTCCGCCCTGAAACGACCTCAGGCCGGGGGCGCTTGTCCCCTGCTCCACCTGGGAAATCTGGCGTTTGTCCTTGCCAAAATCCCGGGCAATGGATACGTTGAAGGCGGGGGGACGGATGAACCGCTGGAAAGCTGTTGCAAAATGTGCTGAAGGGATTTTGTCGAACCTTGCCGTTATCGGCATTGGGTTGACCTTGTACGAACAAAAACTATGGCCTGTATTGGCAATAGGTATAGGAACCGCAGCCGCGGCACTTTTTATCGCATGGAGCATGAATCATGATTAACTCCATTATTATTCTTGTTATCACCGGGATTGCGGCCATCGGTATTTACGCCGCCCGCAAGTCGGCCAAACAGAACTAACCGCAGAACCACGGCACTGGCAACAAGAAGCCAGTATGTCTCAGGAACAGGCTGATGCTCTTGTACGGGCACAGGTTACTGCCATGTCCGAAATGGTTTCCACGAGGGATAGTTACGTCACAGACCGCGCTTCCCATGGCTGTCATGGCTTTGATGCACAGCTGACATAGTCCGCCCCACCGTTCGCGTTCGACGTGGGTTTGAATCCGCACGGCTGATCATCGTGCGGTCGGTGCGCCGTAAGGCTCTCGCATTCATGCGGGGGCCTTTTCCTTTACCGTGGCCGTCCGCCGGGCGGCCTTTTTTACGGAAAGCGGGCAGAAAAGCACGCGCTGCGGCGGGCGGTGGCAACGAGAGCGCCGCAGGGTGGACGGCGTCAAGCTCATCCCGCCAGCATCAGCCAGGCTCAATCCGCAAAATCCCGGCGTCCTCCGCCCTGAAACGGCATCGGGCCGGGGACGCTTGTCCCCGGCTCTACCTGGGAAATCTGGCGTTTGTCCTTGCCAAAATTCCGGGCAATGGATACGTTGAAAGCGGGGGAAGGACGGAATGAAAATCAAAAACAGGCTCAAGCGCATTGCCGATATGCTGGAAAAAATTGGCGTTGCCAGCCTGGCTGTCGGCCTGTTTCAAGGAAATGACAGCGGGTTGTATCTTGGTGCCGTATGCCTTGTCTTGAGTTTTGTCTTCACCGCGGAGGATCGAACATGACCGTCTGGGGACTGCTTACCATTATCGTTGGCGTTCTTGCTATTGCCGGCTTCTTCCTGATGAGCAGGGATCATGTAAAGCAGCGCTGACCGCAGAGCCAAGGCACTGACAAAAGGAGTCGCAGGATGAACATCGGAACGATGAGCGCAGGCCTGGCGCTTGCTGCCATCGTCATTTTCGTTTTCCTTGGTATCAAGCGGGGCTGGATTAACTAGCCCGATTCCTCTATCTCCCTGGCGGCCGCGAGCCGCCTTTCCTTTTTATCAGGGCCGTCCGCCGGGCGGCCTTTTTTGCCGGAAGAAAGCGAGTCAAGGCCGGCGGCCTGGGAAATCCTCCTTGCCAAAATCCCGGCAATGGATACCTTGAAAGCAGGGAGTGCGGATGAAAGAAGGCTTAAATACTGGTCAAATATTTTCGGAATGATCGGCGTTGCTCTTGTGGCTACTGCATTTTTTCGCACGGATGACTGGCAGCTTGGAACTCTGAGCGGCGCCTACTTTATCGGCATAGGCGCATGGTTCCACGGTCTCAGTCTTCCTTCAAGAGGAGGCAAAAAATGACTGCCTACTATGTAACTCTTCTTGTGGGTGGTACTGTTGTCGCAGCCTATGTGTATCTGCGCTATCGGAACAAGGGTGACGAACCCAGGTAGTCCGCCCCGCCGTTCGCGTTCACATGGGTCTGAATCCGCACGGCTGATCATCGTGCGGTTGGTGCACCGTAAGGCTCTCGCATTCATGCGGGAGCCTTTTCCTTTATCAGGACCGTCCCGCCGGGCGGCTTTTTTTACGGAAAGCGGGCAGAAAAGCACGCGCTGCGGCGGGCGGTGGCAACGAGAGCGCCCATGGGCGGACGGCGCCAGGCTCATCCCGCAAGGATCACAGCCCGCAAAATCCCGGCGTCCTCCGCCCTGAAACGACCTCAGGCCGGGGGCGCTTGTCCCCTGCTCCACCTAGGAAATCTGACGTTTGTCCTTGCCAAAATCCCGGGCAATGGATACGTTGAAGGCGTGAGTGTGAAGGAGAAATGACAGACGGATGAAATATTGGGTAACGACTTTCCAGGCCACAGGCATTGCGCTTTTTGCCGGTGCCATAGTAGCAACGCCAACTTCGGATATTGCTATTCTTTGGGGAGTGTGGCTTATCTTTCTGGGTTACATCTTCCATGAGCTTGCAGGAGGAAAAAAATGAGTACCGCATCAATTATCGGCGTTGTCATGACCATCGTTGCCGTATTCGTTTACATCGGATACCGGCAAGGCTGGGTAAAATAAACGTAACTACATGGGCGGCGTGGAGCCGCCTTTTCTTTTTGCCGTGGCCGTCCCGCCGGGCGGCTTTTTTTTACGGAAAGCGGGCAGAAAAGCACACGCTGCGGCGGGCGCTGGCAACGAGAGCGCCGCAGGGTGGACGGCGTCAAGCTCATCCCGCCAGCATCAGCCAGGCTCAATCCGCAAAATCCCGGCGTCCTCCGCCCTGAAACGGCATCGGGCCGGGGACGCTTGTCCCCGGCTCTACCTGGGAAATCTGGCGTTTGTCCTTGCCAAAATTCCGGGCAATGGATACGTTGAAAGCGGGGGAAGGACGGAATGAAAATCAAAAACAGGCTCAAGCGCATTGCCGATATGCTGGAAAAAATTGGCGTTGCCAGCCTGGCTGTCGGCCTGTTTCAAGGAAATGACAGCGGGTTGTATCTTGGTGCCGTATGCCTTGTCTTGAGTTTTGTCTTCACCGCGGAGGATCGAACATGACCGTCTGGGGACTGCTTACCATTATCGTTGGCGTTCTTGCTATTGCCGGCTTCTTCCTGATGAGCAGGGATCATGTAAAGCAGCGCTGACCGCAGAGCCAAGGCACTGACAAAAGGAGTCGCAGGATGAACATCGGAACGATGAGCGCAGGCCTGGCGCTTGCTGCCATCGTCATTTTCGTTTTCCTTGGTATCAAGCGGGGCTGGATTAACTAGCCCGATTCCTCTATCTCCCTGGCGGCCGCGAGCCGCCTTTCCTTTTTATCAGGGCCGTCCGCCGGGCGGCCTTTTTTGCCGGAAGAAAGCGAGTCAAGGCCGGCGGCCTGGGAAATCCTCCTTGCCAAAATCCCGGCAATGGATACCTTGAAAGCAGGGAGTGCGGATGAAAGAAGGCTTAAATACTGGTCAAATATTTTCGGAATGATCGGCGTTGCTCTTGTGGCTACTGCATTTTTTCGCACGGATGACTGGCAGCTTGGAACTCTGAGCGGCGCCTACTTTATCGGCATAGGCGCATGGTTCCACGGTCTCAGTCTTCCTTCAAGAGGAGGCAAAAAATGACTGCCTACTATGTAACTCTTCTTGTGGGTGGTACTGTTGTCGCAGCCTATGTGTATCTGCGCTATCGGAACAAGGGTGACGAACCCAGGTAGTCCGCCCCGCCGTTCGCGTTCACATGGGTCTGAATCCGCACGGCTGATCATCGTGCGGTTGGTGCACCGTAAGGCTCTCGCATTCATGCGGGAGCCTTTTCCTTTATCAGGACCGTCCCGCCGGGCGGCTTTTTTTACGGAAAGCGGGCAGAAAAGCACGCGCTGCGGCGGGCGGTGGCAACGAGAGCG
>NZ_CANRLT010000059.1 GCF_947631555.1 uncultured Mailhella sp. | reverse complement strand
GCAGCGGCGGGTTCCAGATAAAAAGTACACAGGCGCGAAAAAGCCACGGGGAACAGCCCTGTTTCCATCCGCAGCCGGCAGTCAGACACACGGATTGCCCTGGGGAAGAGGCTGCGGAAAAATTCAACAGCAAGGAAAACATCACGCCGGATGGCGTATTCAGCTTTTTCCTTTTCCCGAATCCAGAAGAAGGATTTTCTGATGCCTGAATCATTGGAAGCGGCGAATACCACAGGAGCAGGCACAAGGGCGGCGTGACGGACTGACGAAATCTGAAGATCCCGGCGTGTGCCTGCCCTGGTCTGCCTTGAAAACCCGCGGGACTGCCCCTTTTAAACCGTGCGCTGACGCACGTTCCCCCCCCCATCAACCACAAGAGAAGGAGAAGAAAGGCATGGGTTTCGCCATCGAAAACAGGCTTTTTGTATACGACGAGGAAAAATGGAAGACACTCCTCAATAAAGATTATGAACTTGAAGCCCCTACGGTTACCGAAGTTGATAATGGTATAGTGCTTCCGCTTAGAAAATATAAAGATTATGGCTATGTGTTTGCGGGCGGAGTCTGTGATAAAAAATTTAACTTTGTCGCTGGTGGACATTTCTTCTATCATGATAACTCCTCGCCTTCAGCCTGCTCAAGATCATACATACCTTCAGAACCTGTTCATATTCGTCATGAAACAGTTGTCTTCGGTGGAATATTACACAATATTTTCGCAATTACACTGTCAAATGATCTGAGCAGGCTTTGGTATCTTGCAGATCATCCTGAAATACCCTATAAATTTATATTTATTGAAGATAGACTTTGGGGTAAATTTACATTTTTCAATATTTTAGAAGCTGCCGGACTGCCAAAGGATAGAATAGAAATTATTGAATATCCTACACAATTTGATAAAGTTATCGTGCCAGATCAAACATTTTACTTTTTTTCGAACTATAGAATTGGTGTGGATAAAATATTTAATTATATGCGATCGTTGGTAAAGCCCGGACCCTATAAAAAAGTCTATCTTTCACGCTCAGCACTCAAAAGCAAACGGGAAATAACCTTTAATGAAGAATATTTCGAAAATTTTTATAAGAAACGCGGGTATGAAATCGTCCACCCGGAGCAGCTTCCTTTCACCGAACAGCTTTCCATCATGGCAGGAGCGGATGAAGTAGTTGCAACCGATGGTTCACTACCCCTTCTTGCACAATTCTGTAAACCAGAAACAAAAGTTGTTATTTTACTTCGTGCATTTCAATATGTTTCTCAAACACCTATAGCTGTATCAAGTACTATTAAAAATTGCTGGATCGTTGATGTACACTTCAACTTTTTACCCGCAACACTGGATGGCGGTGCCGAGCTTGTAGGTCCGACTTCATGCTGGAGGCGATATCTTGAACATGAACATATTCCTCATACGCCTGAAGAAGTCTCAGAAGAGATCCATATTAAACCTCTACTTTATGACTATATACGTTTGTGGTGCCAAACTGCAAAGGATGTCGAAATATTTGGAAATGATAACGCATTCTGCCTAAAAAATTATTCTTTAATTGACATCCTTGATTGGGCAAATATGATTTTTTGCGGCAATAAAATTGACAGATCTCTTTATCCTGACCGCAACGATGTCGTATGGCTGAGGAATCAAAATCAACGACTTGAAAAAAAAATACTCCATCGGCGTATCAAAAAGCATCTGCGAAAGTTAAAAAACTGGATAAAAAATCTGATAAAGAAAAAAAGCTAGACAGGAATACGTCTTTGTTCTCACGCATAGCTTGATCCAGAATGACAAAGAACGTGCCGGTTCTGCCATCCGCTGCATGACGTTCGGGCAGATGAAGCGCCTCATGTGACAAGACAATGCGGAATTTAAATACATCGGCATGGCCGAATGCGTGGAACACGCGCTTACCTACTTTGAACAGGTACGAGCCTGTCTTGATGGGAAAAAGGTGTAAGCCTCCGCAGCGGCGGGGGTCAGATAAACAAGGCACAGGCGAGAAAAGCAACGGGGATAGCCCTTGTTTCCACCCGCAGCCGGTAGGCGGGGCGCAAGGTTTGTCCCCTGAGGGGGAGGCTGCGGAAAAATTCAACAGCTTCGCCGCGTTGTCCAACAACCTTTGCCCCGAGGGAGGGAGTTCAAGCCTCAAGGGAAGTTTTGCTGAGCCGACAAAACGTTCGGACAAATCCTGAACCTGCGTAGTGAATGGAGGCCCGGAGGGGCAGAAGCCGCCGAAAGCCGTCAAAAAGGGGAAATGGTATTTTTCTGGTTCTGAAGAGGCGAACAGGCGCGATTCAAACAGAGCGCGCCAATGCCTGCTGCACAAAGATTCATTGACAGATAAAATGTCAACGAATTGTTGGTATTCATACTCAAAACAGCCTCTTTTGGCAAGAAAAATTTTAAACGCATTTTAGTGGAAATTTTCAGAAATAAAAATATTTATAAATTCAATGTATTATAAATCACTAGCTAGAGTATTCAATAACTCATTGACATTTTATCTGTTGATGAATGCCTGCGGCTTTATGGGGTTCATTCACTCTATCTGTCAGCGAATCGAACATACTCAATGCGAGACAGACCTATGTTACGCGAGATCAGCGGCAGCGTTAAGGCTGTCGAATCGAACATCGTGCGGAGTACGGCTCCGCTGTTCAACGACTTCGTTAAAGAGCGCTATCTGCCGTTTGCCCAAAAAACGAAACGGAGCTGGAAGGTAGACCGCGGCAATCTGCAGCGGCACATCCTGCCCTATCTTGGCGAGTACCGGCTCTCCGACATTACTGCCGAGACGCTCCAGAACTGGATCGACGCTCTCATCCAAAGCGGACTCGCGCACAGCACCTGTATCCGCCAGTACTGGCTGATCAAATACGTCATGAGCTGCGCCGCACGCTGGGGATACCTTCCCGGTGATATGGCCCTCAAGACGCCCATGACACTCGATATGCCCGCGAAGTCGGGCCGCAGTCCTGTGCTGCTCAGTTCTTCCGAGCTTGCACGGCTCCTCGATATCCTCAGAAAGTACCCGAACTGGTCCTCGGCCAACGCCATTTATCTGATGATACTCACCGGGGCCAGCAAGTCCGAAATTCTCGGCCTCCGTTGGGAAGATGTAGATCTTGACCGCGGTGTCCTGGCCGCGACCGCCACCTTTACCGGACGGCGGCGGCTGATCCCGCTGAACAGCGAAGCGCAAAACTTTATCCAGAAGCTGCCACGGCGCGACGATATTCCGTGGCTGTTCTTCACGAACCGCGGAACGCACCTCACCTACATCACCCGCGACTGGTATCAGATACGCGATGAATTCGGGCATCCCGAACTTCGCCTTCAGGATCTGCGCCATTCCTTTGCGAATTTTCTGGTGAGCATGGGTGTCAGTCAGAACGAATTGCGTACTCTTCTCGGCCACTACAAACCGGAGGCTCTGGAGCTGGCACGAGAGGTTCCTTTCCGCAAAGGGGCGCAGACGGCGCTTCCTTCCCTCAGTTACCAGAAAACTGCGGAATCTTCCGCCGTGAGCCAGTCATGAAGGTCGTTATTTTTGCCGGAGGTGTGGGGTCACGCCTTTCCGAAGAAACAGGTGTGCGTCCCAAGCCCATGGTGGAGATCGGAGGAAAACCCATCCTCTGGCACATCATGAAGATTTATTCCTTCTATGGATACAATGAATTTATCGTACTGACAGGGTATCTCTCTCATGTCATTAAAGAATATTTCATCAATTACTATACACGGTACTCCGATATTACGGTGGACATGAGAAATCACCGTGTAACGCTGCATGAAACAAGAGAAGAGCCGTGGAGCGTTACCATGCTTTACACCGGAGAACTGGCCATGACCGGCGCCCGGCTGAAAAAGGCGGAACCGTACCTGAAAGACGAAACATTCCTGCTCACCTACGGCGATGGCGTTTCTACGGTCAACATCCCGGAACTTATCGATTTTCACAGAAAACATGGAAAAATTACCACCCTTACCGCGGTGCAGCCGGAAGGAAAATTCGGTGCCCTGGGACTGACGCAGGACGACGTGGTTCATTCCTTTCAGGAAAAGCCCAAGGGTGACGGAACGTGGATCAACGGCGGCTTCATGGTGTGCGAACCGGCCATCTTCGACCATATCCCGGCCGGCGATGACAGCGTGGTCTTCGAGACCGGCCCTCTGCGCAGCTTGAGCGAGATCGGGGAACTGGCCGCCTACAGACACAGCGGGTTCTGGTACGCCATGGACACCCTGAAGGACAGGCGCGACCTGGAACACTTATGGAAAAATCATAAAGCCCCCTGGGCGATGTGGGAAAAAACATGGCAGATATGAATCGTGCGCTGTCTGAATGGCGCGGGGAGATATTGCATCTTGTCCGGCAGCGGCCTGAAGAACACTCCCCGTTTGAAGCGGGAAAAACGCCCGTTCCGGTCTCCGGCAAGGTCATAGGTGCGCGGGAGCTGGAGCTGATGACGGAAGCCGTCCTCGACGCCTGGCTGACCACCGGACGCTTCAACGACCGCTTTGAGAAGGCTCTTGGCGAATACCTGAACGTCCGCCATGTGCTGACGGTCAATTCCGGCTCGTCGGCAAACCTTCTGGCGCTTGCCGCCCTGACCTCTCCTGAACTGGGGGAACGTGCCATCAGGCCCGGCGATGAGGTTATCACCCCTGCCGCGAACTTTCCCACCACGATTGCGCCCATCCTTCAGATCGGTGCGGTTCCGGTTTTTGTGGACATCGAGCTGAGCACCTGGAACGCCGACATTGCGCTGCTGGAACAAGCGCTTTCTCCCAGGACGAAAGCCGTTGTTCTGGCGCACTCCCTCGGCAACCCCTTCGATGCCGCAGCCGTGAAGCGCTTCTGCGAACAGCACGGCCTGTGGTTCGTGGAGGACGCCTGCGACGCTCTGGGCGCGACTCTTGGCGGCAGGCATGTGGGCACCTTCGGCGATTTCGGCACACTCTCCTGCTATCCCGCCCACCATGTCACCATGGGAGAAGGCGGCGCACTCTACACCAACGACGCCGCGCTCGCCAGACTTGCCAGGTCATTCCGTGACTGGGGCAGACACTGTCATTGCCGCACCGGACAGGACAACGCCTGCGGACACCGCTTCGACGGACAGTACGGCGAGCTTCCGCAGGGCTACGACCATAAATACGTTTACTCGCACGTCGGCTACAATCTGAAGATCACGGACATACAGGCTGCGTGCGGTGCGGCCCAGATGGAACGCCTGCCGTTCTTTGTCAAAGCCCGACGGGAAAACTGGCGCTTTCTGCGTGCCCGCCTCGATGCCTGTCCCTGGCTGGAATTCGAGTCTGAACTGCCGGGGGCCGAAGCCTCCTGGTTCGGCTTCCCCATACTGCTGAAAGAGAACGCTCCGGGCACGCGCCTTGAACTTCTCCGCCATCTCGACGCGCACAAAATTGGTACGCGGCTGCTTTTCGCAGGCAACGCCGTGCGCCAGCCCTTCCTGCAGGGACAGCGTTTCCGCGTGGCAAGCGAACTTTCCAACACGGGCATAGTCATGAACCGCGGCTTCTGGATCGGCGTCTTCCCCGGCCTGACCGAAGAAATGCTCGATTATGCGGCGCAGACACTGCTTGATTATTTTAAAGGAAAAGCATGAACACCATCGTCAGACAGGATCTCCAGCGGATCTACGATGCCCTTTCCGAAAGGGAACGCGCCGCTTTGAGAGACAGTTCCGTCTTGATCACAGGCTGCGCAGGCTTCCTGGGCTTCTACCTAGTTCAGTTTCTCGCCGCCTTCCGCGGCAGTCTCGGCATACGCCGCATCATCGGCCTGGATAATTTTAAAACCGGTTTTCCTCTCTGGCTGAAGCGGCTGGCCGATGCCAGAGAAGTGGAACTTGTCGGGTTCAACATTGTCACGGACGACATAAGCCGTGTTCCGGGTGCAAGCGAGGCTGCATACATCCTGCACATGGCGTCCATAGCTTCCCCGCTTTTCTATCGCAAGTACCCCATCGAAACGCTGGACGCCAACGTTGAGGGTCTGCGGCGTCTGCTCGGCTACTACCACGAGAGACCGATCAGGGGATTCGCCTTCTTTTCCTCCTCCGAAGTCTACGGCGATCCTGCCCCCGAATGGATACCCACGCCGGAAACGTACCGCGGCAACGTCTCCTGTCAGGGACCGCGGGCCTGCTATGACGAGGCTAAACGCTTCGGGGAGACGCTCTGCTACCTCTATCACCAGAAATACGCCATGCCTCTGCGCATCATCCGGCCTTTCAACAACTACGGTCCGGGCATGCGCCTGAACGACGCCCGCGTTCCCGCCGACTTCGCCCGTGCCGTGTATGAAGGCCGCGACATCGTAATGTTTTCCGACGGAACGCCCACACGGACGTTCTGCTACATCTCCGATGCCGTCACCGGCTACCTGAAGGTGCTGCTGCACAAGGAATACGACACCTTCAACATCGGCATGGACAAGCCGGAAATCTCCATCCGCGAACTCGCCGCCATTTACTGCGAGGCCGGGCGCGAAGTCTTCGGCTACACGGGCAAAGCGTCGTTCAGCGTTTCGGAAGACGGAGAATACCTTACGAACAGTCCGAACCGCCGCTGCCCCGTCATTGCCAAGGCACGGGAGCTTCTGGGATACGCTCCGCAGGTGGACGTACGGCAGGGGGTGCGCCTGTTCCTGAACTTCATCCGCGAAAGCTCCAGGGAGGAACTGCTATGGTAGTTACCGTCATCGGGCTGGGCTTCGTGGGACTTACGTCCGCCCTTGGTTTTGCGGAGCTGGGGCACAAGGTCTACGGCATGGAAGTCAACGAGGAGCGCCTTGCCTCCATAGCCGCCGGACGGCTTCCCTTTCTGGAACCCGGACTGGATGCAGCCCTGTCGCGGCATCTGGGAAAAAACTTCTTCCCTTCCCGTTCTATGGCCGAAGCCGTGCGTGAAAGTGAAGCGGTCTACTTCTGCGTCGGGACGCCCTACGGTGAAAACGGTCAGGCCGACCTGACCTTTCTTTTCGAAGCGCTGCGGCAGGTTCTGGCCTGCGGCAGGGACGGCAGGTTCCGCGTACTGGTCACAAAGTCCACGGTTCCTCCGGGAACTACGGCAAAGCGCGTAACCCCCTTTGTGGCTTCTCTCGGCTTCGAGCCAGGAAAGGATACCGGCGTGGCCTGCAACCCGGAATTTCTGCGTGAAGGGCATTGCTGGGAAGACTTCATCCACGCCGACCGCATCGTGCTCGGCGTGTCCGATGCCCGTTCAAAAGCACTGCTCTGCGAGCTTTACCGCGGCATGACCTGCCCTGTCTTCTGCGTCTCCCCGAACACGGCGGAATACATCAAGTACCTGTCGAACACCCTGCTGGCCACCCTCATCAGCTGGTCCAACGAAATGAGCCTGGCTGCCGACGCTTTTGGAGACATCGACACCGCGCAGGCATTCCGCATCCTGCACAAGGATCATCGCTGGGGCGGCTGCGAAATGGCAAGCTATGCCTACCCTGGGTGCGGCTACGGCGGCTACTGTCTGCCCAAGGACACCAATGCGCTCTGTGCCGCAGCCGGAAATGCCGGGTATGAACCCCGCATCCTGAAAAACGTCATCGCCGTCAACGATGCCATGCCCGAAGCCATGGCCGCCCGCATTATCAAAACGGCGGGAGTCGACAGCAATATCTGCATAGGGATCCTGGGACTGTCGTTCAAACCCGGAAGCGATGATGTCCGCGACGCGCCTCCGGCAAAGATTATCGCGGCGCTGAACCGTGCGGGATACCGGAATATTCTCGCCTTCGACCCTGTCGTCGGAGAATCCGGCTTCAGAGCCTGTCACAAAAACCTCTCCCTGCGCTGTGCCGGAAGCCTGGAGGAAGTGCTGACCGAAGCCGGTGTTCTGGCACTGACCACGGCGTGGCCGGAATTTCTGGAACTGCGCATGAAAACGGAGAAACCCGTTGTGGACTGCCGTTACGCGCTCAAGCCCAGTGTGAAGGCCGTATGAATCGGGAATATATCATCTGGACACCTCCCTTCTGCGGAAGCGCCGGAGTCCGCGCCCTTCACAAGCTTGCGGAAGAGCTGCGGAAACACGGGCAGTCGGTGCGCCTTTGGTCCTGGGGAGAACGCCGTGCCGGGTTCGACTATGTGGAAAGGCTCACTCCGCATATGCGCGAGGAAGGCATAGCCGTCTATCCCGAAATAGTGGCCGGGAACCCTCTCCGTTTCCGCAATGTGGCGCGCTGGGTGCTGTTTTTCCCCGGCATCCTCGGCGGTGAAAAATCCTATCACCCGAGCGAGAAAATCTTTACCTGGACCCAAACCTATTATCCGGGCGTTCCCAGACTTTTCCCGGATATTCTGGATCGGAAACTGTTCCATGACGCCGGGCTGCCCCGCACGCAGGACTGTACGTTTGTCCACAAAGGCGGAAAATGGAAGAGCATCCCGGAACTTGAGGGACTGACAGAAATCACCATGTCGCGGCCCAAAACACGGGAAGAGCTTGCGCATCTCCTGCAAACTACGGGGACCCTCTGGAGCTTTGACGCGCACAGCAGCCTCCTCGATGAGGCCTACTACTGCGGCGCAGCGGTCAAGGTAATCACCGAAGACGGTTTCCGTGACTTCACCCCTGATCTCATCTTCTCGCAGGAGGTCTTTGAAAGGGAGCTGGCAGTTTTCATTACGGAAACACAGGCTCTGGATTACCAGGGAGAACTTCAGCCCTTGCCGCCGGACAACGAAAGCCACGCACGCCTGTTCCGGCGCAAGCTGCTTCTGTGGCAGATGCTGCGCCCGCTGTGGCCCGGAACTCTGGCCGCCCGCCGCAGCGCACACTACTGCGAAAAACTCCGCCGTATGGGAGAACCTGCAGGAGGATGCCTGTGAAACGTGTTGCTGACATTCTCGTGGATGATCTCATCCGCTTCGGCCTGTCGCAGGTCTTTCTGATCACCGGCGGCGGCGCGATGCACCTGAACGACGCCTTCGGGCGGCGCAGAGGCGAGCTTTCCCTCTGCCATCAGCACCACGAGCAGGCTTCCTCCATGGCGGCGGACGCCTATTTCCGCATTACCGGAAAGCCGGCCGTGGTGCAGGTGACCACCGGTCCCGGCGGTCTCAACGCCCTGAACGGCGTGTACGGGGCATGGACGGATTCCGCGGCCATGATCGTGATCTCCGGACAGATCAAGCGGGAAACCATGCTGCGCAATATGCCCTGTCCTTTAAGGCAGATGGGAGATCAGGAAACAGACATCATTTCCCTGGTCAGGCCCATCACCAAGTATGCCGTGGAACTCCAGGAACCGCGCAGGGTGCGGGAAGTCGTGAGCAAGGCGGTCTACGTTGCAACCCACGGACGCCCGGGCCCCGTATGGCTGGACATCCCCATCGATGTGTCCTCCACGCTTCTGGATCCTCTCCTTCTCCCCGTGTGGAATGCAGAGGAACCCGGCGCTCTGGCTGACCTGCGCGGGGATCCGAATCTGCACCCAAACGCCCTTGGGGACTTCACAGAAGAAAGTGATTCTGCGCTGGAACGCAAGGCAGAGATTGTGGCCTCGCGGCTCAGGGCTGCAAAACGCCCGGTTCTTCTGGCCGGTACCGGCGTCCATGCGGCAAAGGCAGAGGCAGCTTTCCTCGATCTTGCGGAAAAATTGCACGTCCCTGCCGTCGCCGGCTGGGGAGCGTACGATCTCATCCCTTCCTCTCATCCGTGCTACGCGGGGCGGCCCGGCACGGTGGGAGACCGGCCGGGAAATATCACCGTCCAGAACGCGGATTTTCTGCTGACCCTGGGCTGCCGTCTGAACATCCGCCAGATTTCCTATAACTGGCAGAGCTTTGCGCCGCACGCATGGAAAGCGCATGTGGACATTGACCCGGCAGAGCTCGCCAAACCCACGTTGTCCACAGATCTTGCGATCCATGCCGACGTGCGCCGCTTCCTTCCGGCTCTTGAAAAAGCCCTGAAACACTGGACGCCGCAGCCCGCGCATGAACACTACCGCTCCTGGTGCCGCGACAGGGTGAAGAAATATCCGGTCTTGACGGAGAAGCACAAGGCTGCGCAGGACATCAGCCCCTATTACTTCCTGCATCGTGTCTTCAGCCTGCTCGAACCCGGCGATGTGGTGGTAACGGCAAACGGCGCGGTTTCCATCATCGGGCCGCAGGTCGGCGAAATCAAACCCGGGGTGCGCATCATCAGCAATTCCGGCTGCGCTTCCATGGGCTTTGAACTGCCCGCGGCAACGGGCGCGGCTCTGGCCGGAGCCAGGCGCGTTATCTGCTTGGCCGGCGACGGTTCCATCATGATGAACCTGCAGGAGCTGCAAACGCTTTCAGGACTGAAGCTGCCCGTCCTGATTCTCCTGCTCAACAATGATGGCTACCTGTCCATCAGGATGACCCAGAACGCCTATTTTGGCGATAACCTTTTCGGGACAGGGCCGGAAAACGGCGTGACCTTCCCCAACTTCCAGAAGGTGGCCTCCGCCTTCGACATCCCAGTGCAACAGCTGCGTTCCCGTGCTGACGTTGATTCCCGTCTGGAAGAAATCTTTCGCCAGCCCCTGCCCGCCCTCTGTGAAGTGATCGTTGACAAGAAGCACGGCATCGAACCACGGCTGGCCTCGCGAAAACTGAACGATGGGACGATGCTCACCCCTGCTCTCGATGACATGGCACCCTTTCTTTCCCAGAAAGAACTCGCCGCAAACCGCATTGACACGGACACACAAGGATACCCCCGATGAATGTGAATTCCATTTTTGAAGATCTTTTTGTTCTTGAGCTTGCCAACAATCATTGGGGCAATCTCGAACGCGGCCTGAAAATCATTCAGGAACATGCGGCCGTTGTGCGCTACAACGCGGTGAGGGCAGCCATAAAACTTCAGCTCCGCGATGTGGACACGTTCATCCACAAGTCTTTTAAAGGCAATCAGACCATCCGCTATATCAAAAAGACCGAGGCCACCAGCATGGCGCGGGAGAACTTCTTCATCCTGGCCAAGACCATACGCGACGTGGGCTGCATTCCCATGGCAACGCCCTTTGATGAAAAGTCCGTGCAGCTCTGCGTGGAGCTTGACCTGCCCATTATCAAAATCGCCAGCTCCGATGTGAACGACTGGCCCCTTATCGACGCCATCGCCCATACCAAGCGGCCGGTTATCGTCTCGTCCGGCGGCAGTTCCGAAAAAAGCCTGGATGACATTGTTGCCTTCTGCGAACACCGCAATATCCCGCTGGCCATTAACCACTGCGTTTCCCTGTATCCCAGCGAGAACAGCGAGCTTGAGCTGAATCAGATCGACTATCTGAAGAAGCGCTACCCCGGCCATGTCATCGGCTTCTCCTCGCATGAATACACCGACTGGCAGGCGTCCATGTACCTTTCCTACGCCAAGGGCGCCCGCACCTGGGAGCGGCATATCGACATCGCCGCCAACGACGGACACTCCGTTTCCCCCTACTGCTCCCTGCCCGAGCAGATCGGCGTATGGTTCAATGCCTACAAGACGGCCCGCAGCATGTGCGGCGGCACGGCAAATGCGGCGCGCATCTGTTCCAACCGGGAGATAACCTATCTCGATGCCCTGGTACGCGGCGTCTATGCTCGGCATGACCTCCCCGCCGGGCATACCATCCTGAACAGCAACTTCGGAGAAAATTTCTATATGGCCATCCCCTTGTGCAAAGGGCAGCTCTCCTGCCGCGAAATCATGCATGGGGAACGGCTGGCCAAACCGATCAAGGCTCATGAGCCTCTGCTCATTGATCACATGGACGGCTCCATTTCCAAACTCGCCGTCCTGAAGACTCAGATTGAAGGCCGCGGCTGCACGGAAGTGCCAGACGCCGCGGATCTCTGATAGGGAACGCTGCATGCGCGCATTGGTAACAGGAGCAAGCGGCTTTCTCGGTTCCGCACTCTGCCGCCATCTCCTCCGGAAAGGGCACACGGTGACGGCGCTGGTCCGTCCGGACTCCCCGCGCCGGGATCATGTGCCCGGCGGGGCTGAGCTTCGGGAATGTGAACTTGCACGTCTTGCGGAGTTTGCCGGGGAGTTCGATGTGCTCTTCCACCTCGCCTGGAACGGTTCGGCAGGCCAGGAACGCGAAGATTTCGCACTCCAGCTTTCCAACGCGGCCTTCATGGGGGAAGCCGTCCGCATGGCATCCCGCTGCGGCTGCTCACGCATCGTGTTCGCGGGTTCTCAGGCGGAATACGGCGTGGTGCGCGGACGCTGCACGGAAGAAACGGCTCCCCATCCGTTCATGATGTACGGCGCGGCCAAGCTCGCCGCGGGACACATGGGCACGGTGCTTGCCAGGCACCTGGGACTGCGCTTCGTCTGGGCACGCATCTACAGCGTCTATGGTCCGGGAGAAAATCCCGGGACTCTGCTCTCCTATGTGCGGGAATGCCTGCGGAACGGGGAGACGCCCAGGCTCTCCCCCTGCGAAAACATGTGGGACTTCATGCATGTGGATGACTGTGCGGAAGCCCTGCACCTTTTGGGTACACACCCGCAGGCGGAGGGCATCTACAACGTTTCTGCAGGCAGACCGCGGCTGCTGAAGGAATTTGTCAAGGAGCTGCGCGACCACCTGGCCCCTGATGCGGCACTGGATTTCGGAGCGCGGCAGAGTGATCCCGACCGGACGTTCTGGCTTGAGCCGGACGTTTCCAAATTGCAAAGTCTGGGCTTTCGGACTGGGCAGAAGGAACAACTCTTTTTTGAACTTTTTACCACAATTAGGCAATTAGGGGAATGCCATGTCTAGCGAACCATTGGTTAGTATTTGTATTCCAAACTATAATTACGCTCAATATTTAACAAGATGTTTTGACAGTGTTCTGTCACAAACATATGATAATATTGAAGTCATATTTTCAGATAACAATTCAACTGATGACTCATTTGAAATAGCCATAGAATACAGAAAGAAATTTGCTTCAAAAAATATATACTATAATTTTTCAAAGAATAAATTTAATGTTGGGTCAGATCAAAATACAACAATATGCAGAAATAAGGCAACAGGCAAATATCTGATGTATCTTTCATCAGATGACGCATTAAAGCCCTCTTTTATCGAAAAGTGCGTTTCTATCATGGAAAAATATCCAAATCTTTCCATGGTAATGACCAACAGGGATGAAATCGATAAAAATGATCATATTACAAAACAGCCTCCATTTTTTAATAAAAGCTTTATTTGCAAAGGCGAGGATATGGCTGCTATATTTATGCTTGCCGGTATAGCCGTTCCTTCACAAATATTACTAAGAAAATCATTAATATTTGAAAGTTTTAAGTACAATATTGGTTCATTTATGATTGCCGGTGACTGGTATGCAAACTTTAAAATGGCGTGTGTTGGACAAGTTGGTTACTTGAAAGAAGCACTTGTGGAATACAGAGTTCATGCACAAAACGAAACCAATGATTCTGAAAAGTCATTGCTTGGCGTCTTCGAGCATTATCAGCTTCTGAACACATTTGTACGCATCGCCAATATGCGCAAATTTAAAAAACCCCAGGCAAGATTTCTTGAGGGACGAGCAAAGTTGTCTTCCATGTGCTTGAGGTACGCGCATAAAATGCTAAGCCTTTCTGAAGACGACGTGGCCAGGCGTTACCTTGCTATGGCGCAGGTTTTTGATCCTGAAATATGCCATCATGCTTTATATGACAAACTTCACTCCTGCCTCTCGCTAGCTCAGGAGCCACGTCTTGCCCTGCTTGCGGAATTGAATTCTTCCGGAGTGATCCGGCGTTCTGTATCCTATGATCCGCCAAGTGAATATACAGAGATTAATGAAGAAGCTCAAACTTGCTGAAAACCGCCGCGTCCCTTCCGTCTCCCATGTCAATTCGTAACGAAAACTGAACTTAATCCCCTATCACCTTTAGTTTGTACAGGAGTTCCCATATGCAGCCCTTTAATCTCGAAAACTACTATCAACACGCATTTACCGGAATAGAAAGAGGAGATGCTTCTATTATTCCGTTTATTAAGTCACATCGCCATATTATTCTTTGGGGGGCAAGCTTCCAAGGAAATGCCATTGGCAAAAAACTTCTTGAACTCGGCGTTAATGTAGAATGTTATTGGGATATTAGGAGCGAAGAAATCAAAGAATGTAATGGTATTAAGGTCATTCAACCTTACACTTCTGAAGATGCTGAAAATTGCCTGATTATCATATGTATTGGAAATCGTGTAATTCATGACACATTAATAAAAACAATGCGCCAACATGGATATACAAACTTTATTCATGGAGATTATCTTTATATGGGATTACTTTGCCCTTTTACTAAGCAAACAGGAATAAATGCTAAACGATGTTCTCAGACAATGGAATGCCGGCAGGTATATTGCCATCGAATTAATGGTATCCTTTCCTCAAAAGTTAATTCAACAGACCCACTGACCCTTCCGAGCATTACTCTAGTAATAAATCAAACATGTGTCCTTAAATGCAAATATTGTACATCATATATGAATGAATACAAAGGCAGTGAAAGAAAAAATTTTGATTTACAACGCATATGTTCCGATATTGATGCTTTTTTTGCCGCGGTTGACCTTGTAGGAACTATCACTGTCATGGGTGGTGAACCATTTATGCACCCTGATCTTTCAGATATCATTAGCCATCTTTGCACAAAACAAAACTTTGGATTAATAAGTATTGCCACAAATGGTGTATGGCCTATAGAAAAAAGGCAGTGTGAAGCACTTTATGATCCTCGCGTCAATGTGAGCTTCTCGAATTATACAATGTCTATAACCGAAAATCAAAGAGAACTATTTTATAAAAATATAGATATTATAAAAAAATATGGCATATGTCACACAGTTGGACTTTTTTCTCCCGAATGGATAACTCCATCTTTTCTCTATAATCAACATCTTGATGAAGAAAAAAAATGCAAATTAAAATCAAAATGTACACATTGGCATCAAATAAAAAACGGAAAAGTACATCCATGTGATTTTGCAACAGCTATTTATAGCCTTGGCATTGCCGACTATCCAACGGATTATGTCGATTTGACAAGGGGTATAAGTTCAAGCGAACTAAAAAAAGAACTAAAAGAATATATTGCTCGTGACTATTACGAATCATGCGGTCATCACAGTAATACTAGTCACATGACGGCAAAGGCCGCTGAACAAGGGTACATGGATTTTAAAAAACCTTTAACGCTGTCTAATTAATAAGGATACTCCCATGAGAGAGAGAGAGAGAGAGAGAGAGAGAGAGAGAGAGAGAGAGAGAGAGAGTCTAGCTGCGGCTGTTGCCAGTGCCCTGGAGAGCGGCAACTTCAGCAAGCTGAATATTGTGGAGCACGCGAAAAACGTTGTTCTTTTTGGAACTGGACGTTTTTTTGAGGAAGCACTCGTCCCCTGGAAGCTGAAGGAACGCCTGCATGTCACCCACGTCTGCGACAATAACCCGCAAAAATGGGGACAGACACTGCATGGACTTCCCTGCATTTCGCCGGACGAACTTGCCGCGCTGCCGGACGTGGTGGCCATCCCTCTCGTCGGAAATGCCCTGGGCATCGAAAAACAGCTCGACACTATGCATGTACCCCATTTGAACATCGGCGACATTCTCTTTGAACTGCTCTGCAAGATGCCGCGCTCGCGCGAGTGGTTTGCACAAAACCGCATTCTTGACGTGTACGACATGCTGGAGGACGGCTGGTCGCGCCGTGTCTATGCCAACGTGCTCTGCCGGCGCATCGCACCGCAGTATGTAGAAACCTCCCTGTATGACCTCTTTACCGACGATGAATACTTTG
>NZ_CANRLT010000058.1 GCF_947631555.1 uncultured Mailhella sp. | reverse complement strand
CGCCAGGCTCATCCCGCCAGGCTCATCCCGCAAGGATCACAGCCCGCAAAATCCCGGCGTCCTCCGCCCTGAAACGACCTCAGGCCGGGGCGCTTGTCCCGGCTCCACGTGTGAAGTTTGGCGTGACTTAATCTCAAATCGTGTATATCTTGGAGACGTGACTATAAGGAGGTCACTATGACCATTACTTTTGATACTCTTGCTTACAGCAAAATCTTGCAGGAAGCAGGAATGGCTCCCCAGCAGGCTGAAGCCATGGCAAAAGCACAAAAAGCCGCGCTGGAAGAAATGGTGGCTGCCAGAGAGCTGGCTACACAAGCGGACATACTCAGACTTGAGAACAGGATGGAGGCCAACAAGCACGAAATCCTCAAGTGGGTTATGGGTATGCTGGTGACGCAAACGGCATTGATTGTTGCTGTGATAACCATGCTCAAATGAACAGAACGGGCGACTCGAAAGAGCCGCCTTTTTCTTTTACCGTGGCCGTCCGCCGGGCGGCCTTTTTTACGGAAAGCGGGCAGAAAAGCACGCAATGCGGCAGGACGGAAGGCGGCGGGCGGTGGCGGCGAGAGCGCCCGCGGGAGGACGGCGTCAGGCTCGGCCCGCAAAGAGCACAGCCCGCAAGGTTCCGGCGCCGTCCGCCCTGAAACGGCATCGGGCCGGGGCGCTTGTCCCCTGCTCCGCCTGTGAAGCCTGGCGTTTGGCCTTGCCAAAATCCCGGGCAATGGATACGTTGAAGGCAGGGGCAGGACGGATGAAGAAACGAATTTTGACGGACAAGCGCAAGGACAAACTGGCTGATTACGCCTTGAATATTTCTGTCGCCAGTTTCGCCGTTGCCGCCTTCGATGGAACATGGTGGGGAATCCTTCCCGCTTTTGTGGGACTTGCGCTTTTCTTTCTTCTGACGCAGGAGGTTTGATATGGCGATATGGCTTACCATTACCGCTGTTCTGGCTATCATCGGCGCGGTTGCGGTGTACGAAAGCAACCCTCGCAAACAGAACTGACCACAGGGCCACGGCACTGGCAAAAGGAGTCGCAGGATGAACATCGGAACGATGAGCGTAGGCTTGGCACTTGTTGCCATCGTCATTTTCGTTTTCGTTGGTATCAAGCGGGGCTGGGTTAACTAGCCCGATTCCTCTATCTCCCTGGCGGCCGCGGGCCGCCTTTTTCTTTTACCGTGGCCGTCCGTTTGGGCGGCCTTTTTTATGGTAACTGAACGGGAAAGCACGCAATGCGGCAGGACGGAAGGCGGCGGGCGGTGGCGGCGAGAGCGCCCACGGGCAAACGGGGCCAGGCTCAGCCCGCAAGGCTCACAGCCCGCCAAGATCAGTCAGGCTCGGCCAGGCGCAGTCCGCAAGCTCCCGGCGCCGTCCTCCCTGAAACGACCTCGGGCCGGGGACGCTTGTCCCCGGCTCCGCCTGTGAACTTTACCGTCTGGCCTTGCCAAAAGCCCGGGCGATGGATACGTTGAAAGCAGGGAAGGACGGAACTATGAATTTGAAGCCCCTGCTTCGCCGTTTGGCGGATTTCTTATTCAATCTGACCGTTGCACGCATTGCGGTCAGTGTGTTTGAAGGAGTCTGGTATGGTATCATTGTTGGGGCATTTACGTTGCTTTTGGGTGTATGCCTTTCAATCATAGAAGGAGGCTGGGATGAATAGCGTATGGCTTGGCGTTGCAGGCATTGGCCTACTGGCCTTTCTTATCGCTCTTTGGGCGGTGAAGAAACAGAGCAGACAGTCTTAATTCTATCATCAGGGCGGCCGCGAGCCGCCTTTTCCTTTACCGGGGTCGTCCGCCGGGCGGTCTTTTTTCTGGCCGCATTTCCCGAACTGTTCGGAAAACGCCCGTGGGCGTGGGTCCGGCGGCAGGTTCTGAGGAGACTGCCCCCACGGGGTGGCAACCAGCAAAAGAGTTCGACAAGTTCAGGAAACATGGTTATCTTGAAGACGAGGCGAGTAAGATCACGCGAATTGCTGACATTCTGGAAAAATTTGCTGTAGGCTCTCTTCTGGTAGGGCTCTACCAGCAGCAAGCTCTGGCAGTCATTCCTGGTGTTGCCGGATTGATTGCCTGCCTGCATGTGACAAGGAGGATGCAATGAGCGGCACTGCGCTTTGGCTTCTGGCTGGGGCTTTTATGGCTGGGTTGTACTTTTATGGCATCTACCTGACCCGTAAACAGAACTGACCACACAGGCCCCGCACGGGGCCATTCCTTTCATACTTCACAGGCCGTTGGTGTTCCCAGCGGTCTTTTTTTCTGGCCGCATTTCCCGGGTGGTTCGGAAAATGCCCGTGGGCGCGGGTCCGGCGGCAGGTTCTGGGGAGACTGACCCCACGGGGTGGCAACCAGCAAAAGAGTTCGACAAGTTCAGGAAACATGATTATCATGTAACCGCAAACAACAGGGAGGTCACGTACGGCTGAAATGGTTTTCAACTCTTTAAACTATGCAAAGAGATTGGAAGAGGCGGGTTTTACCCGCAATCAGGCTGAGGCGCAGGCCAATATCATGACAGAAATTGTCGATGAAAAGATGGCCACGAAGCGCGACCTGCGGGAGCTGGAACTCAGGCTGACAATCCGTTTTGGCAGTATGTTAGCCGCTGCTGTTGCGTTGCTTGCTGCGTTGATTACGCTCGTCAAGTAAGGTTACGCAGGAAAAACTGACCGCACAGGCCCCGCACGGGGCCATTCCCTTCATACTTCACAGGCCGTTGGTGTTCCCAGCGGTCTTTTTTCTGGCCGCATTTCCTGGTGGTCCGCAAGCCCGTGGGCGCGGGTCCGGCGGCAGGTTCTGGAGAGACTGACCCCACGGGGTGGCAACCAGCAAAAGAGTTCGACAAGTTCAGGAAGCATGATTATCGTGGTTCTGAAGGAGAAGGGATGAAGAAGGAACTTTTAAAATATCTGGCCGGGTTATGTCAGGCTGCATCAGCGGCTCTCATGGCATCGGCTGTGATCATGGGTGAATACGGACAGAATCCGTATTTGGCTGTGTCGTGTGTGCCTGCTTTGGAGCAGGTGCTATCTTCCTCAAGGAGAAAGCACAATGACAAGCGTTTGGATGTATATCCTTGGACTTGGCGCGGCAATTCTGGCAGTATATTTTCTTATTCCTGACACCAGGAAAAACTGACCGCACAGGCCCCGCACGGGGCCATTTCTTTTCACAGGCCGTTGGTGTTCCCAGCGGCCTTTTTTATGACCTGATTTCCCGAACGGTTCGGGAAATACTCTCACTTTCAGAGGGAGATGGATACCGGGAAGCCGGCACAGGGCGATTGCACCGCCGCCTTATGCCGGCTCCCCTTTTTCAAGGAGGAAAGAACATGGGATGGCACATCAACTTTGACGACTGCGGGTCTCTCATGGCCTACGCAGGCTATTTTGGCGACGACTGGCCCACCTTCGACCCGTTCCCAGAAGAAAAGAACTCCGAAAACGAATATGAGGAAGAGGACGACGACGAAGAGGAGGAAGAGGAAGACGGGGGCGGAGAAGCCCGAGGTTAAACGGCGGGAAAGTACAGGCGCACGGCAAAGCCCTTCTCCGCTCTGTTGCCGTACTCTATCCGCCCGCCGCAGGCTTCCGTGCAGTAGCGGACGATGGCCAGCCCCAGCCCGGTGCCGCCGGAGAAGCTGGCCGCGTTCCGCCCGCGGAAGAACGGCTCCAGCAAAAGCGGCAGTTCTTCTTCGGGAACGCCCGGCCCGCAGTCTTCCACAAAGATGCCTGTCTCGCCGCGCTCCGGCAGTGAAAGTGCCCTGACGATGACAGGCCCGTCCCCGGCGTAGGCCTGGGCGTTGCGCAAAAGATTGATGACGATCCGCTGAAGGAACAGCCGGCCGCACCACAGGTGCAGGCCGTGTTCCACTTCCACGTGGACATCGGCGCCTGGGGCCTCGCTCTGCACCAGCGTGGAAAGGAAGGGGCAAAGATCGATGTCCTCCTTCTGCGGGCTGCCCATGCTGGCCTTGGCCTGAAGATAGGTCAGCACTTCTTCCGTCAGCACGGAAAGCCGCTTGATATGCGTGAGTACCTGCGTCACTCGGGCCCGATCCTCGCCTTCCAGACGGCATTCCAGCACACCCAGCCCCATCTGCGCCTTGGCCAGCGGCGTGTTCAGCTCATGGGCCACATGGCGGATGAACTGGCTTTGCCCCGTCACCATGCGCGAACAGCGCTGCATCATGGAGAGCAGCGCGTGGCCGAGCCTGCCGATCTCGTCCTTTCTCCTTCCCGAAAAATCCCTGTCCTCCAGCAGCGTCTCGTCCACGGAGGCGAAATTGCTCGCTTCCAGGGTCTCGGCGCAGCGGGCCATGCGCCGGAGCGGCTGCGAAAGATGCCGGACAAAGGGCAGCCACCAGAGGAAGGACACGCCCAGCGCCCCGAACACCACAAGCAGGATCACGTTGACATCGAAAAAAAAGCCGTGGCCGTCTATTCTGTCGGAAGCCATGGCCACAAGGAGCGTGTGCACCTGGCGGTTGTGGTCGGGCACATACATGATGCGCCCCAGCCAGTAAGTGGAAGGCGAAGACGTGTGCATGAAGATCGCCGGAGGCACGGGAGGCAGTCCGTATTCCACATTTTCCGCGGGATTGGCAAAGAGCGTGCCGCCCAGGGGATCCCAGAACATCACCTCCGGCCCCGGGCAGAAGGAATAGGGGGCACGCGGCAGCCTCGCGGCCCGCGCCACCAGGGAATCCGGTATTTCCGGCGAACGGATGGACTCCGTGTCGAGGGTCTGGATATGAAAACGCACGGGCAGGCGCTTGATGTGTTCCTCCAGCAGCCCCTTCCACTCCAGAACCGGGCAATACTGGAGATTGGCGCTGATCACTCTCAGCGTGCTGTCGGAACGGGCGCTGAACAGCGAGGCTGAAACCACGCCGTCATACTTGCCGCCGAACAGCGCGTACGCGGCAAGGACGGCGCAGAGCACGCCCAGCAGCGCCAGATTGAGCAGCATCCAGCAGCCGATCTTCACATAAAGGTTGAGCACGCTGAACTTCATCTTACTTCCTTTATGGTCTGAGACCCCGGCCTTCAGGCCGGTAGAACCCCACCCCGCCCTGAAGGGCGGGGTATCTTTGGAGCGGCAGCCTGGGAGGGGAGGCAAAACCCTCCCAGGCGCAGGACGCAAAGCCCTGAAGAGTTTTGCTACAGTATTGCTGCTTTTTCCTGTCGGACAAACATGTAGCCGATGCTGCGCACCGTGCGGATAAGCTCGCTGCTGCCTGTGGCGTCGAAAAGTTTTTTGCGCAGGCTGGAGATGTGCACGTCCACACTGCGGTCGAACTTGCTCCACTCCTTGTCCGTGGCGAAGAGATTGAGCAGCGATTCGCGGGAGAACACCCGCCCGGGTTCCTTCATCATGGCGTAGAGGAGCTGAAATTCCACATGGGTGAGTTCCACAGTCCTGCCGTTGAAAGCCGCTTTGAGCTTGAAGGGATCGAGTTCAAGCCCGCGGACGGAAAGAATGCCGTTCCGCCCTTCCGCCGTTCCAAGGGTGCGGCGGAGCACGGCGCGGATGCGGGCGAGAAGTTCCCGCGACGAAAACGACTTCGGCACATAATCGTCGGCGCCCAGCTCCAGGGTGACGATGCGATCCGTCTCATCGTTGTACGCGGAAAAGATGATGACCGGAACGCCCGTCTTCATGCGAAGCTGACGCAGAACCTCCACGCCGTGCAGGTCGGGAAGCATCATGTCGAGAAGGATGAGATCGTAGCGCCCCGTTTCTGCGGCGGCAAGCCCCTCCGCGCCCGTGGTGCGCCAGTCCAGCGCGATGGCCTGAAGCTCCATGTAGTCCCGGACAAGCTGGCAGAACTCGGTGTCATCGTCTATGAGAAGCAGTCGGTTCTTTTCTTCGGACGTTTTCATGGTTTCTTCCTTGCCGCTTCTTTCCTCTCCGTGAACCGCCCCTCTCCAGCATACAACATGAAGAAATAAATGTAAAAAGGACACGGCTGCCCCGGCTGCATTCCCCAGTCCGAAACAGCCGCCTCCAGGAAAGCGCGCCTTTTTGCGGGCGGAAGGATCAGCAGTTGCAGTCGGTGGAAATGCCGGAGATCGTCGCTTCCGAAGCCAGAATGCTGAGCTGCGCGGGCGTCAGATTAAGTTCCTTCAAGTCGTCCCAGCTCTGGAAGCCGCCCATGGAATCGCGCAGTTCGAGAATGCGCTCGGCGTCTTCCTGAGAGAAGAAGCAGCGGTTCATCAGCTCTTCCGTGGTGGCGTTGTTGAGTTCGAACGGGTTGTCGGAATTGGCGTAGCTCATGGGCGCCGCGGCCAGCATCAGGGCCAGGGCCAGTATCAGAAAACGCAGTTTCATCAAGAACTCCCTTGTTTTTTGCCCCTCCCCCGCAGGGAAGAAGCTCGGTTAACGCGGCAGCCGGGGCATCCCCCTCCCCTCCGGAGCTGTCCCTGGCCGCTGCCTGCGGCAGGGAACCTGCGGGGAGGAGAAGGAGGAGGCGCTGCCGCCCTTTCCCCGCAGTACAGCAGATTTTCCGCCGGAAGCCGCCGCTCTTCTGTCAGGAGCCGTCCGGCGCGGCTCTCACTTCCATCCGTAAGGCAGGCGGATTTCCACGCTCACCATGCGCCCTGCCGCCCAGCAGGGCAGGAGCATACTCTTCTCGCCCGTGCCCCCGGCCACGAGGATGGGCAGAGAATCCAGAAACGGCTTGGGGATCAGGGCGTCCTCGTCCTTTGTCAACAGCACGTCCTCGGGTACTCCCCTTCTGGCTTCCTTCGCCCCATGATACTGGCGAATCCAGTCGCGGAACGGCACGCGGGCGCGGCTGCGCAGATAATCCCGTATGCTCGCACGCGTCCAGCCTTCCCGCGCCAGCATCTTCGCCGTATCCTGCGCGATGATCAGGATGATGGCGCTGCGATACGGGCGGTCGTGCCCGCGGAGCCATTGGGCCACAAGATCGAGAAATTCCTGGCGGCTGTAGCCTATGCCCATGATGCCGGAATACCCTTCCACCGCCGCGGCGGTGACAACGCTGCGCTCGGGCAGGAAGCCGAATTCCGTCTGCCAGGACGGCCACGGGCTGGCCTCGCTGTTCTCCGCCAGAAACATGACGAACTCTCCGGGCTGCCCCAGAGTGGACATGTCCGTTATCCCGGGCCTGCTCCCGCCTACATTCTGGATGATGAGGTGCAGTGCGCGGCTGATACTGGCGTTGGCCCGGTTTCCCCGGCCAAAACTGCCGCCTGCGGCGTTAAGCCCCAGGGCCTTGACCACAGGCCCGCTCACGATGAGGAGCACGGCATCGGGATTGGTGGTGGTGGACATGCCGCGCAGATCGAATTCCGGCTGGCTGACCGCTTCCACTGCCGCAACGAGCAGCGGCATGTGCCTGGGTTCGCATCCGGCCATGACCGCGTTGACGGCGATCTTTTCCACCGTGGCCACTCCCTCCATGGGGGCAAGAGTGGCTATGGGAAAATCGCCGGGCAGGTCGTAGCCCGCCGCCATCCTTTCCACCCTTTCCGGCGTGGGCGGGATGAGCGGCAGTCCGTCGCCCCAGCCCCGCGCCAGAAAAAGCGCGTTGAAGGCTTCGAGCGCATCGTCCGCGTCCGCAAGGCTTTCACGTTCGGTGCGCGGAAAAGCCGTGTCCCTCTTCGCCGTCTGGTTCAGCACGGCATCGATGTACACGCCGTCTTCCGTCTGCCCGGCGGGATTGCAGACCGTGAGGGCCGCGCCCGCCCGCGGAAGGAGCACGAGTGCCAGCAGAAGAACAAGCAGCGTCTGCAGCTTCGGCATGTCTCTTCTCCCTGCGGGAACAGGCTCCGCTTGCCGTGAAGCGGAGCCTGCGGCTTTCGTTAATCCAGGCCCAGCAGTCCGGCCGCAACCCTGCGGCTGACCGTATCGAGATCCTTTTCGGAAACGCCCGCATCCCTCAGACCGTGAATGAAGTCACGCATGGCGTCTACGGGGCCGGGCATTCTGGCCATGCCGCAGTCCGTAGCCAGGAACTGACGTGACGGATCAAGGGCGATGTACCCGGCGAATTCCTTCATGGTCGTCTGGCGCGCGTTGAAATACTTGGGAAGCAGAGAATGCTGCCCCTTGTACCAGGGAAGCACGCAGTGTTCAAGGTACGCGCCGTTTTCCAGGCACTTCCTGGCCTGATCCATGGACAGGAGCCATGGGGCCTGGGTGGAGTGCGTCACCACAAACTTTGCCACACCTACCTCTTTGGCCTTGGAGGAAAGAATGACGCACTCTTCCGGCGAGGAATGTCCGGTGGCAAAGATGATGTTCTCGTCACGGCACAGTTCCATGACCTTGACGACTTCGGGCAGCACCTTGCCGGATTCATCGAGGACGGGAACGCCCGGAGTGCCCTTGCCCCGCATATCGAACGCGGACTGATAGGTGGGCATCCAGATGCAGCGGCAATAGCGCCCCGTGATCTTTGTGGCCATCCTGGCGGCCTGCACGTTGACTTTCGGGCCGTAGTTGAGGTTGAGGACAATACCGCCGAAAACCTCTATGCCGGGCACCATGCTCCGCAAGAGATACGCGTTGTCCGCCGTACAGAAGTCATGACATTTGTACAGAATGGCGCGGTAGCCGTTGCGCTGGCACTGCTGCGTCAGCGTGAGCTGGTCCACGCAGCGGGCGCGCACGTCGGGATCGGCGTGAACATGCATCTCGATGACGCCTTCCAGATCCTTGTCGACGGGCGGCGTTGCGGCCGCAGCCCTGTCCGGCAGAACCCCTGCGGCGGTCACGGCAAAGGCCGCTGCGGCAGTTTTCATAAAATCACGGCGGGAAGATGGCATACAAGCTCCTTTCGGAAGGTGTCGAAAACGCCAGGGAGAGCGGGCTCTCCTTCCGGGAACCCGCTCTCACAGAACACATTACCTGGCCGCGCCCGGCAGTTCCCTGATGGGTTTGGTCACGAGTTTCTGAACCTGGGGGAAGTTGCCCCAGACCCATGACTGTTTGCCGGGACCGCCGGAAACGATGAAGCGGACGGACTTCGGGTTGGCCCAGCGCGGCAGAATCGTGTCAGGAGTGACATTCATGTCCTTGGGAGGGACGCAGCGGTTGGGCGAATAGAACTTGAAGGGCATCTGCGCTATATCCGCCACATACTGCTGCATGGCTTCCACGGTCTTGAAATCCTGGAACAGCGTCGCCGCATGTTCGGGACACAGCACCACAACGTTCTTGTTCACGCTGTTCGCCGGCGTGTAGGGCTTGTCGATATCGGCATAGCAGCTGCCGATGCCGGAAGGCGAGGCCAGCGTACCCAAGGCCAGCGTCGTCAGCAGTCCCTTGCCGGTGAGGTTATTGTGGTCAATATTGGGGGTACCGGCGTAGGCACCAAAGATGCCGACGATGCTCTCACCTTCCTTGTACCCTTCCTCTTTGGCCAGCGTGGTTTTCCAGGGGTTGGCGCTGGCGTTCTCCACATAGACGTGAGCGACAAAGTCACCCGGCGTACCGTGCGTACTCTTGTCGAAGTTGGGAGCAACAGAACCGCCGACGACATCACCCACCAGATTCACGAAATAGCCAAGGGCGTTGGTCGCTTCATTAAGCGGCCCGCTGGTGCCGGTGCTGCAATTCAGCTTCATCTGTTCGACGACGGGTCCGGAGATGAACAGTACCGGAACTGTGGGAGCCGTCGTGGTAGACGTTCCCAGCCATGAGGTTTCGGGATCGGCCATAGCCTCGGCCGTGGCAAGCAGCAGCGGCATGTGTTCAGGGCGCGCTCCGGCCATGACGCCCAGCGTGGCCACGAGTTCCACGGTGAGCATACCATTGCGCGGAGGAACGATCCACAGTACTTCCGCGGGATCGCGCTTCGTGGCCTTGAGCATCGCGGCGACCTTGTCGGGCGTTGGCGGGACGATGGGCAGTCCCAGCGACCACTTGCGCTTCGCGTACATATTGCTCACGTCCTCATAGGTGCCGGTGAATTTAAACACCCTGGCAGGATACGGAGCGCTCTGCTTGGCGGCGTTCTCCTTGGAAGCCTTCCATTCCGTGGCCGCTTTGACAATGTCGGGAAATGCCTTGTCTATCTTGGCATGAACCTCTTCCCGGGAGATCATGCCGATGGGATGCGGAACCGTGACGAGACACAAGTCGGTAAGCCCCTGGCTCTTCTGGGTACCGCGGGCAAGAGTAACAAAATCCGTGGTCACGATCGTGACCGTAGGAATACCTATTTTTTCAAGATTGCACTGGTCGACCACCAGCCATGAGGTGCAGCTCCCTCAGTCGGCCTGGGACGCAATCACCAGATCCGGCTTCACCGCGGCTACGGCCTTGGTGATATTCTCGGAGATGGCGGGCGTCCCGGAGATAGTGTTCAACCTGGCATCGTTATACGTCTTGACGATCTTGACCGTGGGATACTTCTGCGTCAGAAGCTCCGCAAGGTGATCGAGGACCACGTTGCCATTGTTCTTGCCGTTCCAGCGCAGGGCCACGGTCTTTCCTTCCAGGGACGTGATGCGTGCTGCCGGCTCAATGGCAGACTGCTTGATCACGCCGGAGGGATTGACCAACTCCCATTCCTGCGGCTTTTCCGCCGCCTGCGCCAGGGGTATCCCCAGGAGCAGCGCCGCTCCAGCGGCGATGAGCGATGAAAACTTCATCAAAAACTCCTTTGCGTTTTGCGGCCTTCCCCTTCCGCGGGGAAAGACCTGTTGACGGCGGGAGCTGCGCGGCTGTCCCGGGAACAGCGACCGTCCGTATGCGCCTGAACCAGCCGTGCCCTTTCCTGCCATGCGGCTGAAACTTTTTCAGCCTGCTTTGTGAGAGTACACAAAATCGGAAACAGGAGCGTTAAGGAACCTATAATATTTGTAAAGATACCCTTACGTTTTCGCGAAAAGGAAGGAAGGGAAAGGCAGAAAAGGCATCTTGTTTTTCCTGCCGGAAAAACGCGAAGAGCGCCGAACTTCCAGTTCGGCAAAGACACCCGCTAGCCACATCCCTAACCGCCGGAGGCGCGAGCGTCAGCGAGCTGATAGCGAAGGCGGCGTGTTCGTCAGGCTCTGCCTGCGAACATGGTCACGCCGCCGAAGCGGGGTAAGTCGGGATCGCGCCTCGTGCAGCTTCGCTGCCGACCACCCCGCTCGCTGGCCGCAAGGAGGCACAACGGGCGAAGCCCGATTGTGCGCGGCCTGCTCGCTATCAGCGGCGTACACGCCGCGCCTCCGGCGGTTAAGGAGGCGCTCCGCGTGTCCTTTCTTCCGCTCCTCGCCCGCCTCCATGCCGGCTTTCCAGCCGGCGCGGGGTCGTCGCTCCAAACGCGCTACCGCGCGTGCCTCCGGCGGTCAAGGTGGCGCTCCTCTTCCGCAACCTGCGGAGTAGCGAGCAGAAAGCGGAGGCGGCGTGTTCGTCAGGCTTTGCCTGCGAACATGGATACGCCGCCGAAGCGGGGAAGTTGGCGCGATCGTCTATGTTTTTGTCACTTTTTCTTATCCGTTAATTACTGGTAATTACTGGCCGGGAGCCTCCGGCGGTCAAGGAAGGGAAAGGCAAGTAAGCAAACGCCTTCCTTAGCTGCCGGACGGCGCGAGCGTCAGCGAGCTGATAGCGGAGGCGGCGTGTTCGTCAGGCTTTGCCTGCGAACATGGTCACGCCGCCGAAGCGGGGTAAGTCGGCGCGGCGCGTGCGCCGCTGATAGCGGAGGCGGCGTGTTCGTCAGGCTTTGCCTGCGAACATGGTCACGCCGCCGGAGCGGGGTAAGGAAGGGCAAGGCAGAACATAAACCTTAGCTGTTCCCGAAGGCTATTTACGGATAAGGAAAATGGAAAAACGGCTTGTCCCATGCAAAAAATGGAGCTAGGGTGAAAGCGATATCATCTTACTTTGTCCACCTGATGGGGAGCATATCACCCTGAAGGGCTTTGCTACATTATTGCTCCTCGTGAGAGGCATTCCAAACGTTGAGGTAAGGCCATGAACTTTCCCGCATTGACCATTGGTGAACTGACCGCCCGCACGCCCATTGTCCAGGGCGGCATGGGTGTTGGCATATCCCTTTCCCACCTAGCTTCCGCCGTCGCCAACGAGGGCGGCATCGGCGTCATCGCCGCGGCCATGATCGGCATGGGCGAGCCGGATGTCGTTTCAGACCCCGTGGGGGCCAACGTCCGCGCCCTGCGCCGTGAGATCTCCCGCGCCCGAGCTGCCACCCGCGGCATTCTCGGCGTCAACATCATGGTGGCCCTGACCACGTTCAACGAAATGGTCCGGGCAGCCATCGAATCCGGCACCGACATCATCTTTTCCGGCGCGGGCCTGCCCCTGGAGCTGCCGAAGCTCTACCAGGAAGTCTGCGACAGAGCGAAAACGCACTACAAAACCAAGCTCGTGCCCATCGTGTCTTCCGGACGCGCCGCCATGATCATCGCCAGGAAATGGCTTTCCCGCACCGGTCTCGTGCCGGACGCCTTTGTCCTTGAAGGCCCCAGAGCGGGCGGACACTTAGGCTTCAGCGAAGAACATCTCTTCGACAGCGCCTACGCTCTCGACAAGCTCATCTCCGGCGTGACCGACACCGCCAAAGCCCTTGAAGACAAGGCCGGACGCGCCATCCCCGTCATTGCCGGCGGCGGCGTGTGGAACGGCGCCGACATCGCCCGGCTCCTCCGTATGGGCGCTTCCGGCGTCCAGATGGCCACCCGCTTCGTGGCCACCGATGAATGCGATGCCGATATCCGTTTCAAACAGGCCTACGTCGACGCCCGCGATGAAGACGTCACCATCATCCACAGCCCCGTGGGTATGCCAGGCCGCGCCCTTGACAACCATTTCATCGAAGACGCCCGCCAGGGCAAAAAAAAGCCCTTCCGCTGCATTTTCCACTGCATCAAAACCTGCAACCCCGAAACCACCCCCTACTGTATCTCCTCCGCCCTCATCAACGCCGTGCGCGGCAACCTCGACAAGGGCTTCGTCTTCTGCGGGGCCAATGTGGGCCGTGTCAAGGCCATCGTTCCCGTCCATGACCTCATCGACTCTCTCCGCCGCGAATACCTGAGTTTCATGGAACAGTTCCGCGGAGAAAAATAATTTCCGCCCCCCTCATCCTTTAACCGCCAAAAGCGCGAGCGCAGCGAGCTGATAGCGGAGGCAGCGTGTTCGTCAGGCTCTGCCTGCGAACATGGTCACGCCGCCGGAGCGGGGTAAGTCGCGCGAGCGCGTCTATGTTTTTGTCACTTTTTCTTATCCGTTAATTACTGGTAATTACTGGCCGGGAGCCTCCGGCGGTCAAGGAAGGGAAAGGCAGAAAGGCATCTTGCTTTTTCTGCCGAAAAAGCGCGAAGAGCGCCGAACTTCCAGTTCGGCGAAAGGCCCCCTTCGGCCGCGTCTGACGGGACCGCGCCTCGTGCAGCTTCGCTGCCCTCGGCCGCGCTCCGCGTGACCTTTCTTCCGCTCCTCGCCCGCCTCCATGCCGGCTTTCCAGCCGGCGCGGGGTCGTCGCTCCAAACGCGCTACCGCGCGTGCCTCCGGCGGTCAAGGAAGGGAAAGGCAAGTAAGCAAACGCCTTCCTTAGCTGCCGGACGGCGCGGCGCGTGCGCCGCAGATAGCGCAGGCGGCGTGTTCGTCAGGCTCCGCCTGCGAACATGGTCACGCCGCCGGAGCGGGTAAGGTCGCGGGGAAAGTCGCTGGGAAGGCCGGGGAAGGAAAACTCCCTCTGGACGAGCGCGGCGTTCTCGCGTATCCTGCGCCAATCCGCGGCCTTCGCACCGCGGCGGAACTTCGCCGCACGGTTTCTGCGCCCTTTCTGCGCCCCGTGCGGCTTCACCCAAAGTCAGCACCTGTTTCAATCCACAGCCGGCTCACGCTTCCGGCTGGCTCTGTTAAGGAACCTTTGATGAACCAGCACGTTACCACCGGGGCCGAGTACCTGCGCAAGATCCTGCTTTCGCCGGTCTACGACGTGGCCCGCGTCACGCCCCTCGACTACCTGGAAAAACTCTCGGAACGCATCGGCAACCAGGTCTTCCTCAAGCGCGAAGATCTTCAGCCCGTCCACTCCTTCAAGCTGCGCGGCGCCTACAACAAGATCGCCCGGCTCCCCGCGGACGCCCGCGAACGCGGCATTGTCGCGGCCTCGGCGGGGAACCACGCCCAGGGCTGCGCCCTTTCCGGCTCCCGTCTCGGCGTGAAGGCCACCATCGTCATGCCCAGAACCACGCCGGACATCAAGGTCGATGCCGTGCGGCGCTTCGGCGGCAACGTCGTGCTCTTCGGCAACAGCTTTGATGAGGCCTACGCCGAATCCATGCGTCTCGCCCGGGAAGAAGGGCTGACGCTCATCCCTCCCTACGACGACCCCGACGTCATCGCCGGCCAGGGAACGGCGGCGCGGGAACTGCTGGAGCAGAACAGCCGGCTCTCCCACGTCTTCGTGCAGGTGGGCGGCGGCGGACTGGCCGCGGGCGTGGCCGTGTACATCAAGCAGATCCTGCCGGAGGTCAAGGTCATCGCCGTGGAAGCCGAAGGCTCGGCCTGCCTCAAGGCCGCCTGGGAAAAGGGCGAGCCGGTCTCGCTGGATCGCGTGTCCCTGTTTGCGGACGGCGTGGCCGTGAAGCGCATCGGCGATGAAACCTTCCGCGTGCTCAGAAAATGCGTGGATGAAGTCATCACCTGCAGCAACGACGAAATCTGCGCGGCGCTCAAGGACATCTTCGATGACACCCGCGCCATTGCCGAGCCTTCGGGCGCGCTCTCCCTGGCCGGGCTGAAGAAGTACGCCGCCGGCCACGGCCTGCGCGGGGAAAACATGGCCGCCATCCTGTCCGGCGCGAACATGAACTTCCACACCCTGCGCTTCGTGTCCGAGCGCTGCGAGGTGGGCGAGCGCCGGGAAGGCATCATCTCCGTAACCATCCCCGAAAAGAAGGGCGCCTTCCTCGACCTCTGCAAGAAGCTGGGGCAGCGCATGGTCACGGAATTCAACTACCGCTTCTGCGACCCGAACGAGGCGGAAATCTTCACCTCGCTGCGGCTCACCGGCGGACTTGGGGAACTTGAGCAGATCATTGCCGGACTGCGCGCCGACGGCTACCACGTCACCGACATGACGCGCAACACCTTCGCCAAGAACCATGTCCGCTACATGATCGGCGGCAAGGCCCCGGCCGTGCTGAAAAACGAACGCATCCTCAGCTTCCAGTTCCCGGAACGCACGGGAGCGCTGCTGCAGTTCCTGGAAACGCTGGGTTCTTCCTATAATATCACCATGTTCCACTACCGCAACCACGGCGCGGAATACGGCCGCGTGGCCTGCGGCTTCGACGTTGCGCCCGAACGCTACGCCGGCCTCGCCGCGCATCTGGACAAGATCGGCTTCGCCTGGTGGGACGAAACGGAAAACGCGGCCAGCCTGAAATTCCTCTCCCCTCTCGCCCCCCGGCCGTAAACCGCCGGGGGAAAGGCAGGGAAAGAAACTCCTTAGCTGCCGGACGGCGCCGCGTCAGCGAGCTGATAGCGGAGGCGGCGTGTTCGTCAGGCTTTGCCTGCGAACATGGTCACGCCGCCGGAGCGGGGAAAAAGGCATCTTGTTTTTCCTGCCGGAAAAACGCTTAAAGGCAGCCGAACTTCCAGTTCGGCAAAGGCACCCTTCGGCCGCGTCTGACGCGGGCACGCCTCGTGCAGCTTCGCTGTCCTCGGCCGCGCTCCGCGTGTCCTTACCCGCTCGCTGGCCGCAAGGATGTGCAACGGGCAAAGCCCGATTGCACGCGGCCCGCGAGCTATCAGCGGCGCACGCGCCGCGCCTCCGGCGGTCAAGGTGGCGCTCCTCTTCCGCAACCTGCGGTGCAGCGAGCTGTAGCGAGCAGATAGCGGAGGCGGCGTGTTCGTCAGGCTCTGCCTGCGAACATGGTCACGCCGCCGGAGCGGGGAAAAAGGCATCTTGTTTTTCCTGCCGGAAAAACGCTTAAAGGCAGCCGAACTTCCAGTT
>NZ_CANRLT010000057.1 GCF_947631555.1 uncultured Mailhella sp. | reverse complement strand
GAAGGGTGTCTTTGCCGAACTGGAAGTTCGGCTGCCTTTCGCGCTTTTTCGACAGAAAAAGCAAGATGCCTTTTTGCTTCCTCAGACCGCCGTCCGGCGGTTAAAAACGCCTCTTGACATATCACGGGGAAATGTACATAACAGAGGGGCAGAGAGTGCTGGAACACCCTCTGCCCCTTGGGGCACGTCCCCCGCGAATAAGTGCTTCGCAAGTTTTGCGCCCCGGTAGGAAGCGAACTCCTACCGGGGCAACCTGCGTTTTAGAGGTTCATAAAACGAACCGCCAGAGCCGCAAGGACGGCGGCCGCAAACGCGGCCAGCACATCCCGGAAGAAGCGCTTCATAGGCATTACCTCCTTTCGGAGAACATACCCACGTGCGCAGGCTATACAGTAGCAGCTGGAAAGGCAAGGCTTTTTTCTTCCCTATCCGCCGGAGGCACGCGCGGTAGCGCGTTTGGAGCGACGAAATTTTCCCCGCTTCGGCGGCGTGGCCATGTTTGCCGGCAGAAGCCGGACAAACACGCCGCCTTCGCTATCTGCTCGCTGACGCTCGCGCCGTCCGGCGGTTAGGGATGTGGCTAGAGGGTGTCTTTGCCGAACTGGAACTTCGGCGCTCTTCGCGTATTTTCGACAGAAAATACAAGATGCCTTTTTCAGCGTTTTTCCGGCAGGAAAAACAAGATGCCTTTTGCTTTTTTCTAAAGAATAGACCCTGCCTCTTTCGCTCGATGCAGGGCCAGAGAGATTTAAAAAAACAGTGCCACGGATTCGCTCCAGCGGTGCTGCGTTTTGGTTACTTAGCCTTGATTACATACCGTCCAAATACCGGCAACAACCACAAAAGCCACGGCTATGTACACAAAAAACATGGTCATTCTCCTTTCTTCCAGGCAAGGAATGCGCCGATGAAGAGTACGGCGAGCGCCAGAACACCGGTTTGCCAGGGCGTATCCTCTTTCAGCAGAATGATGCCGAGCCCAATGACGGAAAAGTTGGCACAGAACGTAATCAAGTAGTCAAGAAAGGCTTTTCTTTTCATAGCGTTTCTCTAGGCAGAGAATAAAAATTGTTTTCTCCGCTGTCAATGTTTGCCGGCAGAGCCTGACGAACACGCCGCCTCCGCTATCAGCTCGCTGACGCTCGCCCGACTTTCCCCGCTCCGGCGGCGTGGCCATGTTTGCCGGCAGAAGCCGGACAAACACGCCGCCTCCGCTATCAGCTCGCTACAGCTCGCTGCTCCGCAGGTTGCGGAAGGGGAGCGGTTCCTCATCCGCCGGAGGCGCGGCGCGTGCGCCGCTGATAGCTCGCGGGCCGCGTGCAATCGGGCTTTGCCCGTTGCATATCTTTGCGGCCAGCGAGCGGGTAAGGACACGCGGAGCGCGGCCGAGGACAGCGAAGCTGTACGAGGCGTGCCCGCGTCAGACGTGGCCGAAGGGTGTCTTTGCCGAACTGGAAGTTCGGCTGCCTTTAAGCGTTTTTCCGGCAGGAAAAACAAGATGCCTTTTTCCCCGCTCCGGCGGCGTGGCCATGTTTGCCGGCAGAAGCCGGACAAACACGCCGCCTTCGCTATCAGCTCGCTGACGCTCGCGCCGTCCGGCGGTTAGGGATGTGGCCGGAGGGTGCCTTTTGCCGAACTGGAAGTTCGGCTGCCTTTCGCGTATTTTCGACAGAAAATACAAGATGCCTTTTCTGCCATTTTTCGCGTTTTTCCATCAGGAAAAACAAGATGCCTTTCTTGTCTTTCCCCGCTCCTCATCCACTCATACCCTGTCTGTCGGCTACAGAGTCAGTTGGAAAAGTGGGGCGGCAATGGATTGAAACACGGTAACGGGAATCTTGGGAAAAAGATTTGTTGACAAAAGGGCGCGGCCGGGGAAATTCTTTTCCGTACCCCGGCATCCAGAGTAAGGACTGCTCCCTGTCCGCCCGCAGGACGGCTGGGGCTTGAAACATCGAGGAGAGAAGTCTTTATGCAGTATGTCTACACCCCTGAGCGTGTCTGCTCCAAAAAGTTTGTGATTGACGTGGATGACGAGACCCGTGTCATCCGTGATTTTTCCTTCACCGGCGGCTGCCCGGGCAACCTTGAAGGCATCAGCCGCCTGATCCGCGGCATGAAGATGGACGATGTGATCGCACGGTTTGAGGGTATGCCCGTTTGCCCCACCTCCAAGGTAACATCCTGCCCCGAACAGCTTGCCAAAGCGCTTCGGGAAATGAAGGCGATGCTGGACAGGGGAGAAACGCAGGCCCGTCCGGCGTTTGGTCTGGACAGCTTTTCGTCCGTGAAGCGCTGGTAGCGGCGCACGTTCGGAAGGAAACGGTGGTTTGAGATATTTTTCTCATGCCGGCGTGAATTTCGGATAACAGCGCCTGGAATCGGCGGAGCGGCGTACGATCGCTCCTGCCGTACACCGCGCTTTCTGTTTTCGCTTGCTTTTCTGAACGTGGAATTTTCAGAGCAAAGCGGGCAAAACGCGGCAAAGCGTCTGCGCCGGAGCAATGTGAAAAAAAAGACTTCGCCGTCAGGCGGTCGCGTGAGTCGCTTTTTTCTTGACAAGAAGAAAGGAAGTTGTTCAGTATTCTATAAATCGCCTGTATCAGTTCCTTTTCCGACACAGCGCAGGAAGCGCCCAGAGGGAGCGGCCGCCGTTCCCTGTTCCTCCGCAGATACGCGCAGGAAAGGCGGCGGGCTGAAAGTTTCATCAAAAATTCCTTTACGGATGAGGCGGCTGTGGATTGAAACATTTTGAGGAAAATAGCATGAAATTGAACGGTTCCGAAATTTTTTGCGAAGTCCTGGTAGAGCAGGGGGTGGACACGATTTTCGGGTATCCTGGCGGCGCCGTGCTGAACCTGTACGATGCCCTCTATAAATACCAGGATCGTATCCGCCACATCATCATGGCGCATGAACAGGGCGCGGCCCATGCCGCAGACGGCTATGCCCGCGCCACAGGGCGCACGGGCGTGGTTCTGGTGACCAGCGGACCCGGTGCCACGAACCTTGTCACGGGCGTGGCCACGGCCTACATGGACAGCACGCCCATGGTCGCCATTACCGGCAACGTCCCCACTTCCCTTATGGGTCAGGACAGCTTCCAGGAAGTGTATATCACGGGCATCACCATGCCCATCACGAAGCACAACTTTGTGGTGGACAGGGTGGAAGACCTTGCAGATACCCTGCGCGAAGCCTTCCGCATTGCGCAGACCGGCCGCAAGGGACCTGTACTGGTGGACATACCCAAGGACGTTACCTCCGCTCTGGCCGAATTTCTTCCAGCCGCTCCGGCCCGCAACGAGTACCATACCGAGATTGATATCGACAGCCTTGACAAGGTCGCCGCGATCATCAACGGCGCACAGCGTCCCGTCATTTACTATGGCGGCGGCATAGGCGCTTCCGGCGCTGGTGAAGAGCTGGCGGCACTCATGCACAAGGCCGGTATGCCTGGCGCCTATACGGTCATGGCCGCGGGTGTGGTGAGCAGCGAAGATCCTTACAGCCTCGGGCTTGTGGGTATGCACGGATGCCGCACCAGCAATCTGGCCCTTGACCACGCCGATGTGATCCTCGCCGCGGGAACGCGCTTCAGCGACCGTGTGGCCTCGGTTCCCGATGAGTTCGGCCGCCGCGCCAGGATTATCCAGATCGATATCGACCCCAGCGAAGTGAACAAGAACGTCATGGTCGATTTCAGCTTGGTGGGTGATGTCAAAGACGTACTCCAGGCTCTGCTGCCCCGCATCCAGCATACGGAGCATAAGGAGTGGATGGAGACCATCGCCCGGTGGAAAGAGGAGGATTACCGCCCCGAAGACAGCGACACGGTGCTGAAGCCGCATCAGGTCATCCGCAAGCTCTGCGAAATGGCAGGTGAAGACGCGATATTTGTTACCGACGTGGGCCAGCATCAGATGTGGGCCGCCCAGTATGTGCGCCATCTCAAGAGCCGCCATTTCATTTCCAGCGGCGGACTCGGCACCATGGGCTTCGGCTACGGCGCGGCCATCGGTACCCAGATAGCCTGTCCTCAGGCGCGCGTCATCCACATCACCGGCGACGGTTCGTTCCACATGAACCTGAACGAGGCGTGTACCGCCGTGAGCTATCAGCTGCCCATCATCACCATCATCCTTGACAATCGCGTTCTGGGCATGGTGCGCCAGTGGCAGACGTCGTTTTACGGACAGCGTTATTCCTGCACCACGCTGGATCGCAGAACCGACTATGCCAAGGTGGCCGAGGGCTTTGGTGCCAGAGGCTTCCAGTGCGAAAACATGGCCGAGTTTGAGAACGCTCTGAGCGAAGCCCTGAAGTGCACGGGTCCGGTGTGGATCGCCTGCAGCATCGACAGAGACGAGAAGGTGCTTCCCATGATTCCCGGCGGATGCACCTGTGACTCTATCATCATGGAATAGGAGCGGACAAAGATGAAGAAGTATGTGCTTTCTATTCTGGTAGACAACCATGCCAATGTCATGGCCCGTGTCGCTTCTCTTTTTGCCCGCCGCCGTTTCAATATGAGCAGCGTTACCGCCGCCACCACCTGCGATCCCACGGTGAGCGTCATCAGCATTGTGACGGAAGGCGACGAACACAATCTTGAACAGATCATCAAGCAGACCCGCAAACTGCAGGAAGTGAAGGAAGTCACCGTGCTTCCTCCCGATGAGAGCCTGCTTTACGAGATGCTTATACTCAAGCTCGCTTTTGGCGAGGCCAATATCTCTTCACTCCGCGACATCGTGGAAGTTTACCGTGCCAAGATTATTGACCTGACCTCAAGCAGCATGGTAGTGGAATTGACAGGCAAACCGTCCAAGATAGACGGATTCCTTGAAGTAATGTCTCCCTACAACATTCTGGAAATGTGCCGTTCCGGTATCATCGGAATGTCCAGGGGCAACCAGAGTGACTGGTGGAAAAGCGGCAGGTAGGCAAGCCTTGCCGGATAGTATTATCAATGGAGAGTTGTGTAATGATCAAAAAGTATTATGACGCCGACTGCAATCTTGGCGTTCTCGACGGCAAGACCGTTGCCATCATCGGCTATGGCAGCCAGGGCCACGCCCATGCCCAGAACCTTCATGAAAGCGGTGTGAACGTGATCGTTGGCCTGCGCCCGAGCAGCGCGAGCTGCAAAAAGGCCGAGGCCGCGGGTCTCAAGGTTATGGACGTGGAAGAAGCCGCCAGGGCCGCTGACATCGTTATGATGCTCGTTCCCGATGAAGTGGCCGCCGACACCTACAACAAGCAGATCGCGCCCTACATGAAGGAAGGCGATGTGCTCTGCTTCGCCCACGGCTTCAACATCCACTTCGGCTTCGTGCAGCCTGCCAGGAATATTGACGTCATCATGATCGCCCCCAAGGGCCCCGGTCATACCGTCCGCAGCCAGTATCTGGAAGGCAAGGGTGTGCCCAGCCTCATCGCGGTGTATCAGGATTACACCGGCAAGGCCAAGGATTACGCTCTGGCCTATGCCAGCGGCATCGGCGCCGGCCGCGCCGGCATCCTTGAGACCACCTACCGTGAAGAGACGGAAACCGACCTCTTCGGCGAACAGGCTGTGCTCTGCGGCGGCGTGACCGAACTCATGAAGGCCGGCTTTGAAACCCTAGTGGAAGCGGGCTACGCCCCTGAAATGGCCTACTTCGAGACCATCCACGAAATGAAGCTCATCGTTGACCTCATCAACAGCGGCGGCTTCGGCTTCATGCGCTATTCCATTTCCAACACGGCTGAATACGGCGACTACCGCACCGGCAAGCGCCTGATCACCGAGGCCACCCGCAAGGAAATGAAGCAGATTCTGCGCGAGATTCAGGACGGTACGTTCGCTTCCGAATTCATGCAGGAATTTTCCGCTGGACGGAAGGGCAAGTTCCTCGCGACCCGCCGCCTCGAAGCTGAACATCAGCTTGAGAAGGTCGGCGCCGAACTGCGCCAGATGATGAGCTGGCTGAAGAAGTAATGGAACGTTGATTCCCCTGCCGGGCAGTCTCGGCTGCCCGGCTTTTTTTATCCGTCTTTCCGCGGGAGAGGAGGGTCTATGAAATTGCGCAGTGCAAACGTGACGCAGGGCGTGGAACGTGCGCCGAACCGCAGTCTGTTCTATGCCATGGGCTATACCAGGGAAGAGCTGGAGCGTCCGCTTATCGGCGTTGTCAGCGCCCACAGCGAAATCGTGCCCGGACACGCCCATCTGGACAAGATTGCCGAAGCCGTCAAGGCCGGTGTGCGCATGGCGGGCGGCACCCCTGTCCTTGTGCCCGCCATTGGTGTGTGCGACGGCATCGCCATGGGGCATGTCGGCATGAAGTATTCTCTGGCCAGCCGTGAACTCATCGCCGACAGTGTGGAGACCATGGCCATGGCGCATCAGTTCGATGCTCTGGTACTCATCCCCAACTGCGACAAGATTGTTCCCGGCATGGTCATGGCGGCGCTGCGCCTGAACATTCCTTCCGTGGTGTGCAGCGGCGGCCCCATGCTGGCCGGGGTGTACGACGGGCAGGAAGTGAGCCTTTCCAAAATGTTTGAAGCCGTGGGTGCGCGCAAGGTCGGACTCATCGACGACGAAAAGCTGGAAGAGTGCGAGACGGGCGTCTGCCCGGGCTGCGGCAGCTGTTCCGGCATGTACACCGCCAACTCCATGAACTGCCTGTGTGAGGCCATCGGTCTCGCTCTGCCCGGCAACGGCACGATTCCCGCCGTCCATGCCCGCCGCATCCAGCTTGCCAAGCATGCCGGCATGGCCGTCATGGAACTGCTGAAGCGCGACATCAAGCCCCGCGACATCGTCAATGAAAAGTCCATCCGCAACGCCCTCGCCTGCGACATGGCTCTGGGCTGCAGTACCAACACCGTGCTGCACCTGCTGGCCATCGCACACGAAGCCGGAGTGAAGCTCGACCTTGCGCTGTTCAACGAAGTCAGCTCTCAGGTTCCCAACCTCTGCCATCTTGCCCCGGCAGGCCCCACGCATATGCAGGATCTCTACGCGGACGGCGGCATCGCCGCGGTACAGGCGGAACTGGCCGAAGGCGGCTATCTTGATACCAGTCTCATCACCGCCACAGGCAAGAGCGTTGCCGAGAACATCAAAAATGCCCGTGTGAAGGGCCTGGGCGCGGTGCGTCCTCTCGACAATCCCTACAGTCCCACCGGCGGCCTGCAGATACTCTGGGGCAACATCGCTCCCGATGGCTGCGTGGTGAAGAGAAGCGCCGTAGCTCCCGAGATGCTGAAGCATAAAGGCCCCGCGCGGGTCTTCAACAGCGAGGAAGAGGCCATCGAGGTCATCTACAAGGGCGGCATCAAGGACGGTGACGTGGTTGTCATCCGCTACGAAGGGCCCAAGGGCGGCCCGGGTATGCGCGAGATGCTGAACCCCACCAGCGCGCTTGCCGGAATGAAGCTGGACAAGACCGTGGCCCTTATCACGGACGGACGTTTCAGCGGCGCCAGCCGCGGCGCCTCCATCGGCCATGTCTCTCCGGAAGCGGCTGAAGGCGGCCCCATTGGTCTGATTCAGGAAGGGGACATCATCAGTATCGACATTCCCAACGCCAGCATCAACGTGGAAGTGAGCGAGGAAGAACTTGCCCGCCGCAGGGCTTCCTTCGTGCCGCAGGAACCCAGGATCAAGACCGGCTGGCTGGCCCGCTACGCCCGCATGGTGAGCAGCGCCAATACCGGTGCCGTCCTGAAGTAGGGCGAAGAAGGCCGCTTTCTCCCACAACAGAGCGGGAGAGCAAGGTATTCACCGGCCAAGACCATTTCCACATAAGGCAGATAGACAAAAACAGGCCCGCCTTTCCCGATGCCATGGGGAAGGCGGGCCGTGTTTTTTTGAGGACAAGAATGCTTATCGATATTCCGGCTTCAGGCTGACGATTGAAGTTTTCTGCATGGCTGAGGCGTTGACGGTGGACAGGGGACAAGAGCGGTTCCCTGCCGTTGCTGAAAAGTCGATGTAAAATGGGAGCGCGGGGCGGAAGTTTCCCGCTCCGTCTTTACCCCTCAAGGACACGGGGCAGGAAGGTTCCGGCCAGGGCGGGGAACGGGCGCAGCGGCTGAGGGGGAACGGCGGATTCCCCCAGACGTTTTTCCATCCAGACCATGTCGTACCAGCGGCCGAATTTGAATCCGCACTGCGGAAACTCGCCGGCGAGCCGGTAGCCTTCCCGTTCGTGGAAGCGGCGGCTCGCGAGCGTCAGCGTTTCGTCTTCCTGCGTGGGCACGGCGATGCAGGCGTAGAGCAGCAGAACCCCCTGCGCTTTCAGAATGTCTTCAAGACAGGCGTAGAGCGTTTTCCCGAGACCGCGGCCGCGGGCGTTTTCCTGAAGATAGACGGTGACTTCGGCGCACCAGCCGTAGGCGGCGCGGGGATGGAAGGCGGAGGCGCAGGCGTAGCCAAGAACGGAGTGTCCGGATTCCGCGACCAGCCACGGATAGCGCAGAAGCGTCCGCCTGATGCGGCTGCGAAATTCTTCTTCCGTGGGGACTTCACATTCAAAGGTAATCGCCGTCTTTTCCACATAGGGGGCGTAGATAGCGAGCAGGGCGGGGGCGTCCGCTTCCCTGGCGGCGCGCAGGCTGACCGGATAAGACTCCATGCGTTCTCCGAAATGGATCGTGGCAAGCGCGTTATTTTTCTCCGCCGTCTCCGACTTTGAGCGCGGCAAGAAAGGCCTCCTGGGGCAGTTCCACGTTGCCCATGCGCTTCATGCGCTTCTTGCCTTCCTTCTGCTTTTCCAGCAGCTTGCGCTTGCGGGTAATGTCGCCGCCGTAGCACTTGGCAAGAACATCCTTGCGGTAGGCGGGGACGGTTTCTCGCGCGATGATCTTGTTGCCGATGGCTGCCTGTATCGCGACCTCGAACATCTGCCGCGGGATGGTGCGTTTCAGTTTGAGCGCCAGCGCCCGGCCGTAGGGGTAGGCGTTCTCTCTGTGGACAATGACGGCAAGGGCGTCCACAGGGGTGCCGTTCAGCAGAATGTCCAGCTTTACCAGCGCGGATTCACGGTAGTCGATGGGCGTGTAGTCCATGGAAGCGTAGCCGCGGGTGCCGGATTTCAGCGCGTCGAAAAAGTCGAAGACGATTTCCGAGAAGGGCAGTTCGTAGGTGATGACGGCGCGGCTGGCGGTAAGAAAGCCGAGGTTTTTCTGGATACCGCGCTTTTCTTCGCAGAGCTTGAGCACGTTGCCCACAAATTCCGTGGGAACGTGGATATCCATCCTCACATAAGGCTCGTACAGGGCCTTGATCTTTGAGCCGTCGGGGAATTTCGCCGGATTGTCGATGGTCAGCGTTGAGCCGTCCGTCAAATCCACCTTGTAGATGACCGAAGGCGCCGTGGCGATAAGCTCCACCTGAAATTCCCGTTCCAGACGCTCCTGAATGATCTCCATGTGCAGAAGCCCCAGAAAACCGCAGCGAAAACCGAAGCCCAGGGCCGAAGAGGTCTCCGGCTCATAGGAGAACGCCGCGTCGTTGAGCTGGAGTTTTTCCAGCGCCGTTTTGAGGTTTTCGTAATCGGCGGCGTCCGTGGGGTAAAGGCCGCAGAACACCATGGGCTTTACTTCCTTGAAGCCGGGCACGGGCGCGCCGGCAGGGCGTTCCTTCAGGGTGATGGTGTCGCCGACGCGGGCGTGGCCCAGTTCCTTGATGTTCGCGCAGAGAAAGCCCACCTCACCGGCGGAGAGCTGCTGCACACTGGCGGCGTTGGGGGAGAACACGCCCAGGCGGACGACTTCGTAGTCGCGGTCTCCGGCCATGAGATGGATGACGTCGCCGAGCTTTAGCGTCCCGTCCATGATACGGAAGAGGACGACCACACCCTGATAGCTGTCATACCAGGAATCGAAAATAAGAGCCTTGAGGGGGGCGTCCACATCGCCTGAGGGGGCCGGGAGATGGTGGACGATGGCGTCAAGCACGCCCTCGATGTTCAGTCCGGTCTTGGCGGAGACATCCACGGCGTTGGAGCAGTCAAGCCCGATGCTGTCTTCGATTTCGCGGCGTACCCGTCCAGCATCGGCGCTGGGCAGGTCAATCTTGTTGAGTACGGGCACGATTTCATGGTTGTGATCCAGAGCCATGTAAACGTTGGCCAGTGTCTGCGCCTCCACGCCCTGGGTGGCGTCCACCACCAGCAGCGCGCCTTCGCAGGCGGCGAGGGAACGGGAGACTTCATAGCCGAAGTCCACATGCCCGGGCGTGTCGATAAGATTCAGGATATACTGGCTGCCATCGTGATCCGTGTAGGGGATGCGCACGGTCTGGGCCTTGATGGTGATGCCGCGCTCCCGCTCAAGATCCATCTTGTCCAGATACTGATCTCTGGCCTCGCGTTCGGACACAATGCCGGTATATTCGAGGATGCGATCCGCCAGCGTGGATTTGCCGTGGTCGATGTGAGCGATGATGCAGAAGTTGCGGATATGGTCAAGTGGGGTCATGGCTCTGTCGGGGATGAAGGTTGACGGCGGGGAGTGCGCTGCGAAAACCGGTTTGCGTGTCCGCCCGGCGCAGCATGGCGCATAGAGGCTGAGTCGCCTTCCGCTGCTGCCTTAGCGCATGGCTTATTTCTGCACTCCGAAGCCGGGAATGGCCAGCGCCTTTTCCAGTCTGGCCAGAAGCCATGTGGCCGCTGAGACCATGACGAGGTAGTAGCAGGCCGCGATGAGATAGACTTCAGTGGGGCGGAACGTCCGGGAAACCAGGATCTTGGCCTCGCCGGTAAGCTCTATGCAGGTGACGATATAGGCCAGCGAGGAATATTTGACGAGATAGATGATTTCATTGCCGCAGCCGGGAAGCGCACGGCGTATGGCCTGGGGTACGATGACGGAGCGGATGGTCTGCCAGCGGGTCATGCCCAGCGCCTGAGCCGCCTTGATCTGGCCCTGCCGGATGGAGAGCAGGGTGCCGCGCACATATTCGGACTGATAGGACGCGGTGCAGACGATGAACCCGATGAGCGCCGCCGCATAGGGGGAAAGATAAATCTTCAGTCCCGGAACGCTGGGAAGCCCGAAATAGAGGATCATGAGCTGTACCGTGAGCGGAACGCCGCGGATAACGGCAACAATGGAGTCCACGCTGCGGCGTATCCACGGCGAGCCGAAGACGCGCAGAACTCCCATGACCACCCCGATAAAGCCGCCGATGAGCGAGGCGGGGACGATAAGGCCGAGGCTCATGAGCAGTCCCTGATTGAGGTAGGGGATTGCCCGGTCGAAGATGAACGTGGGGTCAAGAAAGTCCAGCATGTTCACTCCTGCGCAGCGGCTTCACCGCCGCACAGATCATGGAGGCGGACACAGAAGTCCTGAGTCCGCGTCTGGGAGCCGGGGGCAAGAAGCTCATCAGGCGAACCCTGTTCGATAACCCGTCCCTGTTCCATGAACAGGATCTCCGTGGCCACGGCCTGGGCAAATTCCATCTGGTGCGTCACCATAATCATGGGCATACCGTGGGAGGCCAGGTCGCGGATGACGGTAAGCACTTCGCCGACAAGCTCGGGATCCAGGGCGGAGGTCGGTTCGTCCAGCAGAAGCACCGTGGGATCCATAGCCAGGGCGCGGGCGATGGCCACGCGCTGCTTCTGGCCGCCGGAGAGTTCGGCGGGGTAGAGCCTGGCCTTGTCCTCAAGTCCCACGCGGCGCAGTTCGGCATGCGCCCGTTTCAGAGCTTCCTGCTTGTTCATGCCGCGTACCTTGCGCGGTGCAAGGGCCACGTTGTCTTCAGCCGAGAGATGATCGAAGAGGTTGAAGTCCTGAAAGATCATGCCCACATGCTGGCGCAGTTCGCAGAGTTCCCGAGTGTTTCTGACATCGACCTTCCTGTCGCCCAGCCAGATCTCACCCTCGTCAGGTTCGAGAAGGCAGTTGATGCACTGGAGAAAGGTGCTTTTTCCGGCCCCGGACGGACCGATAAGTACCTTGACGTCGCCGGGATAGATGCTGATGGAGCAGTCATCGAGGATTTTTCGTCCTGAAAGATATTTAGTGAAGTGTTCTGCGCGGAGGATGGGCGTGTCGTTTGGGCGGGCGTTCATGGTGTTCTCCCGGACTCACATGCCGGCGGTGTTGTAGCCGGGGATGCGGACTTTCTGTTCGAGACGGCGGAGCATGGTCACACCCGCCAGAGTGATGAGGAAGTAGATGAGACCTGCGGTGATGTAGAGCGGCAGATGCTCGTAGGTACGCGAAGCGACAAAATGCGTGCGTGCCATGATCTCCGGCGTTCCAAGCGCGAAGCACATGGCGGAGTCCTTGAGCAGGATGGAATATTCGTTGGACCAGCCGGGAATGGAGAGGCGGAGAGCCTGCGGCAGGATGATGGTCCTGATGCTCTGCAGATCGGTAAAGCCGAGGGCGCGTCCTGCCTTGAGCTGTCCGGTGGGGAGAGAAAGGATGGCGCCCCGGAAAATCTGCGATTGGTACGCGGCGCTGGTCATGCCCAGGACGAGGCAGGAGGCTCCCACGGTTCCTACATCGATGCCCATAAGCCCGAACAGGCCATAATAGAAGAGGAAGAGCAGAAGCAGAACCGGAACGCCCCGGAAGAACCAGACGTAGAAGCTGACAAGACGGGAGAAAGGCTTTGGCGCGTAGACCTGAGTCACCGCCATGGGGACGCCCAGGCAGAAGCCTACGCTGAGAGCGCCGGCGACCAGAAGAAGCGTGACCAGCGTGCCTTCGAGAATGTAGGGCAGCGCTTCGATGATGGTAGAGAGGATATGCACGTCGCCCCCTGCGAGCGAAAAAAACAGGAGCCGGTCACGGGGAGCCGTGACCGGACTTCTGCGTGTGCGCGGGTTTACTTCAGATACTTATCCTGAAGTTCTTTCCAGTAGGGATCGGCCATCAGCTTTTTGTAGCCTTCATTGATGATGCCGATAAGTTCCTTGTCATCCTTGCGGAGAGCGACACCGAACACATCGTCTTCGGCAAAGGTGCCCACGATTTTGACGGCCTTGCCCTTGCTGATGGCGTCCTTGGCAGGAGCGCTGTCAAGAGCGATGGCGTCGATGCGGCCGTTCAGGAGATCTTCCACGGCCAGAGGCGCGGAGTCGTAGAAGCGCAGATCATACTTCAGCTTTTCCTGAGCTTTTCTGGTTTCGAGCAGTTCATGTTCGTTGGTGCCGCGCTGGACGCCGAGCTTGATTTCGCCGCGGATGGCCGCGTCGGCCGTGGCGATGGGGGAGTTCGCGGGCACAAGGATGACTTTCTGTATGGTGTAGTAAGGATCGGAGAAGGCGACAACAGCGGCGCGTTCAGGGGAGACACTCATGCCGGAACAGACCATGTCGATCTTCTTGTTCAGCAGCGCGGGGATAATGCCGTCCCAGTCCATGGGCTGATGAACCACTTCAAAGCCCATATGCTTGGCTATCCAGTTCATGGAATCCACGTCGAAGCCGGCGGGCTTTCCATCCTCGCTGACGTAGGCGAACGGAGGATAGTTGGCGTCGATGCCGTTGACGTAAGTTTTCGCCTGAGCGCCGGCAGCCAGACAGAGTACGGCAAGAGCGGCGAGGAGACAGGAAAGACGTTTCATACATGCCTCACACATAAGGATTGAATGTTGGACTCACTGAGAAAGAAACATAGCGAAAAAAGACGCCCTATGCAATAAGCCGAAGCAGACTTGTGGACATGGAAAAAGACGCTGTTCCCACATCTCTATGGGGCGCAGGCCGTGCTTTTTTGTGCGCAGCAGACTTACAGGGCGGCGATGGTATCGGCTATTCCGTCGAGCCAGGGGCTTTGTACGCCCTCGATGGCTCCGGCGTCACAGGCGCGGGCAATGGCAGCGTCGATGGGCAGACGGGCCGTGCTGCGTATGCCGTACTGGGCCGCGATCTCCTCAAGATGGCTTTCGCCGAAGATGGCGTGGCGCCGGCCGCAGCCCGGGCACTCGAAATAGGACATGTTCTCCACCAGTCCCACGACGGGGACGTTCAGCCCATCGAGACGGGCCATGTTGACCGCCTTTTCCACGATCATGGAGACCAGCTCCTGAGGAGAAGTGACGATGACAATGCCGTCCACGGGCAGGGACTGATAGACGGTGAGCGGCACGTCTCCCGTTCCGGGGGGCATATCAACAAACATGTAGTCCACGTTGTTCCAGATGACTTCAGACCAGAACTGCGTAACGACGTTGGCGATGACCGGCCCGCGCCAGACTACGGGGTCGGTGTCGTGTTCCAGCAGCAGATTCATGGATACGATGTCCACGCCGGTGGCGGAGCGGGCAGGGTTCAGGCCGAGCTGCGTGCCTGAGATGCGGGTCTGGACGCCGAAGAGCCTGGGGATGGAAGGGCCGGTGATGTCGGCGTCCAGTATGGCCGCGTGAGAGCCGCGGCGCTGCATCTTGGCGGCGAGCAGAGCGGTGACGAGGGACTTGCCCACGCCGCCCTTGCCGCTCACCACGCCGATGACTTTCCTTACCGTGGAAAAACGATGGAGCTTGACCTTCATGCCGGCCGGCGCAGTGCGGTCGGCACAGGTTTCGCCGCAGCTTCCGCAATCATGATCGCAATCGCTCATGGGGTGTATCCTTTATGGTTTGGTGATGGTTCACAGCACATGGTCTTCAGGAAGAAAACGGTCTTGCGTGGCGGTTCATCGCCTTCAGAACCAATGAATGGCTTTACCGCATTGCCGCGGAGCGCGTCAAGGCCCTTGCACAAAACGGGAGACACCGTGCAAGACCCGAGCAATAATGTAGCAACGCCCTTCAGGGCTTTGCGTCCTGCGCCTGGGAGGGATTTGCATCCCCTCCCAGGCTGCCGCCCCAAAGATACCCCGCCCTTCAGGGCGGGGTGTGGCTCTATCGGCCTGAAGGCCGAGGTCTCAAACCATAAAGGAAGTAAGATGAACAGAAAAGCGCCGAAAGATTCCGGCGCTTTCCTTGCAGACAGAGAGGCGTGAGACCTTCGGGCTATCTGCCCCACAGCCTGCGCACAGGCGTACCGTTCTGCTTCCAGATACCGAAGCCGGTCAGTGCGCACAGGATGGAGAAGATGGGCACGAACCAGTTAAAGAGGGCGTAGGGCACAAAATCGTAGGCGCTCACGCCGAGCACTCCGGCGATGTAGAAGGCGTGTACGCTCCACGGAACCAGCGGGCAGCCGATGGTTCCGGCGTCTTCGCAGGTACGGGAGAGGACGAGCTGGCTGATGTCGGCCTTTTTGAAGGAGTCGAGGAAGGCGCGGCCGGGCACGATGACGGCAAGCATCTGACTGCCGGTTCCCAGGTTGATGAGATAGGCCGCGGCCAGAGCGGAAGCCACGAGCCGCACGGCGGATTTCGCGCCCTTCAGGATGGCTTCAAGCAGGACTTCAAGGACGCGGGAGCGCTCAAGAACCCCGCCGAAGGCCATGCCCGAGCAGAGCAGCAGCACGGTGGGCATGATGCTCATGAGTCCGCCGCGGGACAGCAGCGGATCGAGCTGGGCGATGCCGGTCTTGGACACATAGCCTGACGTCAGCATGGCAGCCAGTTTGTTGAAGGGTACGCCTTCAAAGACGGCAATGACCATGGCGGCCAGCAGGCAGACGAGCATGACGGGCAGTACGGGGTAGCGGCGATAGGCCAGCACGATCATGAGTACGGGCGGCAGGAAGGCCACGGGACCAAGGCTGAAGTTGGCTTCAAGCCCGGAGAGGATGGCGTTCAGGCTTTCAAGAGAGGTTCCCTGCTGGGCGGTCACCGAGCTGCCGATGAAGGTATAGACAACGCCCGCCGCAATGAAGGCGGGAATCGTGGTCCAGAGCATGGACATGACGTGCGAGAACAGCGGTACTTCGCAGACCGAGGCCGTAATGTTGGTGGAGTCGGACACAGGGGACATCTTGTCGCCGAGGTACGCCCCGGAAACGATGGCGCCCACCGTCATGTAGGCGGGATAGCCAAGGGCCTGTCCCACGCCGAGAAGCGCGACACCTATGGTTCCCATGGTGCCGAAGGACGTGCCGGTGGCCA
>NZ_CANRLT010000056.1 GCF_947631555.1 uncultured Mailhella sp. | reverse complement strand
ATATATCCCGTTGGATAAGCTGATGGAACAGGAAAAGCAGGAAACGGCATGACCGAAATCATGCCGTCCCTGCAAAAACTTGATAAACCTTTCTTATGACCCCCGCCGGAATGCCGGGACTTTTTTCAAACGCACCGTGAACATTCTCTTCGCAGGGGAGGCTGGAAGACGTTCTTTTGACATTCCTATTTGTTTGCCAACAGTCAATAATTCCGTCCTTGGTACCCGGTGCGGGGCTCGAACCCGCAAGCCCTCGCGGGCGAGGGATTTTAAGTCCCTTGCGTCTACCAGTTTCGCCACCCGGGCACGTCCCTTTTCCTTATCAGTAGCTGCGGCGATTGACAAGAAAAACATGCGCCTCGGCAAGGTCAGCCCGGAGTTCGGGAGGCGTTTCCCGCCGCTATGCAGGAACGGTTTCCGCGGGCGTTTGCAACGCGGTTTTCACCGCTGCGGGCAGAGGTTCTCGTTATTTTTTCCTTCTTTCCGGTTTGAGCCTCTTTGTCCTTCCGTCCGCCCCCTCCTGCTCTGAAAGACGGGATGCACAGGGGGGAACATGGGCGGTGCGGCTTCCCATGTGCAGGCATTGCTTGATTCTGTCTTGCCCATGCCCCGTTGTTTTTTGAGGGAAGGGCGGCCGGCTCAACATCTGCTTCGGATTTCTTCTCTGCTGGCAGTTCGCCCATAAGACGCGGCAGGCCGTGCCTCTTGCCAAGCCGGGCTGTAGCCTCTATGCTGGGAGAAACAACAGGGGAGGCCGCATGGCGCTTTTGGATACTCTGACGCTGCACATCGCCCGTCTCGGCCCCGTGGGGCTTGCGCCCAAGGCTCCGGGCACGGCGGGTTCGTTCATCGCCATGCTCGCGTCTCCGTTCCTCTTCCTGCCGCTTTCCCTCGGCGGGCGGCTGGCGCTGCTGGCGCTGATCTTCGCTGCGGGCGGGCTTGCCGCGGGCCGTGCGGAAGTGCTGCTTGGCCGCGAAGATCCGGGCTGCGTCATCATCGATGAGCTTGTGGGACAGTGGATCGCCATGCTCTGCCTGCACGGTTTTTCCGCGGCTTCCGGCTGGCGCGATGCGCTGTTCCTGCTGCTTCCCTTCCTGCTCTTCCGCCTCTTCGACATCTGGAAGCCCTGGCCCGTCCATGCGTCCGAACACTGGCTCCCCGGCGGCTGGGGCATCATGATCGACGACGTTTTCGCCGGGCTGTGGGCGTTGCTCTGCGTCTGGATTCTCCGCGGGCTGCTCCTGTGGATCTGGCCCGGGGCCATCACGCTTTAGCACCATGTTTCAATCCGCAGCCGGCAGCTTGGGGGCGTGCGGAGTACCCCTCCCCCCCCTCAAAAAAGAAGGGAGAGTTTACGAAAAAGGATTTCATCGGCTTCGCCGTTTTGGCAATCATTCTTTTCCCCTGAAAGGGGGGCAAACCTTAAAAGGACGTTTGGTGAAATATCTTGCCATCGACTACGGACTGAAGCGCGTGGGCATCGCCGTGTCCGACGACGGCGGCCAGTTCGCCTTTCCCCGCCGCACACTCAGGCGCGAGACCAAGGCGGCCTTTTTCGCCGAACTTCTGGCACTGCTGGAAGAGGAGCGCGCCGAAGCCATTGTCGTGGGGCTGCCCCTGCTCCCGGACGGCAAGGAGTGCCTCACCACGAAGCAGGTCCGCCATTTCATCGAATCCCTGAAGCGCCGCACGGATCTCCCCCTTTACTGGGTGGACGAGGTCTTCAGCAGCGCCGTGGCCGAAGAGGAGCTTTTCGGCTTCGGCCTGAACTACGGCAAGGTGCATAAGGTGCTGGATCAGCAGGCCGCCGTCCTTATTCTTGAAAGTTTTCTCGGCCTGCCCGAAGACAGGAGGCAGCGCGCATGAGCCGGCAAGACGACCCTTCCGCGCCCCAGAGTGCCGCGCCGGAAAAGGCAGCCTCCCCCAGAGCCGCCTTTCCCAGGCGTCACCCCGTGCTGTGCCTGCTGGCGGTGCTGGTCCTGTGCCTGCTCGGGTCCGGGCTTTGGGCGTATCATGAGACGGACATCTTTCTGCACACGCCGCCTTCCAGCCCGGGCAGCAGTGTCATCATCGACATCAAACCCGGAATGACACTGGCTCAGACTGCGGCCATGCTGGAAGAGAAGGGCGTGGTCGTTGACGCACGGCGCTTCCAGCTTCTGGCGCGCTGGAAGGAGAAGGGGCGGCACATTCAGGCCGGGCGCTTCCTGGTCAACACGGGCTGGCTGCCGGAAAAGGTTCTGGACGTGCTGGTCTCCGGCCAGGGAATGCTTCTGAAAGTGACCATCCGCGAGGGGCTGCCGTGGTGGAGCGTGGCGGAAGAGCTGGAAGCGCAGGGCCTGTGCCGCGCCGCGGACTTCACCTCCGTCATCCACGACCCGGAATTTCTGCGGCACTGGGGCATACCCTTTGCCTCGGCGGAAGGTTTCCTCTTTCCGGATACCTACCTCATGCCCTCCCCGGAGGAGCAGACCCGCGCAGCCGCACGCAGCGCGGCAAACCGCATGGTGGAGAACTTCTGGAAGCAGGCCGCAAGCGTCTGGCCGGACAGCCGCCCCGCGGCGGAAGAGCTGAAAAAAGCCGTGATCCTGGCCTCCATCGTGGAAAAGGAAACCGCCGTGCCGGAAGAACGCCCGCGCGTCGCCGGCGTCTATGCGAACCGCCTTGCCCGGGATATGCTGCTCCAGGCCGACCCCACGGTGATCTACGGACTGGGCCGCAGTTTTTCCGGGCCGCTCCTGCGCAAACATCTCGACGACGCGAACAACCGCTACAACACCTATCAGAACACCGGCCTTCCGCCCGGTCCCATCTGCTCCTTCGGCATCACCGCGCTTCAGGCCGCCGTCCACCCAGAAGAGCACGACTTCCTTTACTTCGTGGCCACGGGACGCGACAAGCGCCATACCTTTTCAAAGACGCTTGGCGAACACAACAAAGCCGTGCAGCAGTACCGGGCCGCGCAGAGAGAGACCAGACGCCAGACGCGCGGGGAGCGCTGAACTCCGCCGCTCCCGCCCGCCGCTTGTCATCATGTGAAAAAGGATGAACGCCCGCCGCAGACAAAAAAGGACGGCTGACGCCGTCCTGAACGCCCGCCGCCGGACTTAGGCCCCGGCGTTCATGAGCGCCGGAATCTGGGACACGAAGGCCAGCATCAGAATGTACAGGGGCAGAAGCGCGAGCAGGGTACGCCCCCACGAGAGCCGCAGGGCGAACTTGCAGCCGATGAAGGTAGCCGCCACGAACCAGAGGGCAGCGATGGTGCTGCCGAACATGGGCACAATGCACAGCACCAGCGGGGCGGAACTGTAGCAGATCACGCGCAGGGTTGTGGAAAAGTCCGACCTGTCCGGCTGCACCATGCGGATCATCAGGTGATAAAGCCCGGCGAGAATCACGGCCTGAAAGATGGAAAAGAACGGCGTGACCAGCAGCATGAGCGGCAGGTTCATGCTCTTCATGAGGTTTTCGGCCATGGCCAGCGTCTGCGGATCCGATGTGGTGCGGGTGAGTTCGTTCAGCATTTTCAGCGACCAGAGCCTGGAAGCCAGCATCTGGAACAGGCTGAGGAACACATAGAAGAGGATGGGGCGTATGGGCGAAAGCTCACAGCGCACGTTGCGGAAAAAGTCCGGAGCATGGAAGAGCACCCCCAGGAGCGTACGGGAGAAGCTCCCCCAGAATCCGTAATATTCCGGGCTTTCCCACGGCGCACCCTGTGGGCGGCCTTCGGCGGAACTCTTCCCCGGCTGCCCGTTATCCTGCTCCTGGCGCGCATCGTATTCGCGCACATGCTCGCGCATACGCTGCCAGCGCTCCCAGAGCGAACGGGGCTTTTCCTCTTCTTTTTTCGCGCTGGCTCCGCCCTCCGGCTTTTCCGCGGGCGGTTCATCCACAGTGGGGAAGATGGGAATGGTGGCCCCGGGAGGGAGCGGATCGTCTCCGGCCTGTTCCGTGGGCAGGTGAGGAACGGCAGACACCTTCTTTTCAGGCTGTTCGGCCGTTTCGTTTTTTTCGGCCGGCTGAGGCGTTGCGGGCTGTTCGGAAGGCTTCGCGGGAGACGGCGTCCCGGGAAGCGGCGTCTCGGCTTCGGGAAGGGCGAAATGGAACACGGCACTGCAGCGGGGGCAGGTCACCTTGTATTTTTTGCCTGGGCGTATGGCCGCTTCGGAAACTTCGCGTTCGAAGCCGCAGGACGGACATTGAATAGTCATGACGATTTCTCCATGTTTCAATCCGCAGCCAGCAGATCGGGGCCGTGCGGAGGTCCCTCCCTGAAAGGAGAGCTTACGGAAAAGGATTTCACCGGCTTCGCTGTTTTGTCAATTCCTCTTTTTCCCATGAAGGGGAGAGAGGCAAACCTCAAGGGAACTTTTGATAAAAATGCTCCTCTTCAGTGTACCGTGCATTACCCCGCAGGGCAAGCGCCGAATCCTGAGAAAAAACGGCGGGGCGTGTCCGCGCCCCCGCACAAGTATTAACTGGACAGGCTTGTCTTTTTCTGTTCCTCTTCACGGTAGAGGCACACCAGCACAGGAGAGGACGTATGCGCATAGCTGCCGTTTCCACCAGCGCCCGCAAGGGAGAAAAGAAGACCAACCGTCCTGAGATTACGCTCATCGCAAACCACGGTGCAGAGGGCGACGCCCACGCCGATGGCTCACACCGTCAGCTCAGCCTGCTGGCTCTGGAAGACATCGAACACATGCGCAGCCTCGGGGCGGACGTCCACCCGGGAGACTTCGCCGAAAATCTCACCACCGAGGGCGTCGAGCTGCACACCTGCCCTGTGGGAACGCGCTTCGGCGTGGGCGAGAGCGTGGAACTTGTCCTCACGCAGATTGGCAAGGAATGTCATGCGGGCTGCGCCATCCGCCAGCAGACGGGGGACTGCATCATGCCCAGCCGCGGCGTGTTCTGCCGTATCCTCAAGGGCGGCGTGGTCAGGCCGGGCGACAGCTTCCGCATCCTTTCCCGTCCGGCGCCCCTCGCCGCCAGTTCTCAGACGGAGGGACAGTCATGAACTTTTCGCATCTCGATGAGGAAGGCGGCGTCCGCATGGTGGATGTCGGCGGCAAGGCGGCAACGCAGCGCACGGCCATTGCCCGGGCCATCGTTGAACTCAGCGAAAGCACCATGACACTGCTCAAAGCCCGCGCCCTGCCGAAGGGCGATGTCTTTGCCGTGGCCCAGGCCGCCGGCATCATGGCCGCCAAGCGTACCTGGGAGCTCATCCCCTTATGCCATCCTCTGGCGCTCACCCATGTGGACGTGCGCCTGAAGGCAGAGGGCTGCCGCATCGTTGTCGAAGCCCTGACCCGGACGACCGGGCGCACCGGCGTGGAGATGGAGTCCATCGTTGCCGCACAGACGGCCGCGGCTGTGATCTACGACATGACCAAGGCCGTACAGCGGGACGTGGTCATCCGCGACGTGCGCCTCATCCTGAAGTCCGGCGGCAAGAGCGGGCTGTTTCAGACGGACACGCCGCTGCTTTTCGATATGCCGGAAGCCGCCTTGCCCTGCCCGCGTCCCGAGCCGCAAGCCTGGACGGGAGAAGGGCTGGCCGCGGCCTGCATCACTCTTTCGGACAAGGGCTATGCCGGAGAGCGCAGCGACGAGAGCGGCCCGGCGCTGCTGGCCCTGCTCGAAGCGCTCCATCCGGCGAAGACGCAGAGCTTTCTTCTGCCCGACGAACCCCGTGCCCTTGCCCGGCTGGTCAGAGAACTGGCCGCGTCCGGCTGGCGGCTCATCCTCACCACCGGCGGCACGGGGCTTTCTCCGCGCGATCGCACGCCGGAAGCGCTTCTCCCCCTGCTGGAGCGCCGTCTGCCCGGTTTTGAACAGGTCATGTTTGCCGGAGGATTGAACCATACCCCGCACGCCGTCCTTTCGCGCTGTCTGGCGGGAACCGTCGGGCAGGCGCTGGTCATCGCGCTTCCGGGCAGCCGCCGCGGCGCGGTGGAAAATCTTTCCGCGCTTCTGCCCGTCCTGCCCCACGCGCTGGAAAAACTCGCGGGAGACATGCGCGACTGCGGCCGCTGAAGGGAGAGGCTATGAGGGAACAGGCCGCATTGAGTTCCTTCGGCGCCGCCAGGCCTGCGGTTCTGGAAGACGCCCACGGGCGGACAATCCGCTATCTGCGCGTGTCGGTGACGGATCGCTGCAATCTGCGCTGCCGTTACTGCCGTGACGGCAAGACGCCCTTCATCCCGCATGAAAACATTCTGCGCTTCGAGGAAATAGAAGAACTCATCGCCGTCGCGGTGGGCTTCGGCGTTCACAAGGTGCGTTTCACCGGCGGCGAGCCGTTCGCCCGCAAGGGCTTTCTGGACTTCCTCGGACGTGTGCACAGGCGCTTCCCGGAACTGGGGCTGAAGCTCACCACCAACGGCACACTCATGGGAGACGCGCTGGAGGAACTCAAATCCCTGGGCGCGGCGGTCAACCTTTCGCTGGACAGCCTGAACCGCCGGCGCTTTGCCGCCATCACCGGCCGCGACCTCCTGCCCGCCGTCCTCGGCAATATGCGCCGTATGCTGGACTTGGGCATTCCCCTGAAAATCAACGCCGTGGCCATGAAGGGCGTCAACGACGGCGAAGTCTTCGACCTTGCGAGCCTTGCCCTGGACTGGCCCGTGGACGTGCGCTTCATCGAATTCATGCCCATGGGTGCGGGCAGCGTCTGGTCAAACAGCCTTTTCTGGCCCGCTGCGGACATCCTCGCCGCCGTGCGCAGCCGCTGGGAACTGGAGCCGTGCGGCCTGCGGCAGGGAACAGTCCCGGGCGTGTGCGCCGAAGAACTCGGCCCTGCCCGGCTCTGGAAGCTGAAAGAGCGCTCAGGCCGCCTTTCGGCCGGGAGCTTCGGACTGGTCACATCCGTGACGCGGAGCTTCTGCCGGTCCTGCAACCGCCTGCGCCTCACCGCCTGCGGCCATCTGCGCACCTGCCTTTTTGACGACAGGGAATACGCCCTCCGCGAAGCCCTCCGCCGTCTTGGGCCGGAAGCCGCCGCCCGCATCATGGCCGCCGCCGTAAAGCGCAAACCCGTGGGCGCGGAGCTGCTGGCCAGGCGTCACGGTCCCGTGGCACAAAAGCCCATGTCCGCCATCGGCGGATAAACCGTGTCAGGGCTTCGGTTCTTTGTCCCGCGTTTGCCCGGCCTCTTCTGTGGCCTGGGGCGGGGAGTCCTTCTCCATTTCATGGCTGATCCAGCGCATGAGCAGCTCCACAATGCAGCGCTGCTGAAATTCCGTGAGCGCCACCCCCTTGGGCACGCGATACCACTTGCGCAGGCAGTCCCGGCAGCAGCAGGCGCAGGCGTGCTGGGCCAGAAAGACCGGATGGCCGCGCATGGGCGTCTGCCTGCCGTCGTTGGGAATCTCCGCCGGAGCGAGCCGCTGCCGGACAAAGGCAAGGGCATGTTCGGCAAGGGTTTCCAGTCCTTTTTCCCTGACATAGGCGCGGTCTTTTTCCGTCAGATGGAAGCGGGAACGGAATTTCGACGTCTTGAGCCTGTTCAGCATCCTTTCGTAATCAAGCACAGCTCCTCCCTTGCGGCGTTCCGCATCTGAAAAAGAGCATAGCGTAAAAAGAAGAAAAATGAGATCATGATTAATTTCAACCAGTATAGACCGTTTCACTTCTGAGGCAAACCCTCGTCCAAGGGTTGAGCTTTCGTTTTAAATATGATAATGACCATAGATGCCTGAAATTGAGGTATACACAAATACGTTCTCCCCAAAGGACATCTCTTAATGAAAATAGCCATGGTCGGCGGCGGTTGGTTCGGATTGTACCTGAGTGATTACCTTTCGCGAAAAGGCTGTGAGGTATTCCTTTTTGAAAGTTCCGATGCGCTTATGTCCCGTGCTTCATACCATAATCAGGCAAGAGTGCATAACGGATACCACTATCCAAGAAGCGTACTCACGGCTTTACGCTCCCGTGTCTCCTTTCCTCGTTTTGTCGAGGAATTTCCTGACTGTATCTGTGATGATTTTTCAAAATATTACCTCATAGGGAAACATCTTGGAAAAGTAACAGCTGGTCAATTTTATACTTTTTGTAAAAGAATAGGTGCATATATTGAAGATGCCTCTTCAAATATATACAAACTTGTAAATCGAAATTATATAGAGGCATGCTTTTCTACGAAAGAATTCGCTTTTGACGCGCTGAAGCTGAAAAATAAAATCTGTGAGAGATTGGAACATTCTTCTGTTAAAATATTTTTAAATTCTACTGTTGTAAATGTAGAGCCATCTAAAAAATACTGTTCAGGACTCTGTGTTACTGTTCAGGATTCTCTCTCTCTCTCTCTCTCTCTCTCTCTCAGAAAAGAAAAATAATGTCGAGTACTTTGAAGTAGATCATGTTTTCAATTGTACCTATTCCAGGCTCAATTATTTACCATTCCATTCTTCTTTAAAGATTATCCCTCTGAAACATGAAATGACGGAAATGTGTCTGGTCGATGTTCCAGACATCATTCGGCCGCTCGGTCTTACCGTCATGTGTGGCCCTTTTTTCTCGGTCATGCCGTTTCCGTCTGTGGAACACATTGGACATTATGTTCACTCGTTCAGTCATGTTCGTTATACGCCGCACTATGAATGGTATGATACGGACAAAAGCAGCTATCAGGATGCTTATGCCCGCTATGACCATGATAAAAGACATAGTGCTTGGGAGGCAATGAGAAAAGATGCTTCCCGTTACATTCCCTGTCTTTCGGAATGCAGATACCTCAAGTCATTGTGGGAAGTGAAGACGGTACTTCCTCGAAGTGAAACTGACGACTCTCGTCCTATTCTCTGTCGTTTTCATTATGGTCTGAAGGGATTTCATTGTATCATGGGCGGTAAAATAGATAATGTCTATGACGCTGTTTCCGCAATTAACAATGAACTGGGGATATAGCATGTCAAATCTTGACATAAGTCAGACGTTTGTTTCTGTTGTAACAGCCCTGAATGACGCTTCAAATCTGAAAAAACGACTGCATACCATTGTTGAAATAGAAGCTTTTCTGCATGAACGCTATTCAGACTATGAAATAGTTGTGGTCGTACAAAATAGAGTTCAGACCGCGGCAGAAGCTCTTGCCGCCTTGCTCAGACAAACTCCCTGCATCCGCTATATTCAGCTTGCAGGCAATGTCACGCAGGATGTTCTGTGGTCTGCGGGGCTTGAGAACGCTATTGGGGATTTCCTTGTCCTTTATGATCTGGATATGGATCCTGTTCCGCTCATCTCGGAAGCTGTGGAACTTTGCAAATCAGGACATGACGTCGTTATTGGTACCTGCTGCCAAAAGTTGTCCCCTTTCTATGCCCTCTTCAGAGGTATGGCCAGCCTGTTTTTGAAATTGGCGGACTATCACCTTCCCAAACATGCAACGACCTTTCGATGTCTAAGCAGAAGAGCGGCCAATGCGGTTATGGCGACAGGGCATTTTCATCAACAGTTCTTTATGCGTATCCAGAAGACCGGGTATGCCTTTAAAGTGCTTGCTTACAAGCCTGCGGTGGAACGTATGAAGACGTTCAGAGACGGAAGCAGTTCACTGATAAATCTCTTGGTATTCAATTCACTCGTCCCATTGCGTTTGATGACAGGCGCAAGCGTTGCCGGCTCACTTCTAGCCTTTCTTTTTGCTCTTTATTCCTTGGGAATCAAGCTGTTTAAACATGACGTTGTTGAAGGCTGGACATCCACAACCTTGCTTATTTCTCTGCTGTTTATGATCCAGTTTGTCATTCTTGCGTTCATCAGCGAATATCTGGTGCGGCTTCTGGAAGAACAGGACGGTAAGGCAAGCTATTCGATAGTGTTTGAAAAAAACAGTCTCATTATGATCAACCAGGACAGAATCAACGTCTATGAGGAAAGTACCTCTGACGACGCCAACCTTGTTCAGACCGGCCGAAACAAGTGAGGCTTCCATGCGCAGTGCTTTGATTGGCTATACGGGCTTTGTCGGAACCACTTTGCGTTCTCAAACTGATTTCACGGAAATGTTCCGTTCCACGGATATCCAGAATATTCAGGGCAGAGAGTACGATTTTGTCATCAGCGCGGGTGCTCCGGCCAGAAAGTGGTATGCAAACGCTCATCCAGAGGAAGATCTCGATGCCATAAAACGGCTCATCGGGTATCTGGACACAATGACCGCTAGGACATTCGTCCTTATCAGCACTGTGGATGTGTTCAAATCCCCGGTGGGTGTGGATGAACGCTCTCCCATTACCAAGACGGGCCTTCATCCTTACGGATACCATCGACTGCTTTTGGAACAATTTGTCGCGAAGAAATTTCCAAAAAGTCTGATCGTTCGTCTGCCAGGTCTTGTAGGAGCCGGACTGAAAAAAAATATCCTCTTCGACTTTCTCAATGACAACAACGTCCATCTGATTGAATCACGGAACGTCTTCCAATTTTACCCCATGCGTCAGCTTTGGAAAGACATCCATGTTGCTCTGGACAACGAGCTTCGTCTTATCCACCTTACTGCCGCACCGGTGGACGTCAGAACCGTGGCGCAGGAATGCTTCAGGCGGGATTTCGCCAACGAGCTGGATCGTCCGCTCGTCAAGTACGACATGAAGACCGTCTACGCCTCTCTCTGGGGCAGAACGGAGTATCAATATTCCAGGGAAGAATCGCTGCGGGCCATCTTGGATTACGCGGCGACAGAACCACGGAGTCTGTGTTCATGAAGCTCTCTATCTCTAATATTGCCTGGAGCAGCGATTTAGACACCTCTGCGGCCTCGCTTCTTCATGAACGTGGAGTCCGTTTCATCGACATCGCCCCCGGACGGTACTTTGCCGAACCCACAAAAGCTACGGATGCCGAAATAGGCCATGTGGCCTTTTGGTGGAAAACTCGGGGATTCGCCTTTGCTGGTATGCAATCTCTGCTGTTTGGTACGCGGGGACTTAATGTTTTCGGGACGAAGGAGCAGAGGGGAAAAATGCTGGAGCATCTCAAGGCCATCTGCCATATCGGCGCAATACTCGATGCCCGTAAGCTGGTGTTTGGCTCTCCCAGGAATCGGGATAGAACTGGACTTTCAGATGCCGAGGCCGAAGCGCTGGCACAGGACTTCTTTTTGCAGCTTGGCGATATTGCCGCAGGGGAGGGCGTGACGATCTGCGTGGAACCCAACCCCATCATTTACGGAGCCAACTTTCTGACGACAACGCAGGAGGCATTTAATTTTGTTTCCTCTCTGAATCATCCCGCAGTCAAAATCCAGCTCGACACCGGAACCATGCTTGAGAACGGGGAATCTGCCTGTGTGATTACGAAGGCAGCGTCACAGATTGGCCATATCCACATCAGCGAGCCGCATCTGTCCCCTGTGGGAGGTCATCGGGAACGACACGCCGAATTTTGCTCCGCCATTAAAGAGATAGGCTATACTGCGCCGGTTACGCTGGAAATGTTTGTCCGTCCTCCGCTGCAACTGCTTGAAACTCTTTCCAAATCCATACTGTTCGCTCAGGACATCTACGGAGGATAATATGGCAGAGTATTCTGCTGTTCATCCAGGAGTACCTTCGTATGACGTGCTGTTTTCTCATGCGAGGACCACAAAAAACTGTCTGGTGATCCCTGTCATCAACGAAGGTTCAAGGCTGATCTCCCTGCTCGGCAAAATCCAAAAGAATACGGAAAAGGCAAAACTTGATATTCTTATCGTAGACGGAGGCTCAACGGATGGTTCTCTGGAGCAGACAGCTATGCAAACATTCGGCGTCTCTGCATTGCTCCTCAAAACCGGCCCGGGACGGCTGAGCGCACAGCTGCGCTGCGCCTATGACTACGCACTTAGAGCAGGCTATGAAGGGATATTGACCATTGACGGCAACGATAAGGACGACCCGGCGGCCATCCCGCTTATGCTGAAGGAACTTGATAGCGGCGTGGATTTTGTCCAGGCTTCCCGGTACATCGCGGGAGGCAAAGCCGTTAATACGCCGGCACTGCGTGATTTTGCTATACGCTATATCCACGCACCCATCCTGCGCGTGGCTTCAGGTTTTCCGTGGACTGACACAACGCAGGGATTTCGCGCCTATTCGAGACGTGCGCTTGTCGATCCGCGTGTCAGCATCTTCCGCAACGTATTCAACAGTTACGAACTCTTGGCCTACCTGTCGTACAGACTTCCCCGGCTGGGCTATCTCTGCAGGGAAGTTCCTTCAACGCGTACCTATCCCAAAGGAACCGTTCCCACAAAAATAAGCTCAGTTAGGGGAAATCTTGAAGTCCTGACCATACTCGTCAAGGCTGTTCTCGGTGTCTATAATCCAAAAGTCTAGGTAGGCGTCATGCTCAAGTGGATAATATTGTTTGCGGGGATCGCCGCCAATGCTTCGGCAAGTGTTCTTATTAAAGTCGCCATGACGCCGCCCCGTCGTTTCCCGTCTTTGCTGCATCCTCTGGAGATATGGCAGAACTGGCCGCTCTGGCTGGGGCTGGGGCTTTATGGGGCAGCCTTTCTGCTCTATGCCGCAGCGCTGGCCCGTCTGCCTCTGCATGTGGCGCATCCCATACTTACGGCAGGGGCTATAGCTGCCGTTGCGCTGGTATCATTCTTTTTCTTTCATGAAAAATTCTATGGGATGACATTTTTTGGCATCATTTTTATTATTCTTGGTGTCTTGATGATAACCATAAACATCGAATAGCAACGATACGGAGTCTTATCATGAAAGTATTTAAATCAAAAGTATTCCTTATGTTTATTCTTTTTGCGCTTCTTTTTGTAAATTACAATTATGGAATTTTTGTAGATAGTCGAGGTCATTTCAAAAGTTTTCAAATTGATAGCGAAAGACTTGTACTCAGTTCAATACTTAGAGAGAAAAACAATATAAAAAGTAAATATGGGTTATGTCATTTTTATACAAGTGATTATAATAATTATACATATAAAACACTATTAACTAATAGTGAATATTATAAAAATATAAATAGACATAAAAATATGTTCATCGTTTCAAAGAACAACTATACAGAAAATATATATAAAGAAAACAATGTTGTTGGGTTTATGAATGGAGACTTGTTCAATATTATAAAAGTTAATACATACAAAGATCATTTTATAGAGATTGTTTTGGATAATGAAAAAAAACTTTCTGTAGAAAAGCATTCTCCTGTGTCAAAGATAAAAGTTTATGATTCTCATGGTAATCTTCTGCCTTTTTATAGTGTAGCACCATATCTTTCACAGTTTGGACTTCAGGGATTTTTGTTTTCATCAATTTTAAAAAACATTTCTGAAAAAGAAGCTATTCAAATAATGCATGTGGTATGTTCATTTTTTACTTCATTAGTACTGTTATTAATTTCAATTTTTATTTATAAAAAATATAATTTTCTCATGAGTGCCTCTTTTTATAGCGTATTTTTACTATCTCCATGGATAGTGGCATTTGCGAGAAACGCATATTGGGTCGAGTTTACATGGTTTATGCCTGTTTTACTTGGGCTAATGTGCTCAATATATAAAACTAAAACTGCTAATATTCTATGTATTTTTTCTATATTTTTATTTATTTTTATAAAGTGTCTTTGTGGATATGAGTATATTTCAACCATTATGATGACTACTGTTTCTTTTTTGTTTTTTGATTTATGTAGTGCCATGGTCAAAAAGGATAAATCCGGACTAATTAGAAATATAAAACTACTCTCATGCGTTTCAATTGCTTGTCTTGCAGGTTTTATTGTTGCAATATGTATTCATGCCTATTTGCGAGGTGATGGAAATATTATGGTTGGACTTGGTAACATTTATAAACAAGATGCTTTGAGACGTTTATCTGGTGACCCTTTGAATTTTCCTTCGCTCGCGCAATCTTTATCAGCAAGCGTTGGAACAGTTCTCACTCGATATTTTAAATTTTCTACAAGTGTTCTTTTTGGATTATCAAGAAGTACATTTTTTATATTAATATCTTTGCCTATCGCTATTTTTATATATAAAGTTAAGCATAAAGAAGGCATATTTTTTGATATAGTTATGTATTTATTCTTTTTTATGTCATCAATTTCCTGGTTTGTAATTGCAAAAGCTCACTCATATGTACACACGCATATGAATTATGTGTTGTGGTATTTTGGATTTATTCAAATATGTATATATATAATTGCTAAAGATAGATATATTATTTATAAATTTTTATATTATATAAAGTCAAAAATAATTGGTTATTTAAGTTGAATTGAATAAAAATTATTCAAAATATTAATTTTGAAATCTTAAGAGTAAAAGGCGGATATACAACAGCTTTCCATGGTCTTATAGCATTTTAATACTCTAGAGATGGCTGTCATCTGATGCAGGCCGTCTTTAAGTGGCCTGCCAACACATAATCTCAATATGAAGTTTTTTCAGTTTTCAGCAAAAATCATCCATTTTTTCTTAATTTTTGCTCTTGACATTATTTCGATATCGAACTAAATGTCTTTCTATGAACAACACGAGAATTTTCAGTTACGCAAGCCGCCTGCGCGAGGCGGGCAACGCCTTCCTGCTCGCGGAACTGGCAAAGGCCGGTCTTCGGGACTTTGCTCCCAGCCACGGGGACATTCTGCATCATCTGCTTGCCGGGACCGAACTCAACATGAGCGAACTTGCCCTGCGCACCCGCCGCACAAAATCGACGGTGACGGCCCTTGTGACCAAACTGGAGCGCGGCGGCTATGTGGAGCGCATCCCGGATCCCAGGGATTCCCGCGGCGTCCGGGTGCGCCTCACGGACAAGGGGCGGGCGCTCGAACCGGCCTTCCAGGCCATCTCCGCAGGGCTTCAGGAGCTTATCACGTCAAGGCTCTCCGAAGACGAGGCAGAACGCCTGGAAGAGCTTCTGGCCAGATGCGTCCAGGACTGAACCCCATTTTACGGCAGCCCGGCGGCTTGCCCCAGCGCAGCATGTTTTGGACTGTTTGAAGACAGGCAACCTCAACCGCAAAGGAGTATTCCCATGCCCCAGTACAAACTCACTTCTGTCGATTTCACCAGCGGCCGCACCGAGCTGCACGACGCACTCAATCTCAGCGGCGCGGAAATCTCCATCAACCTCATGCCTGCGGGCGTTTCCGTGCCCTTTGTCCATGCGCACAAGCAGAATGAAGAAGTCTACATTGTGCTGGAAGGCAAGGGCACACTCTATATTGACGGCGAAGAACTGCCCTTGAAGGCGGGTGACTGCTTCCGCATCGACCCCAGGGGCGAACGCTGCATCACTGCGGCCGCAGACAGCCCCATCCGCTTCATCTGCGTCCAGACCAAGCAGGGAAGTCTCGAAGGCTTCACCATGAACGACGGTGTTGTCTCCGCAAGCAAGGCAAGCTGGCTCTGAACTTCTCACGGAAAGCGCGTATTCGGGCGGTCTCTCCATGCCGGAGGCCGCTTTTTTTGGTTAACTCAAGGGGGGCGAATCGTGCCCGCCCCGCCTCGGAAACATCGCGCCGCAGGCGTGAATTTTTCGGTGCGTATTCTTGGTTTCAACGCGTATAAGGGGCTTGACGTTTTCGCCAGAAGTCAGATATAAAACGAAGCAAAGGGATGGACAGGTATCGTCCCTCAGAGATCCTGCCAAGTCATGAGGATTCTCGCATCGGCAAATTCTTTGCCCGTATGTGTGTTAACCTCTTGACGTGGCAGGACTTTTTTATGGTATCCGCAGTTGTTGCCTCCCCGGCAGTTCTCCCATCTCTGAGTTACTTCCCTGCGCGTTTGAGCGCGTGTCCGTATAAACCCCGTCTCGGTATGTGACCGAACGGGGCCTTTCGCGTTTTAATCCGGCATTTATCCCACATCGCTCTTTCCACTCTTTTCCTTGGAGTACACCATGTCCGACATCCGCCTTCTCCGTCCCGCAGCTGGAACCAATCAGTCTGTAACCTGCGAACCGGAAGCCAACTTTATCTTCGAATTTCCCACGGACGCCGCCACCTTGTCCCGCAGCGGCGACGATCTGGTCATGACCTTTGAGGACGGCGCCACGCTGTCCCTGACGGACTTCTACAAGACCTATTCCAGTGAGAATATGCCCAGCTTCGACGTGGGCGGCGCGCAGGTGGACGGTGCGGACTTCTTCACGGCCATGAACGAGCCTGACCTCATGCCTGCCGCAGGCCCCGGCGGGAACACGGCCCCCG
>NZ_CANRLT010000055.1 GCF_947631555.1 uncultured Mailhella sp. | reverse complement strand
CCAGCACCATGGCGAGCGCAGAATCCCAGTAGGAGAAGAGATGAAGGATGGACTGCATAGTGTTCCGTCAGGAGGCGCACCACGCCGAGGCCAGAGCCCGTGCGTGCGCGTCGTTTTGTTCGATGGCGTCCAGCGTGCGGAGCGTCCATTCCTGAACTCCGATCACATCGGGTTCGGGAATCTCCTCCATTCTGGCCGTCTGCGTGAGAATATCGTCCACCAGCACGGGAATGTCCATGAAGGCAAGCTCTCCGGCGAGGAAGCGGGCGACGGCAATTTCGTTGGCAGCGTTCAGGGCCACGGTGCGGCCTTCGGCAAAGGCCCTCCGTGCCAGATTGAGGCAGGGGAAGCGTTCGGTGTCCGGCTCTTCGAAAGTGAGCGCCCCCGCTTTGACGAGGGACAGTTTTTCTATGCCCGTGACGCGGCCGTCCAGAAGATAAGGCCAGGAAAAGCCGGCGGCAAGCGGCACGCGCATATCCGGCACGGCGAGCTGCGCGATGAGGGAGCCGTCCGTGAATTCCACCAGAGAGTGGATGATGGACTGGGGATGTACCACCACTTCCACGTCCTCGGCAGAAACGCCATAGAGATGGCAGGCTTCGATGATCTCCAGCCCCTTGTTCATCAGGGTGGCGGAATCGATGGTGATTTTCGCTCCCATGGACCAGCAGGGGTGCTTGAGCGCGTCTTCGGCACGGACATGCCGGAGCGCTTCTGCGCCGAAGCTGCGGAAGGGACCTCCGGACGCTGTAAGAACGAGTTTTGCAATGTCCTTGCTGCGTCTGCCGAGCATGGATTCAAAAAGAGCGCAGTGTTCGGAATCTACGGGGAAGATCACGGCTCCGGTAAGGGAGCAGAGCCTGCGGATGAGCGCTCCTGCGAGTACCAGCGATTCCTTGTTGGCAAGGCAGATGAACTTGCCCGCGGCCGCAGCCGCAGCCGTGGCCCGCAGACCCGCTGCGCCCGATTGGGCGGAAAGCACCATGTCCACGTCATCGAGGGATGCCAGAGCCGCAAAACCTTCCGGGCCGGAGAGAATCTCCGGGTGGTAGTCCTGAGGCAGCAGGCGGCGCAGGGCATTGATGCCCGTCGGCCCGTCTCTGTCCAGAACGGCGAGCCAGTGCGGACGCCAGCGTGCAGCCTGTTCGGCGAGGCGGGCAATATTGCGCCCGGCGGCCAGAGCCTGCACGACGAACCTGCCGGAATTTTGCCACGCCTCCAGCACCCGCAGAGAGCTGCCCCCAATGGAGCCGGTGCAGCCCATGAGAGCCAGGCGGCGGGGAAAGGGCAGAGCGTCACCCTCGCCGGGGATGCGGCTGATATAGTTCATGCTGTTGCGGGCCTCATCAGAAGAAGACGCAGAAGCCCGCGGCCACGGCGTAGGTTCCGGAGCAGAAGAGGACGCTGTCGATGCGGTCGAGGATGCCGCCGTGTCCGGGCAGGAGATGGCTGGAATCCTTGACACCTGCGGCGCGCTTCAGGGCAGACTCGAAGAAGTCGCCGAGCTGTGCCATGATACCCAGAACAAGCCCCAGCAGGGCGAAGCCGGCAAGAGGAGCTTTGCCGGTGAGCGTGCCCAGCACACAGGTGGCTGCGACGGCGGCGGCAAGGCCGGCGGCAGCGCCTTCCACGCTTTTCCTGGGACTGACCGAAGCCCAGATATGATGCTTGCCGAAGCTCACACCGGCGAAGTAGGCGGCGATGTCGGACAGTGCCGGCACGAGGACGATGAGAAGCTGTTCCCAGCGGCTGAAGTGCATGGCGGGAGCGAGGAGTACGGGAACGTAGACGATGCCGCCGAGGAGGAACGCGGCCCGGCCCAGCGGGTCGAGAGTCTTTTCCCGGCTCCAGGCGGCGAGGGCGTAGACGCCCAGGACGAGACCGCAGGCCGCAAGGAAGAGGTGGGGCGGATATTGAGGTGCAAGAGCGCAGATCGCGGCATAGGCGGTGCCAAGGAACAATCCGAGACCACGGGACAGCCAGCCTCCGCGGGTTTGAAACAGCGAGAGGTATTCGCCAAGCCCAACCGCAGACACGAGGACGACAAAACCGGACAGATACCAGCCTCCCGCACACCAGACGGCGATGAGTGCGGCGGCAAGGAGCAGACCGGTGATGAGACGGGTCTGAAGTCCGGCGGCGCGAAATTTTTCGTTCATGAATGTTCCCCCAGAGAAAAGGAGAGCGCAGGGAAGTCGCCCGGCGCTAAGGTCGAAGCTGTTCGGAGGTTCTGCCAAAGCGGCGCACCCGCCCGGCGTAGACGTCGAGAGCCTCCTGAAGATGCGCAGCCTGAAAGTCCGGCCAGAGTACGGGAATGAAATAGAGTTCCGTATAGGCGCTCTGGAAGAGCAGAAAATTGCTCAGCCGCAGCTCCCCGCTCGTGCGGATGAGCAGGTCGGGATCGGGAAGCCCGGGTTCGTAGAGAAAACCGCGGAAGCGCTGTTCGGTAAGCTCGGCCGGGGCGAGACCCGAGCGCATGGCCCTGCGCACGGCGCGGAGAATTTCCTCTCTGCCGGAATAACTGATGGCCAGGGTGAGCGTCAGAGAGCGGTTGCCTGAGGTCTTGCGCAGCGCGTATTCCAGTGCCCGCCTGACGGGGAAGGGCAGATCCTCTTCTTCCCCGATGAAGGCGAGGCGGATGTCCTGCTCCATGAGTTCGGGCAGTTCCTCGCGCAGAAAGCGCAGGAAGAGGTCGAAAAGGAAGCGGATCTCCGTTTCCGGACGCTGCCAGTTCTCCTTGGAAAAGGCGTAGACGGTCACGCGTGGGATACCGAGGCTCCGGCATTCCCGCACCAGTCTCCGCAGGGCGTCCACTCCGGCGCGATGACCTTCGGAGCGGGGAAGTCCGCGCTGTTCGGCCCAGCGCCCGTTGCCGTCCATAATCACGGCGATATGCTGCGGCAGTCGTGCGTCCATGCGTACCCCGGAGCCGAAGGAGCCGGCCTTGCGGCTCCCCGGACGCTCAGGTTAGATCTCCATGATCTCTTTTTCCTTGGCCTGTGCCTTGAGGTCTGCTTTTTTTACATAGGCGTCCGTAAGCTTCTGCACGTCGTCCATGGCTTTCTTCAGATCGTCGGCGGAGATTTCCTTCTCCTTTTCCAGCTTCTTGAGGGCATCGTTCGCATCGCGGCGGATGTTGCGCAGGGCTACCTTTGTGTCTTCCGTGTACTTTTTGCTCACCTTGGTGAGGTCGCGGCGGCGCTCTTCGGTCAACGGCGGGATGGTGATGCGGATGAGGCGGCCGTCGTTCATGGGGGTGAGTCCGAGGTCGGATTTGAGGATGGCCTTTTCCACAGGGCCGAAAGCGTTGCGGTCCCAGGGCTGGATGGTGATGGTACGGCTGTCCGGCACGGCGACGGAGGCGAGCTGCTGTATAGGCGTGGGCGTGCCGTAGTAATCGACCTTGATGGAATCCACAAGGCTTGTGGCGGCGCGGCCGGTACGCAGTTTGCCAAAATCCCGGTCGAGGGCGGCGAGGGCCTTTTCCATGCGTTCTTCGGCGTCAAGCTGGAGCGTTTCGATGTCCATGATTCCTATTCTCCCTCTACGAGCGTGCCGGCCGCTTCACCGCAGACAACACGCTTGATGTTCCCGTCGAACATGCTGCAGACGACGACGGGGATGTGGTTTTCCTGAGCCAGCGTGATGGCCGTGGCGTCCATGACCTTGAGGTGACGGCGCAGTGTCTCGTCGTAGGTGAGATGGTCAAAGCGCACGGCATCGCTGAATTTCATGGGATCCTTGTCGTAGATGCCGTCCACCTTGGTCGCCTTGATGATGGCATCGCAGCGGAGTTCCACACCGCGCAGGGCTGCCGCCGTATCCGTGGTGAAATAGGGATTGCCGGTTCCTGCGGCGCAGATGATGATGCGCCCCTTTTCCATGTGCCGGACGGCGCGGCGATGGATGTAGGGTTCGCACAGTTCGCGGATGTCGATGGCCGAAAGCACCCGCGTGGGACAGCCCATGTTCTCCAGCGCGTCCTGTACGGCCACGGCATTCATCACGGTGGCGAGCATACCGATATAGTCGGCGTTGGAGCGATCCATGCCCCTGGCTGAGGAGGAAAGACCGCGGAAGATATTGCCGCCGCCGATGACGAGGGCGATTTCAACGCCCAGAGCCGAGACTTCGGCTATCTCATGGCAGATCGTCTTGACGGTTTCAGGGTCGATACCCGTGCCTTTTTCTCCTGCCAGAGCTTCTCCGCTCAGTTTGAGCAGCACACGTCTGTACTTGAGTTCACTCATGGTTTTCCTTTCCGTTAACGGGATGTTCGGGGCTGAGACCGTGATCGTACGGTTTCCCCCAGGAGCCTTCATGGATGCGGACGTATTTAAGGAAGGTGTAGAAGGAGGTGTGGGCCGCCATGAGGAAGCCCGCCCGGCCGTCCAGCAGACCCAGCCTGAGGACGTACATGTCCAGGAAGCGCCAGGTGCCGTGGATAAGTCCGCGCAGTACGCCGCCGCGTTTGCCGCGGGCCTCCAGGTCGCGCGCCCCGCGTTCGGCGTAATCGTTCAGTTTTTCGAGCTGATTGGCAAAGCTGGAGTAGGTGTAGTGCAGAAGGTCGCCGCTGAGCGTGCCGAAACTGCCGCGGGGAACGAATTTTTGATGCGCTCCCTGATTGTCTATCTGTATGGCTTCAGGCCGGAAAAGGCGGAAGAGCCGGTCGGGATAGCATCCGCCGTGCTTGAGGAAGCGGTCGAAATACCAGGTGCGGCGGGGCATGGAAAAGGCCGTGTTTTCTCCCGGGGCGGTTATGGCCTGAAGGATGGACGCCCGCAGTTCGGACGAGATGATCTCGTCGCAGTCGAGCATGAGTACCCACTCTGTGGGAGCGTGCTCTGCGAGCCACTTCAGGCCGAAAAATATCTGTTTGGCGTTCCCCGGCCAGGTGTTCTGGATGAACACTGCTCCATGTTCACGGGCTATGCGTTCCGTTGCGTCGGTGCTGAAGGAGTCCACAATGAGTATGCGGTCGCAGAAGGATAGCGATTCCAGGCATCGGCCCAGAAGTCGTTCCCCGTTCAGAGTGATGATGAGTGCTGTAATAGTGGCGTGTTCTTCCATAGCCAGTCCGATAAAAGGGCATGAAGAAGGGGGGAAGTTTTCCCTCCCCCCCCCTTCTATCGTGAACTCGGTATCTATTCAAGCGGGCAAAGCCCGTTTTTTCTGGAAAGTGGCACGCTGAACTAGGCTCCGAGCTGGATGCGCACGAACTTTCCGATGGTGATGTCCATGCCGGAGGTCTTGGCCGCGGCCTTGACCAGATCCTGAATGGAGATCTTGTCGTCGCGGATGTAGGCCTGTTCCATCAGGCAGACTTCCTTGCAGTACTTCTTCACGGCGCCGTCGGCGATCTTGTCGATGATCTTTTCGGGCTTGCCTTCGGCCAGAGCCTTCTGGCGGTAGACTTCGCGCTCGCGCTCCAGGAGGGTGGGGTCGAGGCTGTCGGCGTCAAGTGCCAGAGGATTGGAGGCCGCGATCTGCATGGCAATGTTCTTGGCGAGGTCGGCCACGGTTTCATCGGCGGGCTTGCTGGTGTTCACTTCCACGAGAACGGCGAGCTTGCTGTTGGAGTGGACGTAGGCGCCCACGATGCCCTGGGGAACGCTCATGCGTATGAAGCGGCCAAGCACGGTTTTTTCACCAGTGGAGGCCACAAGGTCGTTCACACGATCCTGAAATACGGACAGATCATCGATGGAACTGTTCACCAGCTCATCGACTACGGACTTGGCGAAGGCCTGGAATTTTTCGCCGCGTGCCACAAAGTCGGTTTCGGTCATCACTTCGACGATGACGGCAGTCTTTTTGTCAGTCGTGGAAGCGCAGGCAATAACACCCTCGGAGGTGGCGCGGTCGGCGCGCTTGGCAGCCTTGGACAGGCCCTTCTGTCGCAGCCAGTCCAGGGCCTTTTCCACATCGGCGCCGCATTCGGTGAGCGCCTTCTTGCAGTCCATCATTCCGGCGCCGGTCTTGTCGCGCAGTTCCTTCACCATGGCAGCGGTAATAGCCATTGGGATGCTCCTTCGAAATAGGGGTTATTCAGCGGCGTCAGCGGCTTCGGCAGCCTGCTGCATGGCGGCTTCGGGGTCGGTCTCTTCCTTAGACTGGGCGGCGCCTTCAAGACAGGCTTCGGCCATGGCGTTCACGAAGAGCTTGATGGCGCGGATGGCGTCGTCGTTGCCGGGAATGATGTAGTCGATGACATCGGGATCACAGTTGGTGTCGGTGACGGCCACAATCGGGATGCCGAGCTTGCGGCATTCCTTGACGGCGATCTCTTCACGGTGGGGGTCGATGATGAACACGAGGGCAGGCAGGCTGTCCATGTCCTTGATGCCGCCCAAGGTGAGGTTCAGCTTGTCCAGTTCGCGCTGGAAGCTGAGAATTTCTTTCTTCTGATAGCGGTTGATGGAGCCGTCGGCGAACATGGCTTCGAGCTTCTTCAGGCGTTCGATGCTCTTCTGAATGGTGACGAAGTTGGTAAGCGTGCCGCCCATCCAGCGATTGGTCACGGAAGGCTGTCCGGCGCGGGCGGCTTCGGCGGCCACGGCTTCCTGAGCCTGGCGCTTGGTACCGATGAACAGAACCTTGCCGCCGTTTGCCACAGTTTCAACGATCTTGTCGTGGGCGTCGCGGAAGAGCTTTACCGTCTGCTGGAGGTCGATGATATGGATGCCGTTGCGCGCACCGAAGATGTAGGGACGCATTTTGGGATTCCAGCGGCGGGTCTGATGTCCGAAGTGGACGCCGGTTTCCAGCATTTGTTTCATGCTGACGTAAGCCATGAGAAAATCTCCTTGAAAAGAAAGGGTTTGTCTTCCACATTGACCCCTGACCTTCACCCGCGGACGCCTCCGTCCACGGGAACCCTGGCCGCAGCCAATGTGTGCATTATGTAGAACTTCAATTTATTAGCGTATTTTTTCAGGCATGGCAAGAGCTTGAGATGGGCTTTTTTCCACGCTGCCGCAGAGTTACGGCGTTTTTTCCTCTTTGTTCAGATCATGGATCATCGCGGCGAAGGCCGTTGCGGTCTCCTTGACCCATTCAAGGTGGACTTCCGCATCGCCTCGTCCCAGGAGGGAACTCACCGTGACAAAGAGGGCGGTTCCTCGTACAGGAACCAGCGCCGTGGCCAGGGCCGTGGTCAGAAAGGCCTTTTCACCGTGTTCCGCCATAGGATAATGGACGAGGCAGGTATAGAGGTAGGCTCGGGACGTGCGCAGTGAGTCCACCAGCAGGGGCGTTCCTTCCTGAACTGCCTTTTTCAGCGTCTGCTTTCGGTGTTTAAGTTCATCAGCGGGAGTGTCCGTGCGATTTTTGGGTATGCGGGAAAAGCCGATGAACAGCCCTTCCGTGGATCGGGCCAAAAGATCCATATCCTTCTGGTCGAACGGCGTTCGCTGGTCTTTCAGAGCACAGACAAGCACCTCGCGGGTGACGGCATCGCGGTTTCCGCTGCGATACTGGTGCGCCATGGAGTCCGGCAGGTACAGGCGCAGCAGTCTGCCATGGGCAACGGCGTGACTTGCGCTTTCCTGAAAAAGCTCATTTTCCGGGCTGGTCAGATCCGTGAAGGAGGCAGGCGCCTTGAAGACAAGCTCGTCCGCAGTGTCGGCTGAAGCGGGCAGAGCGTTAAAAAGGGCGAGCAGGCAGGCAATCAGGGCTGGGAAGCAGCGCGGCATGGGACTTCCTTGACTGGGATAGGGAATATGGGGAGACCTTGCCCCGCAGCAAGGCGGCTTGTCAAGGCAAAGAGCCGTTTCTAACTCTCGGTTTTTCTGAAAAGGCATGTATTTCAAGCGATCAACGCGAGGTTTTGTTTTTGGGGCGGCTTTTTTGCCAGGGGAGGGTTGCTTGACCCGTGCGTCCTGACGGGGCTATCATCAATTAAAAGAAAGTGATTTTTCGCCGGGAGGGGTTATGTCAGAGCTTGCGATCACATGGTACGGCCATTCCAACGTCATGATCAGCGAGGGCGGCGTGTCCGTGCTCGTGGATCCTTTCTTTGAAGGCAACCCTTTTGCGCCTCAATGGAAAAGTATTCCTGCGCCTGACATCGTGGCCGTGACGCACGATCACAGCGACCACCTGGGGCAGGCGCTGGAGATAGCGCTTGCCACGGGAGCAAGCGTTGCCTGCATTGTGGAACTCGCGAACTACTTTACGGAGCACGGCGTGCCCTCTTCCCGCATCATGAACTGCGGCATGGGCTGGAACATAGGCGGCACGGTGGAAGAAAAGGGCGTGCGCATGACCATGACTCTTGCCTTTCACTCGGCAGGCAGGGGCGTTCCCGTAGGCTTCGTTATTGAGATGCCCGGTGGACATAGAGTCTATCACGCAGGTGACACCGGTCTTTTCGGCGACATGGCACTCATCGGCGAGCGTTTCTCTCTGGACGTGGTCATGCTCCCCGTGGGCGGCGTGTTTACCATGGACGGAGAAGACGCGGCGCGGGCCGCTGCGCTCCTGAAGGCGTCAGCCGCCATGCCCATGCACTACGGCACCTTCGGCGTCCTGGCTCAAACCCCCGAGGTATTCTTCAAGGCACTGCCTCTTCATGCTCCGGACTGCCGTCCGCTGCTCCTGAATCCCGGTCAGACCATCGCGCTTGCCTGATGGACGCCTGGCGGGAAACTTGGAAACTCTTGGGAATTTTCCCTGTTTTTTTTGCCCCTTTTCCCTTTATCAGCGAAAGGGGCTTTTTTTTACTTCATCATTCTCAAAAAAAAAGCTATCATTCATCTTCACACGGGCGGCTGTCTGCCGCCTGAAGAGCGCGCGGCAGCGCGAGGATAGCCATGTCAACCATCATTCAGCACGAAGAGCGGGTACGGCGCGCTCTGAAATATATTGCGGAACGAAGGCTTGAACAGCCTTCAATCAGTTTGGCTGCGCTTCTGGACGATGCCGGGGCGCGTTTTGACCTGTCTCCCCTTGATCAGGAAGCACTGGAACGCATGTTCCGCGAGACGGGCGGTATGCAGGCATGAATCTTCTCCAGCGCCGCCTGCTTCTGGAACACGCCAAAACCTTTTTTCTGGCTGCGGCGGTGCTTCTGCTGTTTATTCTCATGGGGCGTGCGCTTCAGCTTCGGGACATGCTGCTGGGGCTGGAACTCGGCGTTTTGGACACGCTGCGGCTCTTCGGTTATCTCAGTCCGTTCTTTCTACTTATCATCTGTCCTGTAGCCTGTATGCTCGCCGTGTTTCTGACCTTCCTGCGCATGAGTACGGACAGAGAGCTTGTGGCTCTCAAGGCAGGCGGCGTGAGCCTGTACCAGATGCTTCCAGCGCCGCTCATCTTCTCCTGCCTGTGTATGCTCTTCGGCTTCTGGATTTCGTTTTACCTTCAGGCATGGGGCATGGGCAATTTCCGTGCGGAAGTACTGTCCATCGCGAGCAGCAGTGCCCGCGTGGTGGTGCAGCCCGGTGTGTTCAACAAGGACGTTCCGAATATGGTGCTCTTCGCCCGCAAGGTGGATCCCGCCTCGGGGACCATGGCCGGGGTGCTGGTGGAGGACCGGCGTTCCCCGGACGCCACCATGACCATACTGGCACCGGAGGGCAATCTCGATGCCGACTACGAGCACGGGGAGATTGTCTTCCTGCTGAAAAACGGCAAATGCTATACGGAGAAAAACCACGCGTTGTCCATCATGGCTTTCGGGGAATACGCCGTGCGTCTGGACTTCGATTCCCTGTTCAAAGGCGTGGATCTGGGACCGGTAAAGCCCAAGGAATACACCTGGGAGCGGCTTTATGACTACGACTTCCAGAAAAAGCTTGCCGAAAACAATCCCCGCATGGCCCGCAAGATCGACGTGGAACGGCACAAGCGCTTTGTCTTCCCCGTGGCCTGCCTCGTGCTCTGCGTCTTTGTCATCCCCATTGCCACGTCCTTTCAGGGTTTGCGCCAGCAGACAGGTGTGCTCCTCGCGCTACTGCTCTTCCTTTTCTACTACAGCCTGCTCATGGCCGGTATCAGCCTGGGTGAAAGCGGTGATCTTTCGCCGTTCATAGGGCTGTGGCTGCCCAACGTCCTCTTTTTCGTCCTCGGCGTCTATGGTATGTCTCTGGCCGCCAGAGAAAGAATGCCCCACGTCGCCGAACTCTGGAGCCAGCGCCGGAAAAAGAAGGAGGAAGAGCGCATATGAGTCTGCTTTCCCGCTACATCTTCCAGCGGCACGCGCGTATGCTTCTGCTCATCATGAGTCTTGGCGTCGGTCTGTACCTGCTCACGGAGCTTGTGGAGAAGGTGGACATCTTCATCGACAACGGTGCCGGACTTTGGCTGATCATCCAGTATTTTGGCTGCCGCCTGCCCTCCATGATCGCGCAGATACTGCCTGCGGTGTTTCTTCTTGCCACAGTGATTACGCTCTGCTTCATGGGACACAGCCGGGAGCTGACGGCTTTGCATGCGGGCGGCGTCTCCTTCGCATCCATAGCCGTGGTTCTGGTGTTTTGCGGCGCGTTCTGGGGCGCAGTACAGTTCAGCTGTTCCCAGTTCATCGGCGTACAGGGCGAGCATTATGCCGATTACCTCTGGCAGGAGCAGGTACGCAAGCGCGACCCAAGCCGGCGGAGCATATCCGATGTATGGTTCATGGAGAACGGGTGGACAGTCTCCGTGAAGCAGCTTGCACACAACGGCACGGGGACGGGGTTTCGGGCCTTCCACGTTCGGGAAGGCACGACCGATGTCGATGTCATTGTTCGTGCGCCGGACGTCAGTGCCGGGCGTGAGGGCTGGGTGGCGAAAGACGCCGTGCGCACCATGCCGGAAACCTATCGGACAGACACGCTGGGACATCTTGAACTTCCCATCCATCAGGATCCTGAAGTCTTTTTCGCCATCAGTGCCGTTAATGTCCAGCAGCTTCCCCTGTGGCAGCTCGGCGGCATCATCCGTCAGCTCAGTGCTGCTGGTTCCAATGTGGAGGGACTGCGCACCGTATGGCACGGCAAGATCGCCTATGCGGTTTCGCTCATGGTCATGGCGCTTCTTGGGGCGGCTCTGGTTTCGTGGAATTCCAATATTTATATCGCGGTCTCGGCGAGCATGGCGGGCACGTTCCTCATGTACGCCTTGACCATGTTCGGTGAATCCATGGGGCAGCGGGGTGCGCTGCCGCCTCTTGCCGCAGCATGGGGTCCGGACATTCTCCTGCTTTTCCTTTCAGCTCTTCGGCTGTACCTCGTCAGCGTACGTCGCTGATGTACAGAGGCAAAAGAAAAACGCCGGCATTCACTTTCCCTATGCCGCTTCTGCTGAATGCTTCTGTCTGCGCGAAAAACCGTATTCAGAGCCGGATGAGGCGGAAGAGTACTGCGGATTCCAGAACCAGCGGTCCCGTATGCAGGGAAAAGACCTTGCCATCTTCCGGCGCACACGCTTCCCCATGAACCGAGCCGTCATAGGGGTCGAGAATTTGGGCGAGGAGCTGCCCCTTGCACACGTTTTCGCCTACGGCACAGCGGAGCCGCAGGATTCCGGCCCGCCTGGCCTTGACGCAGAGCAGCGCATCTTCCTGAAGGATTTCGGAGCGATAGCCGGGATGCCTGTGGCTGCGAAGGACACCGTGCAGTTCCAGAAAGCGGAGCACGGCTTCCTGACATTCGCGGGCCAGCTCTTCACAGAGGCTGCCGGTAGGGCCGGCGTACAGGGAAAAAGCCTGCGTATTCCAGATCTGCCAGTTGTAGTTCAGGGTGGTCGTGTCAAAGAAGCGCGGCGTGCGCACGAGGGTGTAGGGCAGGCCAAAGCCCTGCGCCAGTTCCGCATCCTCGTAGCCCGTGCGCAGGAGGCGCACATGCGGGATGCAGGATACGGGGAGGTAGTAGCTGCTCGCCTGAACACCGAAGCGGTAGCCCTGAAGCTGCTCGAACAGGGCTGCGGCCACGCGTTGTGTGGTCTCGCCAAGGCTGTAGCCGGGAAAGACGCGGTTGATATCGGTGTTGTCCATGGTCCAGAAGCGTTTTCCGGCGTTCATGGCGAAGGGATTGGCCGAGGGGATCACCAGTATCTCGCGGCCTTCCGCAAGTCCGCCGCGTTCCTCAAGATCCTGGAGAGCCTCCACCAGGAGAGCGCAGACGTACTGCTGCTGAAATTCGTTGCCCCGCATGGCTCCTACCACGGCCAGAGTTTTCTCTCCCGAGCCGAAGCGGAAACCGTGGATACGGAATTCATCGCGGAAGGGCGAAGGCAGGACGAAGAGACATTCCTTTTTCACGCTTCACCCTCCCTGTAGATGCGGGCTAGCAGTGAGCCTTCGTAGACCACTGGATAAGCACGGATGGTGAAGACGAAGCAGGAGCGATCCACAGTCACTTCCTGAACCACGGTTCCGCGCAGCGGATCCACAATGCGGCCGAGGCTCTGCCCGGCTTCCACCTGCATGGGGTGGCGGATGAACGGGATGAACACCCCTGAGGCCGAAGCGTTGATGAAATCCACGGAACCGTTGGTGGAGACCATGGTTCGGCGTTCCGGCAGTTCGGGCACCGGCCCTTTCCACAGACCCATGTGCCTCATGAGCCGGAGTATTCCGGCCGTAAGCCGTTCGCCGTAGCTTGGCGTGATGCGCATACCCACGCCCATTTCCACGACCAGCGTTGGTGTGCCCAGAGTGTTCAGAGTGTAGGCAAGCGTGGTTTCCAGCACGGTCGCGGCCTCATGTACCCAGAGAAAGTCGAGGTCGAGGTGCTTGGCCGGCGGCGTCAGCGTTTCGGCGGTGAGGCGGTTGATGCGTACCTGCGGGGCTTCGTAGAGGAAGATGTTGCTCGAATGGATGTCGAGGACGAGATCTGCGCCGCGCAGATCGCGGATGATGCTGTAGGCCGTGGACTCGGCCATGTTTCCAAGAGGATCTCCGGGGAACATGCGGTTCATGTCGAGGTCGAAGGGCGGTATGCCGCGGGTGATGGAGTCGATGCCCACGGGATTGAGCGCTGGATAGATGTCCACCGTGCCGTCCAGCAGGGAGAGGTCGCTTTGCAGCAGACTGCCGATACGGTAGCAGATATACTGGCCTTCCAGTTCGTCGCCGTGTGTGCCGGTGACGATGCACAGCCTTTTTTCGCCCGTGCCCCCGGACAGAGAATTTTTGCGGATGAGCAGATGCTCGTCCACGGGAAGTTCGGTGGTAAAGACGGTCTTGATCATGGCATTTCCCCGGCTTTTCCTGCGGGAAGCGGCGTTTCCCGCGGCAGGGCCGTTTCAGCAAAGGCGGACTGCGGGGGCAAGGGGCGGCGAATCCTCGAGAGGTAAGGACTCGACGCCCCCGGGAGACAGCTTTATTCCATGGCGGAATCCAGAATGAAGCTGCGGGAATCAACGCTCTTGCGCATCATGCCCTGTTCGAGCATGAAGGCCATGTCCTCGTCCAGACTTTTGAGGTCGTTTTCGTTGAGGCGTTTGGCGTAGTGCGACCATGCGAAGAGTTTTTCCGCGTCTTCTTTGGAGAGGTTCTGCTCTTTGGCACCAAGGGCGACGGCTTCGTCATGGTGCGCCATGATCCAGTCGCAGGCTTCGTCCTGCACGGCCACCACATCGGCGACGAGTTCAGGATGTTTTTTCAGGAAGGCGCCGCTGGCGCACATGACCAGCTTGGGTGTGACCAGCCCCGTGGCCGTGGCGAGGATGGGTTTGCCCGCCTGCCCGGCCTTGACCAGCGCTCCAGCCGCGATGAGTGCGGCGTCCACCTTGCCGGACATGAGCGCGGAAAAGCCCTGAGGTATACCCATCTGTACGAAGTTGACGTCGTTCATGCTCATTCCTTCGCGTGCGAGACCGGCGGCGAGGAGCTGATGCAGTACCGTGCCCTTGGGACCGGCGATGGTCTTGCCCTTGAGCTCCTTGAAGGTTTTCGGCCCATTTTCTTGGACGGCGAGTCCGAACACGTCTGTGGGGCGGGAGGCGGCGGCCACGATGATCACGGGGTTGCCTTCGGCGTTGGCGATCTGGACGGAAGTCGTGTTCACCACGCCGCCGATGTCAAGATCTCCGGAGGCCATGGCCGTGGCTTGCTGCGCGCCGGAATCGATGTCGTGCCAGCGCACCGTGATGCCCTTTGGTCCGAGTTTCTTTTCCAGAAGCTGGTGCTCCTTCATGACCATCATCTGGAGGTTGAAGGGGGATTTCACATAGCTGATGTTGAGTTCACCCTCTGCGGCATGCGCGGGCGCGAAGAGGCCCAGAGCAAGGGCACAGGCCAGGGTGAAGCGGAAAGCGGTGTTCATGGATCAAGCTCCTTAAGGTTGAGATGGCGAAGGATGAGGCGCCGGACAGCGGCGCGGCGGTCGGGTTCGGAAAAGTCTTCAGACGGGAAAGCTTCGGTGATGACACCGCGGTCCATGACACAGATACATCGGGCGAGGCGGAATGCTTCGTGGATGTCGTGCGTCACAAAGAGGCAGGGCCTGTCCCCCGTTACGGAGAGCAGCATGTCCTGAAGTTTGCTTCGGGTGATGGCGTCCAGCGCGGCGAAAGGCTCGTCCATGAGCAGAATGTCCGGGGTGCGGAGCAGCGCCCGGGCTACGCCCACGCGCTGAGCCATGCCGCCGGAAAGTTCGCGCGGCATGGAGCGGAGCAGCCGCGGGGAGAGCTGTACCATATCGAGGACGCTCTTTATCCGGTCAGGAGCATCGGGGCAGAAGGCGGGCAGTGCCAGACGGAGATTTTCTTCCACGGTGAGCCAGGGCAGAAGGCGCGGATCCTGAAACACGATGGCAGAGAGCGCAGGATCAGTAAGAACATGGCCCGCATCGGCCCGTTCCAGCCCTGCGGCGATGCGCAGGATCGTGGACTTGCCGCAGCCCGATGCTCCAAGCAGACAGGTGACGCCGTGCGGGACAAGATCCAGAGTGACGCCGCGCAGCACGCTCCTGCCGTCAAAGGATTTTTCGATGCCTTCAAGCAGACGCATGGCCAGGCCTTTTCCGGAGGGAAGCGTTCATAGTTCCTTCACCTCCGGGAAGCGGCGGGCGAGGAGTGCGGAGGCGAGGCGGGTAAACAGGGCGTCGAGCAGCCAGCCAAGGACACCGATGACCAGAATGCCCACAATGACTTCATCGGCACGCTGCATCTGTTCGGCGTCCATGATCATATAGCCGAGTCCGCTGCCTGCGGCGATGAGTTCTGCAGCGATCAGGGCGCGCCAGCTGTAGCCGAAGCTGAGGCGCAGCCCGGTGAGTATGGAGGGAATGGCCGCGGGAATGAGAAAGCAGAGTACCCGCCGCGTCCGGGAGAGGTGCAGGCTTGCGGCTAGTTCGCGGAAGGAGCTGTCCAGACAGCCAAGTCCCGTGCGGGTGTTCAGGTAGATGGGGAAAAAGGAGGCCAGCAGGATGATGGCGATCTGCGTGGCGTCCTCAATGCCCAGCCAGAGGATGAGCAGAGGCGTCAGCGCAAGGGGAGGCGTCATGCGCAGGAAGGAGAAGGGTCCGGAAAGAAGTTTGTCCAGAAGCGGCCAGCGGAAGAGTACGCCGGCACACAGGAAGCCGAGGGCGATACTGAGAGAGAAGCCCACGGCGATGCGCGAGAGCGAGGCCGCAACGTGACGGCCCAGTACGCCGCTTTGCACCAGCGTGATGCCGGAACGCAGCACCTGCTCCGGCGCGGGCAGGAGATAAGGCGAGACCGTCCCGGACAGGGAAGCGGCCTGCCAGATGGCAAGCAGAGCAAGCGGTATGATGAGGGCGTGGAAAAAGCGCATGATTCGATAGTACGACAGGGGCGCGCCGCTGTCCACAGCGTGAAAGGGATACCATGCCCGTCTCTGCGCGGGGTTGTTGTTCCCCCCGTCAGCGGGACATCCTCCGTTTAGCCGTTCAGACGGCGCAGGGCGGAAAGGATGGCTTCTGCGCTGTCTTTGCTGTCCCCTTCCGGCAGCGAGAGAAGCACGCCGAGTCCCTCCATGCGGTCATGGAAGACTTCCGCGGGCAGGGTGCTGACCACAGCACAGGGCACGGAGGCGTCAACCATGAGCATGGAGACAATGGCTTCCCTGAGTTCCTTGCCGTCCAGCTGAAGGTCGAGGATGACCAGATCCGGAGGTTCACGGCGCAGCGCTTCCAGACAGCGGGGCATGTCGGGCAGCAGCTCTGCCGTACACCCGTGCTCTTCCAGTGTGCGGCGCAGCAGTGTCCAGGCTTCGGGGCGCTGCGTGACCATGAAGAATATCATGTTCTGCCTCGCTTTTCAGGCTCAGTGTCCGCCGCAGGTGGATTCCAGGGAGAAGGGCGGCAGTTTGCCTTGAATGAAGGCTTGCACCGCATCGCCCACCGTCATGAAACTGCCCGCGAAGTATACGTCGATGCCGGCCTGTCTGAAGCCCATGAGCGGACGCATACCCATGCCGCCGGCCAGAAGGCTTTTTACCCCGTGGGCGGCGAGATGCTGTACCGGAGCGAGGCAGCCGCCCTGCTGGTGGGGCACGTTCGGCAGTGTGGATACGTTTTTAATAGCGCCGTCTTCAATTTCCACAATCGTATAGATGTCGCAGTGGCCGAAGTGCATACCCATCGGGGCCGTCAGGCCGCCGGGCATACCGGAAGGAATGGCGAGAAGAGCTTTCATGGCGTTTCTCCTTATCATAGGTGAGAAAGGGTGTGGTGTTCCGCAGGGACGGAAGGCAGAGCGAGAATGTTTTCGGCAATGCGCCGGAGAATCGGCGCGAGGGGAGACGGGGTTTCCGTCACTGCCCGGCGGGCGATCATGGCCGCGGTGACATCCGGGGAAAAGGGGATGCGGCTCGCCACGGTGTAGCCTTTTTCGAAGCACCAGGCGGCGAGCGCGTCGGCCTTGCCGGCGTTGAGATCGGCCTTGTTGATGACTACGGCCACAGGAATGCGGAAGTGGTCGCACAGTGCGGCCACG
>NZ_CANRLT010000054.1 GCF_947631555.1 uncultured Mailhella sp. | reverse complement strand
TCCAAAGACGATACCGAGGCTTTAGAATGGTACAGGCGGGCGGCTGAGCATGGATATGGAAAAGCTATTGAATGGCTCAAACAGGCGGCTGAAAAAGGAAATGTGTCAGCACAATATACATTGGGCTTGATGTATGAATATGGCCGAGGGGTCTCCAAAGACGATGCCCATGCTTTGGAATGGTACAGTCAGGCGGCCTGGCAGGGACATGAAAAAGCTATCGATTGGTTTTGGCAGGCGACTGAAAAAGGGGATAAAAGAGTTGTCGAAGGCATCCAAAAGGAGGCAGAAAAAGGGAATACGTCAGCACAATATACATTGGGCTTAATGTATGAATGTGGTCGAGGTGTCTCCAAAGACGATGCCAAGGCTTTGGAATGGCACAGTCAGGCGGCAGCTCAGGGGTATAAAAAAGCTATAAAATGGCTCCGGCGGGCGGCAGGAAGCGGGAATGTCTCTGCACAATATAGTTTAGGTTTGATGTATGAAAATGGTCGAGGAGTCTTCAAAGACAATACCAAGGCTTTGGAGTGGTACAGTCAGGCGGCAGCTCTGGGGCATGAAAAAGCTATCGAATGGCTTAAACAGACAGCAGGAGGAGGAAATGCTTCAGCGCAATTTAATTTGGGTCTGCTGTATGTAAAGGGTCGCGGTGTCCCTAGAGATTATACTAAAGCCGTAGAATGGTATATAAAGGCAGCTGAACAAGGGCATGAAAAAGCTATCGAATGGCTTCAGCAGGCTGCAGAAGGAGGGAATGCGTCAGCACAATATGCTTTGGGCAAATTGTATGAACTGGGTCACGGCGTTCACAAAAATAAAACCAACGCTGTCAAATGGTACGGAACGGCTGCCGCACAGGGGCATATAGAAGCTGCAGAATGGCTTCGGCAAGCGGCAGAGCAGGGAAATAAACAAGCTATTGAATGGCTTCGAAAACGGCAGCAATAGTTGGCAGAACGCCTTTCCCTCGCATGGACACTGCGGAAACGCGGTGAAGGAGTGAGCATGGACAGAGAATTTTTCGAGATGGCGACGGGCCGCCGCCCTGCGGAACTGTGCGTGGACAACGTGCGCCTTGTGGACGTGTTCGGCGGCAGGATTCGGGAAGGCCGCATCTATGCGGGCTGCGGCCGCATTCTGGGCTTCGGGCCGCTCACGGCGCGGGAAACGGTGGACGGGCAGGGCGGTTTCCTGATCCCCGGACTCATCGACGGCCATGTCCACATCGAGTCCTCCCTGCTCTGCCCGGCGCGCTTTGCCGAGGCCGTGCTGCCCTCCGGCACGACAACGGTGATCGCCGACCCGCACGAAATCGCCAACGTCAAGGGCGTGGCCGGGATTCTCTACATGCTTGAAGCCTCCCGCGATCTGCCTCTGGACGTGCGCATCATGCTCTCATCCTGCGTTCCCGCCCTGCCGGTGGAGGATGCCGGGGCCTGCCTGAACGCCGAAGCCCTGCGGCCGCTCATGGCGGATCCGCGGGTGGGCGGCCTTGCGGAAGTCATGAATGTGCCCGGAGTGCTGGGCGGGGACGCCGACCTCATGGCCAAGCTGGACGCCGCACGCGCCGCCGGAAAGGTGGTGGACGGGCACGCGCCCTTCCTCGCGGGGAGCGCTCTGGACGCCTATGCCGCGCTGGGCGTGCAGACCGACCACGAATGCACCACGCCGGAAGAGCTTCAGGAGCGCGTGGCGCGGGGCATGTACGTCCTGCTTCGGGAAGGTTCGGCCTCGCGCGATCTCCTCCGTCTCCTGCCCGGGCTGAGCCCGCAGAACATGCGCCGCTGCCTGTTCTGCACGGACGACAGCCAGATTTCGGACATTCTGGAGCGCGGGCACATGGTGCGCCACCTGCGCATGGCGGTGGCCGCGGGCGTGGATGCGGTGGAAGCGGTGCGCATGGCCACGCTCAACGCCGCGGAGTGCTACGGCCTGCGCGACCGCGGCGGGCTGGCCCCCGGGCGCCGCGCCGACATGGTGCTGGTGGATGACCTCAAGGATTTTCGCGTGCGCTGCTGCTGGGCCGGGGGCGAACTGGTCGCCCGGGATGGCCGTATGCTGCGCGGACTGCCCGCCGGGGATTCCGGCGTCCTGCGCTCCAGCGTCCGTCTGGCGCCGCTGCCGGAACGCCCCTTTGCCGTGGCCGCGCCTTCGGGAAAGGCCCGCGTCATAGGTCTGCGGGCGCATTCTCTTGTGACCGACGCCCTGATCCGCGGCGTGGCCGTGGATGAGCGCGGCGAGGTGGATCTTGCCCGCAATCCCGGACTGCTGAAGCTGGCGGTGCTGGAGCGCCACCACGCCACGGGCAAAATCGGCGTGGGGCTGCTGGACGGCCGCTACGGGCTGCGCGGCGGGGCCATCGCCACCACCATTGCCCACGATTCGCACAATATCGTTGTGGCCGGCGATTCCGATGCTGACATGCTGGCGGCGGTGCGGGAGGTGGAGCGCCTGGGCGGAGGCATCGTGATGGTGTCCGGCGGAGAGTGCCTGGCCTCCCTGCCCCTGCCGCTGGGCGGGCTTATGACCGACCGTCCGGCGGAGGAGACGGCGGCGAAGCTGGACAAGCTCCTCAAGCTGGCCGCGTCCCACTACCACATCTGGGAAGGGGCGGACGCCTTCATGACTTTGAGCTTCCTTGCCCTGCCGGTGATCGCGTCGCTCAAGCTCACGGCGCGGGGGCTCTTTGACGTGGAGAACTTCCGCTTCGTCCCCGTGGATGCGGGCTAATCCTCAGGCAGCTCCAGTTCCTTGAGGCGGGCGTCGATGGCGTCGCTGCGTTCGAGCAGGGCGAGCTGTTCCTCTTCCACCGCTTCAAGGCGGGCGGCGTCCTTTTTGAAGCCTTCGGGGTCGCGGCTGAACAGGTCGGGGTCGCCGAGGGCTGCTTCCAGCGCCTTCTGTTCCCGCTCCAGCGCGTCCAGGCGGGCGGGCAGCTCGTCCCGTTCCCTGAGAAGGGCTTCGCGCTCCCGCTGCTCCTTGTAGCTCAGGCGGCGCTTTCTGGGGGCCGCGGCCTTCCATGCGGCCCTGGCGTCCGCGCTTTTTCCGGCTTCGTGTCCGGGCTGGCGCTGGCGCAGCCAGTCGCTGTAGCCGCCCACATAGTCGCGGACAAGGCCGTCCCCTTCAAGGGCGATGGTTCCCGTCACCAGTTCGTCGAGAAAGGCGCGGTCGTGGCTGACCACAAGAACCGTGCCCTTGTAGGAAGCCAGCAGTTCTTCCAGAAGTTCCAGGGTTTCCGTGTCCAGATCGTTGGTGGGTTCGTCCAGCACGAGGAGATTGGAAGGGCGGGTGAACAGCCGCGCAAGGAGCAGGCGGCTGCGTTCGCCGCCGGAGAGCAGTCCTGCGGGAGTGCGCAGGCGATCCGGTTCGAAGAGGAAATCCCGAAGGTAGCTGGCCACATGGCGGGATTCGCCGTTTACGGTCACGCGGTCGCTGCCTTTGGCCACGTTGTCCATGACGCTTTTCGCATCGTCCAGCGTGTCGCGGAGCTGGTCGAAATAGGCGATTTCAAGATTCGTGCCCAGGCGCACACTGCCGGAGGTGGGGGCGAACTGACCGAGGAGGACGCGCAGAAAGGTGGTCTTGCCCGCGCCGTTGTCCCCGATGAGACCGATCTTGTCCCCGCGCTGTATGGTAAGCGAGGCGTGTTCAAAAACGCGGTAGCCGTCCGGCCAGACGAAGGAGACGTCCTTCATTTCCGCCACCAGCTTGCCCGAGCGTTCGGCCTCCTGCGCGGCGAGGACAGCCGTGCCCGGACGTGCCCGGCGTTCGGCCCGCTCTGCGCGCATACGGACGAGTTCGCGCACCCGTCCCATGTTCCTTGTCCGGCGCGCCCTGATGCCCTGCCGTATCCAGACTTCTTCCTGCGCCAGCTTCTTGTCGAAGACGGCGTTCTGCATGTCTTCGGCGTGCAGGCGTTCTTCGCGCCGTTCCAGGTAGGTGTCGAAGCCGCAGGCATAGCAGTAGAGCCTTGCGCGGTCCAGCTCCGCGATGCGCGCTGCCAGGCGGCGGACAAAGGCCCGGTCGTGGCTGATAAAGACCAGCGTGCGCGACTGCCGCGCCAGGTATTCTTCCAGCCAGCGGATGGTGCTGATGTCCAGATGGTTGGTCGGTTCGTCGAGGAGCAGCAGATCCGAGGCGATGAGTGCCCGCGCCAGAGCCACGCGCCGCTTTGTCCCGCCGGAGAGTGCGGAAAAGTCGGCCTCCGGCGGCAGGCCGAGGCTGTGGATGACACCCAGCACTTCGCCGTGCCGTTCCCAGACTTCGCCCCGGGCCATGATGCTGTCGGCCTGGCGGGCCAGGTCGGGTGCGAGCATGTCCCTGCGGTCTGAGGCGATGAGGTGGGCGGCGGCCAGGAGCCGGCCTTCTTCGCCAAGGGCGTCTGCCGTGACGCTGAACACCGGGCCTTTCCACTGTTCGGGCACGGACTGCTGAACGTAGCCGATGCGGATGCCCGGTTCGGCGTGGCGTTCGCCCGCGTCCAGGGGGAGGCGGCCCGCCAGCACCGAGAGCAGCGAGGACTTCCCGGCCCCGTTGCGGCCCACGATGCAGAGCCTGTCGCCCTGCTCCACAAAGAGTTCCGTGCGATCCAGCAGCCGCTGGCTGCCCAGCGTGAGTTCCGCGTTCTGGATGGAAAGGAGTGCCATGCTGTCCCCGAAAAGGCCGGGCTGCCCCGGCGCCGTGCAAAGAGGCGCTTCAGTGCGCTTCGCCCCAGTTGGAGCCGATACCGGCGTCGGCCACAAGGGGCACATGCAGATGGATGTTCCAGGCCTCCGTGTCGGTCATGAGCAGGGACACGCGGGCGGCGGCCTGCTCCGCGTGTTCTTCCGGCACTTCCACAATGAGTTCGTCGTGGATCTGGAGCAGCAGACGGGCGCCCATGCCGCGAAGTTCGCTGTCGTGGAAGACGGCCAGCATGGCCAGCTTGATGAGGTCGGCGGCCGAGCCCTGGATGAGCGTGTTCACGGCCTGGCGTTCGGCAAGGGCGCGGGCCTGTCCGTTCTGGGAGAGCAGGCCCGGCAGGGGGCGGCGGCGGCCGGAAAGCGTGGTCACGAAGCCGTTTGCGCGGGCGCTCTTTTCCACGCCGTCGAAGAATTCCCTGATGCGGGCGAAGCGGGTGAAGTAGCGTTCGATGAACACGCGCGCTTCCCTGGCGGAAATGCCGAGATCCTGGGACAGCTTTTGCGGACCCATGCCGTAGATAAGCCCGAAATTGATGGTCTTGGCGCGGCGGCGTTCGTCCGGGCCGATCTCTGAGGGATCCACGTCGTGCAGCAGGGCCGCCGTGCGGGTGTGGATGTCTTCGCCGCTGCGGAAGGCCGAAAGCAGCGTGGGATCCTGCGAATAGTGTGCCAGCACGCGCAGTTCCACCTGCGAATAGTCCGCGGAGACGAGGCGCTTGCCCGGCCCCGCCGTGAAGCAGGCGCGCATTCTCTTGCCGAGTTCGCCGCGCACAGGGATGTTCTGGAGGTTGGGATTGCTGGACGACAGGCGGCCCGTGGCCGTGGCGGTCTGGTTGAAGGTGGTGTGGATGCGGCCATCCGGCCCGGCCAGGCGCGGCAGCGGCTCCAGATAGGTGGAGCGCATCTTTTCCATCTTGCGGTATTTCAGCAGGGCGTCCACCACGGGGTGCTGGCCGGAGAGCTTTTCCAGCACGGCCTGCGAGGTGGAGGCCTGCCCTCCGCTGGTGGACTTGGCGGCGGCCAGTCCGAGCCTGCGGAAGAGGACGTCGCCGATCTGCTGTGCGGAACGGATGTTGAACGTCCCCCCGGCCGCTTCGTAGATCCGGGCGGTGAGGCTGTCCAGTTCGGCCTGCACTTCATCGAGGAAGGCCTTCAGCGCCGCGCGGTCTATGGTGACGCCGGCGTCTTCCATGCCGGCGAGGACGGGAATGAGCGGCATTTCCATGTTCTGCAGCAGGGCCAGCAGGCCGTGGTGTTCGAGGCGTCCCTTCATGTCCCGCAGCAGGGTGAGCGCCAGAAGTGCGGGTTGATCCGCAGGCAGGCCGTGCTCGCCGGCGCAGCGGGCGGAAAGGCTGGGCCAGCCGTAGTCCCTGTCTTCAGGGGCCAGCAGGTAGGCCGCAAGTCCGAGGTCGAAGCAGCGTTTCGGGTCCAGCGCCCTCCACGCGGGATCGCTGTGCAGGAGCTGCTTCAAGTCGGGAAGCACCACAAGGGCGGCCCCTTCCGCCCAGGCCGCGAGTTCGGAAACCGGACCGTTCCAGGAAAATTCCCGTGCGGCGTTCTTCTCTCCAGCCGCTTCCACGGCGATGCGCAGACCGGGGGCCTGGGTGCGGCGCAGTACGGGTTCGGGCGTGAGGGCCACCACGCGGCCGCGGCAGTCGGGCAGGTCGGAGACGTGCTGCGCCGTATCCGGCGTGTGCGGGGCGGCCACGGCGTCGAACAGTGAAAGCTGGACATCGGCCCTGGCGGCGGGGGCGGCCGCCTGTTCCGGCGTGTCAGCGAGGGAGACGAGGTTCTGCCGGATGAGGCTCTCGAGTTCGCGCAGCAGCGAGAACATTTCGAATTCGCGCAGGAAGGTGCGGGCCGCCTGGCTGGACAGCGGCTCCACGGCAAGCTGATCCAGGGGGACGGAGCAGCAGTTGGTGTGCAGGCGGGTGAGTTCGCGGTAGACGAACATGGCGTCCACGCTGCCTTCCAGCTTCTTGCGGATGGGCGGGGGCACTTCGCCCAGGCGGTCGCGTACGTCTTCCAGATCCCGGAAGCTGCGGAAGAGCTTTTCCGCGGTCTTTTCGCCTATGCCCCTGACGCCGGGCACGTTGTCGGAACTGTCGCCGATGAGGGCCTGCACGTCGGGCCACTGTCCGGGTTCAAGTCCGGTTTCCTCCCGGAAGGATTCCAGCGTGATGAGCTTCTCTTCGCGGCTGGACGGATCCCACATGACCACGCCCGGGGCGAGGCATTGCCGCAGATCCTTGTCCACGCCGATGATGACCACGGGGCGGCTTTCCCGCTGGCTCCTGGCCAGACTGGCGATGCAGTCATCGGCCTCGCAGCCCTCCGAGACGATGACCTTCATGCCCAGGGCCTGCACCATGCGCTTGAGCGGATCGACCTGCGCGAGCAGTTCTTCGGGCGGCGTGGGGCGGTTGGCCTTGTAGTCGGGGAAGATATCGTGGCGGAAGTGCCTGCCGTGCCCGTCGAGGACGAAAGCGAAATGCCGGGGGTGTTCCTCGCGCAGGAGCTTGAGCAGAACGCGGCCCACGATGAACAGCGCGCCGGTGGGGAAACCGTCGGAACGCGACATGCTGGAATTGGCGAAGTAGCCCCGGAACAGGAAGGCGTTGCCGTCCATCACATAGAGAGGGTCTTCTTTAAAACCGAGACGCTGTTTCAGAGACATGGGGAACTCCTGAGCGGTGCGGGCGGGAAGGAGAGCCTGCGCGGGGCAAAACCCCTGGCTTAGTCCAGTACCGGCATGGGGCCGAAGGCCGCTTCGTAGCGGGCGCGGAAGGCGACGGCGTCAAAGGAATGGATCTGGGTGCCGTATTTTTCCACGCAGAAGCTGGAAGACACGGCCCCCAGGCGTGCGGAGAAGGCGACGCCCATGCCCTTGTGCAGGCCCTTGAGCAGGCCGGAGCGGTAGGAATCACCCGCACCGGTGGGGTCGGCCACTTCTGCCGGAGTGACGGCGGGGATGGCGTGGGGGCGGCTGTCCTTCTGCAGAACGCTGGAGCCTTTGGAACCGAAGGTGATGATCAGGTTTTTGACGCGCTCCAGGAGCGTCTCATGGTCAAGCCCCGTCATCTTGCCGATGAGGCCGATTTCGTAGTCGTTGCCGATGAGCACGTCCGCGCCGCTGAGACCGGAGACGAGCTGTTCGGGCGTCATGCTGGTAATCTGCTGGCCCGGGTCGAAGACGTAGGGCGTGCGGTGTTCGCGGTAAAAGGCGGCGAGTCTGACCATGTCTTCCACGTTGCCGGGTCCGATGAGCGCCCAGTCGCCCGCCTGGAGCCGGGGCGTTTTTTCGGGAAAGGCGGGGATGTTCATGGCGGCCGGGCTGAAGCCGGTGATCTGGTTGCCCGCCTGATCCGTGGTGATGTAGGCGCAGGCCGTAAATTCGTTCTTCTCAACGCGGACGCCGCGCATATCCACTCCGCGGGCCTCAAGCTGCTGCGCGTATTCGGCGAAGTCGCGCCCGACAGTGGTATAGATGGCGGAAGGCTCGTTCAGCAGCGAGAGCGTGTAGGCGATGTTGCCCGCCGTGCCGCCAAATTTTTCCTCAACGTGGTCGATGGGGAAGCAGACGTTGAGAAAATGCAGTTTTTCCGGAAGGATATGGTCTTCAAAATGGCCGGGGAACGTCATGATTCTGTCGAAGGCAAGGGAACCGGAAAGGTGGATCATACAAGCTCCATGTGGTTGAAGTCGCGGCGGGACGGCGCCCCTGCCACCAGTGTAGCGGCAGGGGGCCGTCTTTGGCAAGCGCCGGAGCGTGAGGGCTTTTCTTGCTCTAGCGGGTGTCTTGTGGCAAAAAGGACGTGGCCGCCCGTTCCGTCCCGGCGCGGCGGCAGGAAGGAGACGAGCATGAAGCAAGCGGAAAAGGCCGAGTGGGCCGCGGTCATACTGGAGCGGCTGAAGGCCCGTTACCCGGAGCCGGAAACCATGCTTGAGCATCAGACGCCCTGGCAGCTCCTGGCGGCAACGGTTCTTGCGGCGCAGTGTACCGATGCGCGGGTGAACACGGTCACACCGGAACTGTTCCGGCGCTGGCCCGGTCCCGCGGAACTGGCCGGTGCCGATCTGGAAGAACTGGAGTCCGTCATCCGTCCCACGGGCTTTTACCACAGCAAGGCCAGGAACCTGATCGGCGCGGCACGGCGGGTGACGGAAGTCTACGGCGGAGAGCTGCCCCGCAGCCTCGAGGAGTTGATCACGCTGCCCGGCGTGGCGCGCAAGACCGCCAACGTGGTGCTGTGGGGAGGCTTCGGCCTGAATCAGGGCATTGCGGTGGACACGCACGTCAAGCGACTTTCCTTCCGCCTTGGTCTGACGAAAAATGTGGATCCCGTGAAGATTGAGCCGGAACTGATGGAACTCTTTCCCCGCGAGGAGTGGGGAGATGTGAATCACCGCCTGGTCTGGTTCGGGCGGGATGTGTGCGGCGCGCGCAAACCGGACTGCGCCGCCTGCGAGATGCGGGATCGCTGCCCGCGCTGTGGGGTGAAGAAGTCATGAAAGCGCTTTTTATTGCGGCGGTTTTGTGCGGGATGCTCTCGGCCTGTGCGCCGCAGGGCGCCCGTCTGGTGAACGCTCTGGACGGCGCGCAGTTTGTGACCATGTCTCGGGCCATGCGTCCGGCGATGCTGGAACGCGGTCTTGTGGATGCTCAGGGCGACTGGTATTCCCCGCTGCTTTCCTTTCCCCCGAAGGACGCCGGAGCGCAGCTTGTGGATCGCCTGTCTCCGGCCTTCCGCTTCCCGGGCAGCCGTGTTGCCATGCCCCGGACCTTCCGCGCCATGCTCACAAGTGAAGCCAAAGTGCGTGCGCAAGGCAACCGCGCCGTCATCGAGCAGGGGCTGAGCCTGGTGGAACTGGCGCTCACAGCCCTTGCGGACTGGAACGGCGACGGCCGGGACGACTGGCTTGTCTCCTGCCGTGTGAGCTTTGTGGACACGCCGCGGCGCTACCGTGAGTATTTTCTGGTGATTACCAGAACCGACGCACCGGTGCTGGAACCCGCGGTGCTCCTCGTGCGCGACCACGTTTACGGCAAGGTGACGGTGACAAAGGACGCTTCCGCCGGAGTGCTGGCCGAGACGCCCGCCGCGGAATTTTTGCAGGGCCAGACCACGGTCACGCAGCAGCCGGACAGCCGGGCGGTGCAGAAGAAGCTGTCGGAAGGCTCTTCGGTGCGGGAAAGCGCACTCAGCCAGTGACGGTGTGACACCGTCCGGCAGCAGGGCGTTCGGGACAGCATTCAGCGGATAGAGGAAGAATCCGTCCCGAGGCGGCCGGTCAGCGGCGCGCGGCTTCCACGAAGTTCTGCGCCCAGTGGGGCACGGCGGGCGCGAAGAGGTGCGTCCAGCAGGCAAAGGTGCGGCGCGTGAGCAGCCCGTCGAAGTGCCTGCCCCCGCGGGCGCACATGCCCGTGCCCGGGGTGAGTTCCAGGCAGAAATCGGGCACGGATTCCACCCCTTCGCAGCGGCAGTAGTGGAATTCATGCCCGTTCCACACGCTGCCCGCGGGATGGAAGGGCGTGTCTTTCAGGGTGCGCGCCGTAACGTAGCCGAGTCCCTGCGGACGGGGAAAGAAGCGCGTATCCAGCGGGAACAGTCCGGCCATGCGGCGCGGGCCGCCCTCCAGCTGCAGGGCGCGGCAGAGTACCATGAAGCCGCCGCATTCCGCATACACGGGCCGGGAGTCCAGCGAGAGCCGGCGTATGGTCTCCAGATGGGGCGAACGGCTGATGGCGTCCGCAAAGAGTTCGGGATAGCCGCCGCCGAGGTAGAGCGCGTCCAGAGGCGGCCAGGGAGCGGGGTCAAGGAGACTCAGCGGCACAAGTTCCGCTCCGGCGTCCCGCAGGGCGTCCAGATTTTCTTCGTAGTAGAACCAGAGCGCGTCATCCAGCACATAGCCGATGCGCGGACCCTTTGCCGGGCGGGGCGGAGGCGAGTCTTCTGCCGGTGCGTTCAGGTCGGGCGCGGAGCGGGCCAGGGCGAGAAGGGCTTCACTGTCAGCATGTCCGGCAAGCAGATCCGCCAGGCGGTCAAGACGCGCTTCCACGCTGCCGTCGCTTCGGCCCAGCGCCAGACCCATGTGGCGTTCGGGCAGAGGATTTTCCCGCAGCCGGGGCAGTATCCCCAGAACCGGAACGTCCGTATATTCTTCGATGGCCTGGCGCAGCATGGCGGCGTGGCGTTCGCCGGCCACGTTGTTCAGCAGGACGCCGGAAAGACGTACGCCGGGTTCAAAGGCACACAGTCCGTTGACAAGGGCGGCGGCCGTGCGCGTCATCTTGGCGCAGTTCAGGGTCAGGAGAACGGGCGCTCTCAGCAGGCGGGCCACATGGGCCGTGGAGCAGGAGCCGCTTATGTCGCGGCCGTCGAAAAGTCCGCGGTTGCCCTCAATGAGTGAAAGCGCGGCAGGGCGGCGCAGAGAGATGCGGCAGAAGTGCGCAAGGAGCGCAGCGTCGTTGAGAAAATACGGGTCGAGACAGACGGAAGGCCGCCGTGCAGCCAGAGCGAGCCAGGCGTAATCAATGTAGTCCGGACCCTTCTTGCAGGGCTGAACCGGAACTTGCCGGCGGCTGAACAGGCGGGCAAGCCCGAGGGAGACCAGCGTCTTGCCGCTGCCGCCGGAAAGCCCTGAAATGACGAGTCTTGGCTGCTTCATGGCAGGTTTCCGCGCCGTGGGGACGGTGACGTTCGTGGAGGTCAGAAGGCGTTTCCCGGGAAGAAAGAGGGGGAAGACCGCGTACGGCCTTCCCCCGGGGAATCAGTAAGGCAGGATGGCGGGCGTAAAAGCCTCCATCTCAGGCAGGATTACTTGCCTTCTTCGGTAGCGCCCTGCTTGCCGGCGCCCTTCAGGCCATACATGGTGGTGGAACCGGAGGACCAGTACGCCACCTTTTCATCGTCCACCAGAGCGGTGAGGACGTTCTTGACCTTGCGGGGGCTGGCGCCGGGGAACAGTTCGAGGAACTGGTTGAAGTAGAACTTGGTCTTGGCGCCGGGCTTGTTAGTCTTTTCAACGAGCCAGTTGTACACCGTGGCCTTGTCTTCTTCGGTAACGCCGGCGTTGGCGGCTTCGGCGTGAGCTTCGGCGCCCTTGTAGGCTTCGGCGGCCAGTTCGGAGAACTTGAACTGGGTGGACTGACGCCAGCTGAAGTAGGCCTGTTCACGGAAGTCGTCGATGAGCTGGGGAGTGAATTCCAGATCGGTGAGTTCAAAGAACTTTTCCCAGCCGATACGTTCGGCCCAGTCACCCAGGCGTTCGTACTTGTGAGCGTTCTCGGCGTAGACGTCGAGGATGCGCTTCACGGTAGCGCACAGCGTGGGCCAGCGGGGCGGTTCGTTTTCGATGTAGGAAACAACGACCTTGGAGAACTTGGGACGGCTGATACGGTTGGAGATCTTGCCGCCGACCATGATGATCACGCCGTCGCCTTCACCGTCAGAGATGGGCAGGGCGGGGCACATGGTGTAGCAGTTGCCGCAGTACATGCAGCGTTCCTGCTTGATGGCGACGCTGTTGATCTTCTTGCCGTTGAAGTCTTCCTTGGTGGGACGCACGGCGGCCACGGGGCAGGCGGCGACGGCCAGGGGGATTTCGCAGAGCTGATCAACCCATTCCTGGTCGATCATCGGGGGCTTGCGGTGGATGCCCACGATGCCGATGTCGGACACGTGCACGGCGCCGCACATGTTGAGGCAGCAGGCCAGGGAGATGCGCACGGGGGCGGGCAGACGGTGGTTCTGGAAGTCAGAGAACACGGTGTCCATCAGGGACTTCACCGGGCCGGAAGCGTCGGTGGCGGGGGTGTGGCAGTGCAGCCAGCCCTGGGTGTGGATGATGTTGGTGACGCCGGCGCCGGTGCCGCCGATGGGGAACTTGTAGGAGCCGCCGGCGAACTTGCGGGAAGCGAGGTCAGCCTTGAGGGCCTTGAGGGTCTCAAGGTCGGTCACCATGAATTCCACGTTGGAACGGGTGGTCCAGCGAACGTGGCCGCCGCAGTACTTGTCGGCGATCTCGCAGATTTCGCGGATATGCACGGTGGTCATGGTACGCGCGCCGCCGCAGCGGACGGTGTACACCTTGTCGCCGCTTTCGGCCACATGCATGAGCACGCCGGGTTCCAGGATTTCGTGGTACAGCCACTTGCCGAAGTTCTTGGCAATGACCTCAGGGAAGAAGGAGTCGTACTTGCGGGGTCCGATATCGGAGATACGACCTTCCATGGGTTTTGCAGGATTGTAGCCGGAAGAAATAAAAGCCATTTTTGCTCTCCTCTCTGATTAGCGCAGGTGACGCTGACGGTAAGCAGCGATGTCACGGGTCCAGCCGCCGGGCACTTCCTCTTCCTTGAAGAGGATGTAGGGGTTGGTGCGGGGGGCAATGACGTGCTGAGGAATGGCCGGGAGTTCGGTCACTTCAAGCAGCTTCTGGAAGGAGAGACGCTTGATGGTTTCGCCAACACGTTCGCGGTTCTTGCCTTCTTCCATCCACCAGTCCCAGATCTTTTCGATGACGGACTTGATTTCGTCGAAGGGTTCTTCCGCGGGGATGAAGGGAACGAGCAGGGAGCCCATCTGAGCGCCGTCGAGGATGGGGGCCTTGGCGCCCACGAGGATGGACGCGCCGCGGTCGTCGCCGACGTGCAGGGCACGGGGCATGGTGTTGATGCAGTGCATGCAGCGCACGCAGTTCTTGGTGTCAATGGAGAGCTTGCTGCCGTCCCAGCTCATGCAGTGGGTCGGGCAGAGGTCGATGACTTCCTTCTGGAGGTCGAACTTGCCCCAGTCGCGGCCGGAGTGGGCACCGGCGTTGGGGGCGAAGTTGCCGGCCACATATTCCTTCACGGCGTCCTGGTCGATCTTGATGTCGTCCTTCCAGGTGCCGATGACGGAGAAGTCGGAACGGGCCATGGAAGCCACGCAGCCGTTCGGGCAGCCGTCGAACTTGAACTTGAACTTATAGGGGAACGCGGGGCGGTGCAGTTCGTCCTGATAGTCCTGAGTGAGCTGATAGCAGGCGAGCTGGGTGTTGTAGCAGGCGTATTCGCAGCGGGACATGCCCATGCAGGCGGCGGGAGTACGCAGGTTGGAGCCGGAACCGCCGAGGTCGACGTCCATTTTGTGGGTCAGTTCGTAGAAGATTTCCTCGAGCTGAGGCGTCTGGGTGCCGATGAGCACCATGTCGCCGGTGGAGCCGTGCATGTTGGTCAGGCCGGAGCCGCGCAGATCCCAGATGTCGCAGATGCCGCGCAGGTATTCGGTGCTGTAGAACTTGCCGGAGGGCTGAGCCACACGGACGGTGTGGAAATGCGCCACGCCGGGGAATTTTTCGGGCTGGTCGCAGTAACGGCCGATAACGCCGCCGCCGTAACCGAACACGCCGACGATGCCCCCGTGCTTCCAGTGGGTTTCCTTGTCTTCGTAGGAGAGTTCCATAACGCCCAGCAGATCTTCGGGAGCGTCAGTGGGGATCTGATAATCCAAGCCCTGAGCGTTTTTGGCTCTGCTTTCGGCAAGCTGCTTGATATCAGATACAAAGCTGGGCCAGGGCCCGGATTCGAGCTGGTCCAACAGGGGGGTTGCATGTTTCGCCATTGCCTTACCTCCACATGGTTAATTATGGGTCTGTCGTCCTGCCACCCGATGAGCCAGGGAAAACCTCCGGACTCAGACAGCACGACCCCTGGAACACGCTTAGACGCCGATCCTCCGCCAACGGGATTTTCAGCTTATGATGTGTAAGAACGTAACTAACCTATTTTCATGATAAACACAATACCTTTCGGCACAGTTCACAGGCAAGCGGCACTTTTTTGGCAGGGTGAGAAAAAAGTGAGCTATTTTGCAGAGTTTGTGAACCTTTGCCGCAGTACGGAACGCACGGAAGCGATCCTGCCCGCGGCGGGTGAGGGCGCGGCACAGGCGGGCAAAAATTCCCGAAGCTGGTGAAAAAAGAAAAGGAAAACAAGAGATTGGAGAGTGCTCCAGCCTGAAATCGGCGAACAGGAGAAAAATTTTCGGAATACGGGAAAAAAGAACGGACGGCCGCACCCGGGAAGGCTTCGGAGCAGGGCGGGACGAGGCAGCGAGAGGCTTCGCCGCCTTCAGGGAGCATCCGGGAGTATCAGAGAGCCTTTGGGGAGGGTGTTTGGGCGCATGGAGGAGGGATGCGCATGGTGTACCGGCAGGCAAAGGACAGGATAAGCTGCGGGATGCCCGGGGGGCTCATGAACGCTGCGCAGAGACCGGCTTCCCGTTCCTGCCGATGGCCGCACGGGGCTGGTTTTACCCCTTCCCCTCCCTCCTGGAAACCCTGGCGGTCAGGCTTGCCGGTGCGCCGGGCGGGGGCGGGCTTTACTCTTCACAAGGTTGGGGATATCATGAGAAATTCCTGAGAAAAAGGTTCGGCAACGAGCGCCAGGGCGGCATGGAACGGTATGGAAATGCCGCCGGGAGGTTATGAGCGCCATGGGAGGGAAGATGATTTTATACAAGAAAAGTCCTGAACGCAGACTGCACCTGGAAGAGAGAAGCGAGCCTCAGCTGTATCGGGAACTCTTTCCCTACTCCAGAATAGGGCGCATCGGATTCGACGGCGCCATCATAGCCCCGCGCCCGGCGGAGACCTGCTTCATTACCGACACCACCTTCCGCGACGGCCAGCAGGCGCGGCCTCCGTACACCTCGCAGCAGATCGCGCATATTTTCGACCTGCTGCACAAGCTGGGGGGCAAGAGCGGACTCATCCAGGCTTCGGAATTTTTCATGTATTCGGCCAAGGATCGCAAGGCCATCGAGTCCTGCCGCGCCCGAGGCTACCGCTTCCCCCGCGTCACGGGCTGGATACGCGCCAACGAAAAGGATCTGCGCCTGGCCAGAGACATGGAGTTTGATGAAGTGGGCATGCTCACCAGCGTGTCGGACTACCACATCTATCTGAAGCTGGGCAAGACCCGCCAGCAGGCCATGGACGATTACCTGCGTCTTGTGGAACGCGCCCTGGACTGGGGCATTGTGCCCCGCTGCCACTTTGAGGACATCACCCGCGCCGACATCCACGGTTTCTGCCTGCCCTTTGCGGCGCGGCTCATGGAGCTGTCCAGAAAGGCCGCCATGCCCGTGAAGATCCGCCTCTGCGACACCATGGGCTTTGGCGTCCCCTACGCAGGAGCCGCGCTGCCCCGCTCGGTGCAGGGCATCGTGCGCGCCTTCATCGACGAGGCAGGCGTCCCCGGGCAATGGCTGGAATGGCACGGACACAACGATTTCCACAAGGTACTCGTCAACGGCGTCACGGCCTGGCTCTACGGCTGTTCCGCGGTGAACGGCGCGCTGCTGGGCTTTGGCGAACGCACGGGCAACACGCCGGTGGAAGCGCTGGTCATGGAGTACATTTCCCTCACCGGCGATGACGACGCCGCAGACACCACGGTGATTTCCGAAATCGCCGAGTACTTTGCCCGGGAGCTGGAGTACGTCATTCCCCCGAACTATCCCTTTGTCGGCAGCGATTTCAACGCCACGAGCGCCGGGGTTCATGTGGACGGTCTTTCCAAGAACGAGGAGATCTACAATATTTTCGACACGGCCAAGATCCTCGGCCGTCCCGTGCCCATCATCATTACGGACAAGTCCGGCAGGGCTGGCGTGGCCTACTGGATCAACAGCCATCTCGACCTTGAGGAATCCCGCAGGGTCACGAAGAAGCATCCGGCGGTGGGGCAGATTTACAGCGCCATCATGCAGGCCTACGAGGGCGGCCGGAACACGTCCTTCTCGAACAAGGAAATGCTGGCGCTGGTGCGGCGCTTCATGCCGGAACTCTTTGTCTCGGAGCTGCAGAAGATCAAGAGCATGGCCGGATCTCTGGCCTCCGGCGTCATGGAGAAGCTGGTTTCGTCCTGCGGCGGGTACGGCGGCCGTGTGGAGCCGTGCGAACACATGCGGGAATTTGCTTCCCACCATCCCTTCATCCAGTTCATCACGCTCACGGACGCACAGGGCCGTCTTGTGCAGGCCGTGGTCACGGACGAGGCCAACGCCGCCCGCTACGGCCATCTGCCCGACCCCGGCTATGACTACTCCGACCGCGCCTGGTTCAAGTCCGCCATGCAGGACGGCGTCATGCACGTGACGGACGTGTACCAGTCCCAGTACACGGGGGCGCTCATCCTGTCCGTGTCCCAGGCCGTGGCCGATGAGAACGACGAGATCGTGGGTGTGCTCTGCGGCGACATTCAGCTTGAGGAGATACTCAAGTACGCCGAGAAGCTCAAGGCGCAGGAAGGGGAGGACGAAGGCGAGGAAGCAGGCGAGTAAGCCGGCGGGCAAGCGGACAGACGGCGGCTTCTTGGCCCCGCTTTCAGGGCGGCACGGGCCGGAATTTGAGAGTATCACTTTAATAATGATAAAAGTTCTTCGATCTTGCCGTTAACGCGAAATCGCTGAAACAACGCCAGAG
>NZ_CANRLT010000053.1 GCF_947631555.1 uncultured Mailhella sp. | reverse complement strand
TGTTCGGGCGCGATGAGCTTGAGTCCCCAGTAGATGATGGCGGGAATGGTGCCGGAGGCCAGCCAGGCGGCAATAATCATGCCCACCATGGCCAGAATCGCAATGGCGATCTGGATGCGGCCCAGGGCCTCGAACATCCCGTCCTGGAGATCTTCCCAGGTGTATCCCGTCTTGAGAGCCATGAGCGCCGCAAACGCGATCGCGCCGAGCAGCGGCAGCACCGGAGGGCGCACACCAACGACCAGCGTGCCGTACAGGATCATGGCCACGGGCAGCACGAGCGAGAGCAGCGCCCATAAGAGTGAAGGTTTGTTTCCTTTTTTCTCCATTGGTCTATCCTCAAAGATGTTTCAATCCACAGTCGCCCCATCCGCCGGCTGACTCTGCAACTGATTACCCCGCTTCGGCGGCGTCTCCATGTTTGCCGGCAGAGCCGGACAAACACGTTCGCTATCAGCGGCGCACGCGCCGCGCCTCCGGCGGTTAAGGGAGGGGGAGAGTTTACGGAATAGGATTTCATCGGCTTCGCCGTTTTGTCAACTACTCTTTCCCCCTGAAGGGGGAGGTCTAACACCACAAAGGAATCTTTGATAAAAGTTTTCCTTGTCCGTGTTCTAGCGGATTTTCCGCCGGGCCTCAAGCAGAGCCCTGAACTGTTTCCGTTGCCGGGACGCCAGGGCATAGCTTCGTGCCGGGAGCTTCAAACCGCTGCCGTGTCCGCCGTTGAGTCCGCTTGTTGAGTCCGCCTGTTGGAGAAAAAGAGCCGTTCCGGAAAAATTCTTCCAGTATTACTTGAAGTTTTAACAGAGCCGTCCGCGCTGGCTCAACCGCCGCTGGAGTGCATGGCATGGCGGACAGCCGAGACTTTCGCGGCAATGTCCTGTGCCCCGACCAGTTCTGAAACCAGGGCGCAGCACACGGCTCCGTGGGCGGCAACCGTGCCGATATTGTGTTCCTTGATGCCGCCGATGGCCACAAAGGGAAGGGAAATATGGGAAACAACCCAATCCAGATAGCCAAGCCCCACGGGTGCGCAGACGTCTTCCTTGGTTTGCGTGGCGAAAATTGGCCCGACACCGATGTAGTCCGCTCCGGCTTTGACCGCAGCAAGGGCCTGTTCCGGCGCATGGGTGGACAGTCCGATGAGCTTGTCCGGCCCGAGGAGCCGCCGCACTTCAGGCACGGGCAGGTCGTCCTGTCCGACATGGACGCCGTCTGCGTCTGCAAGCATGGCGATGTCAATATGATCGTTGATGATGAAGCAGGCTCCGGCTTCGCGGGTGAGCCTGCGCAGGATCAGGCATTCCTGCAGCATGACGCCCGCCTTGGCGTGCTTTTCGCGGTACTGGAGTATCTTCACGCCTGCGGAAAGCAGGGTGCGGGCCTGTTCTTCCACGCTGCGCCCCAGGGCAAGGCGGGAATCGGTGAGGGCGTAGAGATCGGTTTCTCCGGGGAGTATTCCGGGCATGGCTGTTTTCTCCTTCAGTGAAGGGGGCTGATGGTCCCCGTCAGAATCCATTCCAGGACGGCGTCTGTCTGCATGGCCGAGCATTGGATGACCCGAGGGGCAAGGGGAGGCTTCCAGGCAATATCAGAGCAGAAATCGCCGACCACGGTGAGTCCCTTCAGGATGCGGCGCTTCATGGCGAGACCTCCGACGCCGCCCATGCCGGAAGCGCAGATCATGGGTTTTCCGGCTTTCAGGGCATGGCTTGCAAGAAGAGCCTTGACCGCAGGCTTGTCCACGGCTTCCAGCCAGATGTCGGCCAGGGGGAGCAGTGCAGGGATGTTTTCCCCGTCCAGCCAGAGGTGACGTGCGTCCACATCAAGTTCAGGATCCAGCTCATGGAGCTGTTCAGAGAGAGCCGTGACCTTCGGCATGCCCAGATGGCGCGGCAGGTAGTACTGGCGGTTGAGGTTGGAGGCCTCCACGGCATCGCCGTCGATGATGAGGATATGGCCCACGCCGCTGCGGGCCAGCATCATGGCCGCGTTTGACCCCAGCCCGCCGGCTCCGGCCACGCCCACGCGGGCGGACTGAAGCCTGCGGCGCTGCTCCGGCGTGAAATACGCAAGAATTTCTTTTCTCATGCGGATTCTCCCGGGAGATACGGAATGCGCCTCCAGCCTCGTGCCGTCAGCGGTCGCAGCCTTCCCAGTCCTTGGCCACCGCCTGATAGCCCAGAGCGGCCAGATCGCGGGTCATCTGCTCCACGGAACGGCGATCGGAAATATCGAATTGTCCTGAGTTTTCCGCGTTGACCACGCGGCCGCCCACGGCTGTGGACACTCCGGCGGAGACGCGGTTCACGCCGATGGGAACGAGATGATTGCGCATATCCGCGGACTCGCGGCTGGATACGGTGATGCCGCAGCGAGGCAGAAAGCAGCGCAGGGCCGCCACATACTGGACAAAGGTGCGGTCGTCCACTTCGTGCTTCACCTCGAACGCCCCTTCATGCGGACACATACGGGGTACGGACAGGCCGATGTCGGTACCGGGGAAATGCTTTTGCAGCCACCAGGCGTGCAGGCCCGTGCAGAAGGCGTCGTGGATGAACTCGTCCAGACCGAGCAGAGCACCCACACCGACACCGTGCAGTCCGGCCTTAGCCGCCCGGCCCGGCGTGTTCAGCCGCCACAGGTAATCATGCTTTGGGCCGGCGGGATGCAGCCATTCGTAAAGCTCTCTGTTGTAGGTCTCCTGAAACATGGTCATGCTGTCTACGCCGTTTTGCATGAGCAGATGGTATTCCTCCAGCGTCAGGGAATACACTTCCACGCTTACCGAGGCAAAGCGGGGCTTGATGCGGGCCGCAACCTCGGCGATGTACTGCGGGGAGGAGACCTTGCGGGCGTCTCCGGTGAGCAGGAGCACATGCTGAATACCGGCGTCCGCAAGGGCAAAGGCTTCGGCCGCAGCTTCATCCACGGAGAGATGGCGGCGCTTCTGATGATTATCGGCATTGAAGCCGCAGTAACGGCAGTGATTGGTGCATACGTCGGAGATGTACAGCGGCGAGAAGATGTTCACCGCGCGCCCGAAGAAGCGAAGGGTGATTTCGCGTGAGCGCTGGGCCATGTCTTCAAGAAAGGGCCTTGCCGCGGGAGAAAGCAGGGCCAGGAAGTCTTCGGGATGGAGCACGTCCTTGCGGAGCGCGGCGCGAACGTCCGCCGCGGTGGCTCTGGACGCCAGTTCTTCCCGGCGTTCCCGCGGCCAGAGTTTCAGATATTCATCGAAATGCTCCTCGCCCGGCGCAAAGGTATCGGCAAGAATAGGATGATCGTTAAGGATGGGATCGTTCATGGAAGACTCGTGCGAACAGAAGCAGCGGAAGTTTTCAGCCGCCGGAGAGGTTGTTCCAAGTCCCTGAAACGGGAGAGCCGTGCGCGAACAGTTTCGCCCTTTGGCAGGGCCTAGCGCAGGAAGCCGGTGAGCGGAGAAGAGGCGATGGCTTTTCCCGTCTGCACGGCGCCAGCTCCGGCGAGGAAGGCGGCGCGTCCGGCTTCCACGGCGCGGCGGAAGGCTCCGGCCATGACTACGGGGTCGCTGGAAGAGGCTATGCCCGTGTTGACCAGGCAGGCATCCGCACCCATTTCCATGGCTTCGCAGGCGTGAGAGGGGCGGCCAATGCCGGCGTCCACCACCACGGGCAGGTCGATTTCCTCAATGAGGACGGCGAGCATTTCCTTCGTGCGCAGGCCGCGGTTTGTGCCTATGGGCGCCCCCAGAGGCATGACCGCCGCGGCTCCGGCGTCCACGCAGGCGCGGGCCACATAGAGGTCAGGGTTGATGTAGGGCAGCACGGTGAAGCCTTCCCTGGCCAGTATCTCCGTCGCTTTGGCGGTCTCGTAGCCGTCGGGCAGCAGGTAGCGGGTATCCGAGATGACTTCGATCTTGATCCAGTTTCCGCAGCCGGCGGCGCGGGCCAGACGTGCCAGGCGCACGGCTTCTTCGGCGCTGCGTGCGCCGGAAGTGTTGGGCAGCAGGCGCATGGAGGGCGGAATGTGTCCCATCACGCCAGAGCCGCCTTTGTCCACACGGCGCATGGCCACGGTGATGACCTGAGAGGCGCTGGCTTCGCAGACGGCGGGAATGAGGGCATCGTCCGGGTATTTGCCGGTGCCGATGAACAGGCGGCTTTCGAGTTCCACGCCGCCGATGACGAGCTTGTCAGAAGACTGCATATTATCCTCCTCCCACGAAGTGCAGGAGTTCCAGACTGTCGTCCGGGTTGAGGCGCACGGCTGCGAAGTCCTCTCCGGCGATGATGTTCCGATTGAGTTCGGCGACCACGGTGCGGGGGTCGAGTCCTCTGCCGGAGATGAGTTCCAGCAGGGTGATGCCTTCCTGTATCTCTTCGTTTTCGCCGTTGATGATGATGCGCATGAAAACCTCGTCAGGTGCACGGATACACGGGATTCCATCAGAGGGGAGGTTTCAGCGGAAGAAACCAGGCCTTCCCTGCGGCAGCATTGTCTGCGTCAGGTTCCAAGGGTCAGAGGCGTTCCTCTTTCTCAGCCATGCAACGCAGGCTCCCCCGGCTGGTGGATGGAAGATAGCCTAAGCCCGGCGCGGATTTTTTGCAAGGGTGCGGCGGCGGGCGGCGAAGCTTTTCACGCATTGGCACAGGGGCAGGAGCCAAAGGTACAGCGCAAAGGGTATGATGGACTCTCCCTGCTGAAGGGTGAGGGCCACGATGGAGAAGGCGATATTCCAGGGCAGCAGGGCGGAGATGAGGACAACGCTGTCTTCGAGATAGAGCGCCAGGCTCTGGCGATCGGTCTGCACAGGTGCGCAGAGCTGCTGCGTCAGCAAGATGGCAAGAGTCTGGTTGCAGGCCAGTGCCGCCGTGCAGACGCTGGTGACGGCGGTCGCCGGATACGGGCCAAGGCGTTGGGACAGAACGCAAATGATGCGGCTGAAATCGTCCAGAAGGCGCGAGCGCTGGATGAGCAGAGAATAGGAAGAGGAGAGCATGACGATGCCGATGACCCTTGACATGGAGGCTATCCCGCCGCCGCTCAGAAAGCCCAGCTCCGGCCGGGGCGCGGCGTAGCCGGAGACGAGCGCGGTCAGCAGGGCTTCGGGCGGGACGTGCTGGATGAAAACACCGGCCGCGGCCGCAAGGAGAATGCTGACCAGCATGGAGAGCTTCACCTCGACGCGCAGAACCCCCAGAACGATGACGGAGAGCGCGGGGAGCAGCACCAGAACGCCGCTGCGGAATTCTTCACGGAGCAGGGAAGCGGAGGAGGCATCCACGTTGTGAGCGGGAGCCAGCAGGGAGAGCAGCGCATAGCCCGCAGAGGTCAGGAGCAGGGGGATGAGTCCGGAGCGGAACATGGCGCGGAGATTGGCGTAGAGTTCGGTGCCGGTGATGGCGCAGACAAGCGCGGCGCTGGAGGACATGGGGGAACAGCGGTCGCCCACATAGACGCCGCTGAGTATGGCGCCTCCGGCAAGCACTTCATCGATGCCCGCGGCGCGGGCCATGAGCATACAGATGACGCCTAGGGTGCTCACCGTCCCGAAGGACGTTCCGAGAAGCGTACTCAGGCCGGCGCAGAGCAGGAAGCACCAGAGAAAGAAGAAGTCCGGCTCGATAAAGGAAAGCGCCTTGTCGATGAGCAGGGGGATGGTGCCGCTGATGCGCCACACACCCGTGAGCATACCGATGAGCAGGAAGATGGCAAGCAGGTTGAACACCCGGCCCGCTCCGGCAAAGAGCAGACGTAGGATTTCCGGCCAGGCGATGCCCGTACTCCGTGCGTGAAGGCTGAAACAGACAAGACCGAAGCCCAGCGCCCGGAGCAGGGAGATATTCGCGATGACACACACCGCGATACCGAGGACGAAGAGGCCAAGGACAAAGAGCCGAATCAGCCGTTCCCGCCGGAGAAGGAAAGGGTTCATCTTACTTCCTTTATGGTTTGAGACCTCGGCCTTTAGGCCGATAGAGCCCCACCCCGCCCTGAAGGGCGGGGTATCTTTGGGGCGGTAGCTTGGGAGGGGATGCAAACCCCTCCCAAGCGCAGGACGCAAAGCCCTGAAGGGCTTTGCTACATTATTGCTCAAAAATTCCTTTGTGGTTTGGAAGCTCCTCTCCGAAGCCGGAGAAATTCTTTTCGGCAATCTTTGTCTTTCAGGAAGGCGTCGCCGGCGTGCAGATTGTCCTCCGTCCGGCCAAGGGGCTGCGAGACGTGAAGCAAGACCGGCGTCTGCCGCAGATGTGGAAGCGTTCAGGAGAAATCATCGTTCAGGGCGACGATGGAAAGCCCGTTCTCGTCCGCCAGCGCCAGAGCTTCCTCACGGTCGAAGAACAGGGTTTTTCCTGCGTGGATGGCCAGTGCCGCATAACGGAGGGACACGAGATTGCGGATGGTCGTCAGGCCGATGGAGGGAAGATCCACGCGCTCGTCCTGTCCGGGCTTGACCATTTTCACGGCGGTGCAGCCTTCGCCGCCCAGTTCCGCGCCGCGCTTGATGGCGGCGTCCGAGCCTTCCAGACATTCCACGGCCATGACCATGCCCTGACGGACGACGAGGCACTGTCCGATATCATAGGACCCCATGGTGCGGGCGATGGGCCATGCGTAACGGATGTCCTTCCAGACCTCTTCGGAGGGAGCGCGTCTGGTGAGTACGCCGGCGGGGCAGCGCAGGCCCGGGGCGAGGTCGGCGGAGGACACAACGGAAAGTCCGTCCTTTTCCAGTTCCGCAATGATAGCTCTCAGCAGGGAATCATCGCCCTTGCTGCGCAGGGAGAGAACAATTTTCGCGGCCCGCCAGTCCGGGCGGAACTCCAGCGCGCGGGGTTTGTTGATGGAACCGGCCATGCACACGCGCCGGACGCCGTGTTCCCTGAAGAACTGGATCATGCGGTTGAGCTGGCCGAGATGGAGGAGCTGGAAGACGTCGGCACTGTCCGCCGTAGACGGATCCGTGTGCCCCTGAAATCCGCAGATGAAAACGCCCATCCCGGCATCGTGGGCGTCCTTTGCCACGAGGCGCGGGAATTGACCGCCTCCGGCGATGATACCGATGTTTTCTTTCATGATGGCTCCGCTTCAGGGAAAATCGCTGGCGGTATCATAGGCGCTTTTTCCCCCCCCCGCAACCGCCGCGCCTTTGTACAAGGCGCAAAGGGCGGAGCGTTTTCCTCAGCCTTGGGTGAAGGCAAAACCTTCTCTGGAGGGTGTGCACTCCTGAAACCTCCGCTGCGGTCTCAGGGGCAGTACACTTGCTCTTCCCGTCCAATCTCTATATATAGATTCTTCACGGGCGATGTGTGCAGATCCGGCTTCGGGGGAATGCCGAAGCTCCGGGAGTGTGTGCCGTGTCTGCCAAAGGCCCGGAGAATATCAGCAAGAATCCGGATGAATCAGGAGTCAGGAAGTTGCCCATGAATATCGCGCATAAGATTATCAGTTCTCATCTTCTGTCCGGGGAAATGGTTCCCGGTCAGGAGATCGGCCTCCGCGTCGATCAGACGCTCACTCAGGACGCTACGGGCACAATGGCTTGGCTGCAGTTCGAGGCCCTCGGACTGTGCTCTGTCCAGACCGAGCTTTCCGTGAGCTATGTGGATCACAATACCTTGCAGATGGGCTTCAGGAACCCTGACGATCATCGTTTCCTGCGCACCTGCGCGGCGCACTTCGGTGCGGTGTTTTCTCCGGCTGGTTCCGGCATCTGCCACCAGCTTCATCTGGAAAATTTTGCCCGCCCGGGCCGCATACTCCTGGGATCGGACAGCCATACGCCCAACGCCGGCGGCATGGGCTGCCTGGCAATGGGCGCGGGCGGCCTCTCCGTGGCGCTGGCCATGGCAGGGCAGCCGTGAAGGAGACCCTGCTGCCCTGTTCCCATGCCAAAAGTCGTCAAGGTCCGGCTCACGGGGCAGCTCACCGGATGGGCGCAGGCCAAGGACGTTATTCTGCACCTTCTGGGACGCTTGAGCGTCAAGGGCGGCGTTGGCCGCATCTTTGAATACTGCGGCCCGGGTGTGGATACGCTTTCCGTGCCGGAACGCGCCACCATTGCCAACATGGGAGCGGAGCTGGGAGCCACAGGTTCTCTGTTCCCATCGGACGAGCGCACCCGGGACTTCCTGCGCCGGATGGGACGGGAACAGGACTGGGAACCGCTTTCCGCCGATCCCGACTCCGCCTATGATGAAGAGCTGGAAGTGGATCTTTCGTCGCTGGAGCCGCTGGCGGCTCAGCCGCACATGCCCGATCGCGTGGTTCCCGTGTCCGCGCTTGCCGGGCTCAAGGTCGATCAGGTGGCGATGGGATCCTGCACCAACTCTTCCTACGCCGATCTGCATCAGGTTGCCGAAGTTCTGCACGGACACAGAGTCTGCCCGGAGACCGATACCTGCATGGCCCCCGGTTCCCGGCAGGTGCTTTCCATGCTTACGGAAGAAGGTTCGCTTTCGGCACTGCTGGAGAGCGGCGTCCGGCTGCTGGAATGTGCCTGCGGACCCTGCATCGGCATGGGCAGTTCCCCGGCCTCAGGCGGCGTGTCCGTGCGCACGTTCAACCGCAATTTCGAGGGGCGCAGCGGCACACGCGATGCCCGCGTCTACCTGACCAGCCCCGTCACCGCGGCGCAGTGCGCCCTGCGCGGCATGTTCACGGATCCCGCAACGTGGGGCAAGGCTCCCGCGCATCCCGAATTTCCGGAACATATCCCCGATGGGCGGCGGCATTTCCTCTTCCCCGCTGACACCGAGGCGGAGCGGAACGCCGTGGAGATACTGCGCGGACCCAACATCGTCGCTCTGGAACGCTTCGACGCTCTGCCCTCCGAAGTGCGGGGCGAAGTCACCCTGAAGGTGGGAGACGGCATCACCACTGACCACATCATGCCCGCGGGCGCGGAGATCACGTCCCTGCGTTCCAACATCCCCGCCATTTCCCGCTATGTCTTCAGCCGCACTGATGAGCACTTTGTCGCGCGGCAGGATAAGGCCAGAGCCGCCGGGCTTGCCGGAATCATCGTGGCCGGGGAGAACTACGGGCAGGGGTCCAGCCGCGAACATGCGGCCCTGGCTCCCCGCCACCTGGGAGTGCGCGTTCTGCTGGCGAAATCCTTTGCCCGCATCCACCGGGCCAACCTTATCAACTTCGGCATCCTGCCGCTCATCTTCGCCGATCCTGCCGATTACGACAACATCCCGCAGGGCGCCCTGATCCGCATCGAGACCGCGGGCATGGCTCCGGGCAAGGACGCGGAAATCACGGTGGAGGGCCTGGGCTGCGTGCGTGTACGCAACGACCTTTCCGCCAAGGAATGGAAGGAAATGGCGGCGGGAGGCACGCTCAACGCCTTCAGAACCGCACACACGGCGTAGCGGGCGTTCCGCTCTCGTCCTTCAACATCAGAAACTAGCAAGGAGTCGTCATGCTGGACGGCATCAGAGCCAATTCCCAGTCCTTCTTCGTGAAGGTGGCTTTCGGTATCATCATCGTGGTGTTCGTTTTCTGGGGCATCGGTTCCTACACCGGTCCCAAGGGGCTTGTCGCGTCGGTCAACGGGCGGAACATCACGGAAATGGAATTTCAGCGCACCTACGCTCAGATGGAAGAGAACGTGCGCCGTTCCATCCCCAATATCACCACGGAAATGATGGAAAGCCTGCATCTGGAACAGCAGGTGCTTCAGACCCTCGTGCGGGAAAAGCTCATCGAGGAGGAAGCCGAGCGCACGGGCATTTCCATCAGCCCGTATGAACTGCGCGCCTACCTGATGCAGCTTCCCTATTTCCAGAAGGACGGGAAGTTCGATCCCGAGGTCTACAAGACGCTTCTCGCGAACAATCATATGACGCCGCAGCAGTTCGAGGCCGATCAGTCCAGAATCCTGCTCCCGGGCAAACTTCAGCGTCTTGTTATCGCTGGTTCTTTCGTGCGCCCCGAGGCGGTGAAGGCCATGTACGATTACGCCGCCGAACAGCGCCGCGTGGACTACATCCTTTTCCCCGCCGAGCCGCACCTTGCCGCCGCAGCCCCTTCCAATGAAGAAGTGGCCAGCGCCTACGAGAGCCAGAAAGACCGCTTCACGGTTCCCCCGATGGTGGATGTCGAATATGTCCGCCTCGACCCCGCGGTGATGGGCGACCTTTCGGCAGTGAGCGACGACGAGCTGAAATCCGTCTATGAGGAGCGCATCGCCCGCTACACGGAGCCGGAAAAGGTTCACGCCCGGCACCTGCTCATCCGCGTGGCCTCTGACGCTTCCGAGTCCGAAGTGAAGAAGGCTGAGGCCGAAATCAAGGATCTTGAGGCCCGCATCCGCGGCGGCGAGGACTTTGCGGAAGCCGCCAAGGCGTACGGACAGGACGGCACTGCCGCGCAGGGCGGCGATCTGGGCTGGTTCACGGCGGAGCAGATGGTTCCCGAATTTTCCAAAGCCGCGTTTGCGCTCAAGGCTGGGGAACTTTCCGCGCCTGTACGCACCCAGTTCGGCTTCCATCTCATCAAGAGCGAAGGCCGTCAGGACGCCAGAGTTCACAGCTTTGACGAAGTGAAGGAAAAACTGCGCGCCGATCTCGCTGTCGAGGCCGCTTCCCAGGGACTTCAGGATAAGGCGGAAGCGGTTCTGGCGCAGGCCCTTGCAGGAAAGAGCATGGAAGAAGCCGCCGGCGCCGCCGGTTCCGCCGCCATCAAGCCGGAAAAGACGGGCGCCGTCTTTGCCGACGAACTGGGCAGGAAGCTCGGCCTGCGCGATGCGGACGTGAGCGCCGTCATGGGAACGCCCGCAGGAACCGTCATGGACGCTCCGCTTTCCTCCGGCGCGGCTCTTGTCGTGCTCAAAGTGACAGAGAGCAGGCCGCAGACGGTGAAGCCGCTTGACGAAGTGCGCTCTGACCTTGTCCAGGAGCTGACGAAGCAGAAGGCCGTGGATAGGGCGATGGAAGACGCGCGCAAGGCCCGCGCAGCGTTCCAGAACGACGCGCCTGCTTCCGGTGCGGAGATCAAGACTTCCGAACCCTTTGGGCGCGGCGGCAATATCGCCGGTCTTGGCGGGGATGCGGCTCTTGCCGGCGCAGTCTTCGCCGTTCCGGAAGTGGGGGCAGCCTGGCTGAAGGACGCCTTCAGGGTGAACGATGGCGCAGTTCTGGCGCGCGTTTCCGCCATTGAAGCTCCGGCGGAACAGACGTGGAAGGAGATGGAAGCCGCTATGGTGGCCAACATGCAGGCTGAACGGGCAAACATGGTGTTCCAGACCTATCTTGAACGCCTTGCCTCGGAAGCCAGCATCAAGACCTTCAACTCGCCTCTGCTGCGGGATAGCAACGGTTAGCGGGCCTCTGAAAGGGAGTGCTTCTTTTCTCCGTCCTGTGTCCTTCCCCGTGCCGCGCCGCAAAAAACGTTCTTAAGTGAAGGGCGGTGGGCAGAGCGCTCTGAGCAGAAAGCAAACGAAAAAGGCCGTGCCGTGTCGTGTGAGCGATGTGGACACGGCCTTTCTGCACGGCACTCCGGAAGACGGATTTTTGAAGACGTCCAAAGAAGCGCGAAAGAAGGGCAGCCCATGCTGCTGCCAGGCGGAAAGAGGAGGGGAAAAGTCGGGCACACCTTCTGATAAGCTGTGTATCCTATAATTAAAAGGCATGATACCCCATAAGTCATAGGCATTTGCCTTTTGGGACGGTGCGCGGTAGAACCGGGATTGCAAGCGGGGAGATTCTATGATGGACACCATCGAAAAGAAAACTTTTGATGAAGAGCGGGCGCTGTACGGACTCAGGCACGTTCATGTCGTGGACTGCGCCTTCACCGGACCGGCAGACGGAGAGAGCGCCCTCAAGGAATGTGAAGACGTCATCGCGGAACGCTGCCTCTGCAATCTGCGCTATCCCTTCTGGCATGTCCACGGACTGAAAATAAACGATTGCGAGATAACGGAACATGGCCGCGCAGCGATCTGGTATTCGGACAGCATCGAAATTGAAGGCTCACGGCTGCACGGCGTCAAGGCCCTGCGCGAGTGCTGCGATGTCTCGGTGAAAAGCTGTGACGTTCTTTCCGGGGAATTCGGATGGTTTTCGCGGGACTTCCGCATGATGGACTGCACGGTACAAAGCGATTATTTCATGCTCCATGCCAGCGGACTGAATTTTTCCAATATTCGCTTCAGCGGCAGATACGCCCTGCAATACCTGCAGGACGGCGTGTTTGCACACTGTGACATCACGAGCCGCGACGCCTTCTGGCACGCCCGCAATATCACGGTGCGCGACTCCGCGCTGAAAGGGGAGTTCCTCGGCTGGTATTCCGATGGTCTGACGCTGGAACGCTGCCGCATCATCAGTTCCCAGCCTCTTTGCTACTGCACCCATTTGAAGCTCATCGACTGCGAAGTCGTCGATTCCGATCTCTGCTTTGAGAAATCCGACCTCGACGCGGTGCTGACCGCGCCCGTGGACAGCATCAAGAATCCGCGTTCGGGAAGAATAGTCCTGCCCGCTCTGGACGAGCTGATTCAGGACGAAACGTCCCATGCGGAAATCATCATCACGGGCGGGCGTACCCGCTGAAAACTGCTGCCGTCTTGAGGAACGGCCAAGCGCTTCGCCCTTGTCTGGATGTAAACCCTGGCTGGAAGCCGGATCGAAACACCGTTGTGTAACGTTCGCCGGAACGCATCCCGCTGCGGGAAGCGGAACGGAAAAAGGCTGCCTTTCGCACGGGAATTCTGCACGGTACACACGCCCTGCGGGGAAATGAAGCAGAAAAAGCGGCGGCGGGAAGCTCTTTTCGCGCTCTCACCCTTGACATTATTTCCCGTTTGGGGGTAGCGTCATACTGCGTATGTCTTTTGGCGCCTTGGGTTTTGAGTACAGCTGAGAGGAGGTTCCCTTATGAGAAAGCTGCTGACATTCGGTTCCGTGCTGCTTGCCGTTGCTTTGGCTCTGCCGGCCGGAGCTGCGCAGTTCATGAATATTCCCGCCGGGCCGGTCAAGATGGATGTGACGAAAAATCCCGTATTTTTCGACCACGGCATCCATACGACGATGGACTGCACCGCGTGTCACAACAATGTGCCCGCACACTTCCCCCCGCTGGCCGTCAACACGGAAACCCAGTGCGCCGTGTGCCATCACAAGGTTGCCGGCACAACGCCTAAATTCAAATGCGGGACGGTGGGCTGCCATACGCCCAAGGATAAACACGCCCCGCGCAGCTACTTCAAGATCGTTCACGATCGCGACATCTACGGCGGCAAGCATATTGCGGCTTCCTGCCTCGGCTGTCATTCCACGGTCGTCAAGAGCCGTCCTGAAAAGAAGCAGGCACTGACCGGCTGCACCGGTTCCGCCTGTCACCCCAAACAGGACTAGGTTCCGCCATCGCGTGAACGCAAAACGTTTGTTTCCATGAAAAGCTCCCTGTCACGGGAGCTTTTCTTATCCGTGCGCCATTGTTCCGCCTAGAATCCCTGTCCTGCTCATGCATGTTTCTGCCGCGGCTGTTATTCCCCAGTCGCCGGGATACGCCCTGAACAGCGTTCTTCTTGTGGGCACGTCCTCTTGTAAACGGAAGTTTTGGCTTTCATCCTGCTTTCTCTCCTCGGAAAAAATGCAATTTTTGGGAAGGATGTCTTGACAGCAGCACGAGGAAGGGGCAGGTTAATGCCATCGAGCGGATGGATCGCTCGAAGAATCCTGTCAGTCAGGGTTCGCGAAGTGAGGATGCTCTCCCTTTGATGTTTTCCATCACCAGGTGATGACGGGTGATGGTTGGATTCGTAAAAACATGCTTGGCATCATCCTTGCGATGTGGAAGTGCGGCGTCAGCCTTGACACCCCTCCCACAGTGTTGCGTAACCCATTGATTTGACAGGTTTTTTATGCTCTCTCTCTCTCTCTCTCTCTCTCTCTCTCTCTCTCTCTCTCTCCAAGGAAGTAATCTTTCGCAGCGGACGGCCTCACGCCCGCGTCTTTCCGTACAGCCTTCAACCAAATTCGGGAGTGCAGCACTCATTAAGAGCGCCGCGCTCCCGCTTTTTTTCGTGTCTCACTTTGGGAAGCCCGGAAGCCGCAGCCCGCGGCGCTCGGGCTTCTTTGCGTTTAACGCCGATCCGTCCAGCTCTGCGTTCTGCTGAGCGGCGTGTTCTTTTGTATGTTTGAAACCAACCCTTGACTCAAGGAGCTTTTTATGTCTGACATCCGCCTTCTCCGTCCCGCGGCCGGAACCAATCAGTCTGTAGCCTGCGAACCGGAAGCCAACTTTATCTTTGAATTCCCCACGGACGCCGCCACCCTGTCCCGCAGCGGCGACGATCTGGTCATGACCTTTGAGGACGGCGCCACGCTGTCCCTGACGGACTTCTATAAAACGTATTCCAGCGAGAACATGCCCAGCTTCGACGTGGGCGGCTCGCAGGTGGCCGGTGCGGACTTCTTCACGGCCATGAATGAGCCTGACCTCATGCCTGCCGCAGGCCCCGGCGGCAATACGGCCCCCGGCGGCGGACGCTACCATGAATATGCGAACATGGCCCTGTACGACGGCCTTGACCGTCTGGGCGGTCTGGACGTGGGCTGGCCGGACGGCGGCTACGAGCCGGAAATTGACGGCGGACTCGGTCTCCGCGGTGCTGGCGACGAGGAAGATACCCAGAATGGCATTCCCACCATTCGCCCGACGAATCCCCAGCCCCTGGACCCCAATACGCCCGTTTTTCCTCCGGACAATCCGGACAATCCCGATGAACCGTCTGTCCCCGGCGGCAACACGAATCCCTCCATGGTTCGGGATGTGCTTACCGTACACGAAAAGCATCTGAGCAACGGCACGGCTCCAAACACGGAGGAACTGACCGTCAAGGGCAGCATGCAGGTGGAATCCCCGGACGGCATTGGTCGCCTCGTAGTGGGCGGCAAGACCGTGTACGAAAACGGCGAATTTATACCGGAGCAAAAGATTCAAACCGACGAGGGCACGCTGACGGTTACTGGATTCAATCCCCAGACCGGCGAACTCACCTATGAATATACGCTTGAGCGCTCTTCGCAGGAACATGATGAAAATGAGCATGAGGGCGCTGATCACAAGTTCGGCCACGACATCCCCGTCACGGTGACGGATCCCGATGGCGACAGCGCCTCTTCCACCATCACCGTGGTTGTGGAAGATGACGCGCCCGTGGCGAATGACGACGAGGTGACCGTCAGGGAAGGAGGAAAGGTCGAGGGAAACGTACTGGACGGCCATGCCACGGTCACGGACACAGAGGGAAGGTTCTCGGCAACGTTCCCTGATACCACCGGCGATGCCGATATGTTCGGTGCGGACGGCCATCAGGGCGACAATCCAACGGTGCAATGGAATGTTCCTAAAGGCTGGGAACGGGAAGGCGAGACCAACACCTACCACACGAAGTACGGCGACATTACGCTGAATGATGACGGAACCTACGAGTTCACCCTGGATCCGAAGAGCGAAGCGTTGCAGCAATTGGGGAGTGGAAAAGATGATCTGAGTGTCGGCTACAGTATCACGGACGCCGACGGCGATACGGACGATGCAACGCTGACCCTGCACGTTCAGGGCAAGAATCATGACGTGACTATTACCAATGATCCTCAACCTGATCCCGACGACCCTCTCAGTGGTGACGGCAAGGTTGAAAATGGCGTATCCCATGTCACCGTCTATGAGTCCGGTCTGTCCAACGGTGGCACCCATGCAGGCGAGAAAAACGCACCGACCGAGGCGGGGAACAGCTTTACCGTAAAGGCGGAAGACGGTTTGGGAGAACTGAAAATCGGCGATACGGTTGTCTGGAAGGACGGTAGCAGCCTTGTGGATGAAGACGGTTTCACGATTGAAACTAAGGATGGAAAACTTCAGATCACCGATATAACAGACAACCAGGACGGCACCTATACGGTAAAGTATAAATACACGCTGGAGCACTCCACCGCTGACCATCAGGCAGAGGGCAATGACAAAAGCCTTGACCGTGAATTTACCGTAGAGGCGAAAGACCTTGACGGCTCTACAGCCAGCGGAACCATCACGGCCACCGTGTGGGACGATGCGCCCGTGGCGAAGAACGATGATGCGGGCACAGCGATGGAAGGCAGTACGACAACGCTGTCCGGCAACGTAGTCTCGGGCACAACTTCTGGAGAGGGTAAAGATCAGTTTGGCGCAGACGGTCCTCAGGACGGCAAGGAAACAGTGGAGTGGAATGTTCCTACGGACTGGGAACCGGTAGAAGGTAAGGCCAACACCTACCACACGGAGTACGGCGACATTACGCTGAATGATGACGGAACCTACGAGTTCACCCTGGATCCGAAGAGCCAGGCGCTGCAAAATCTGAAAGACGGCGATGCAGAGTTGAAGGTGGGTTATACCATCACGGATGCTGATGGAGACGAATCCGACGCGGAACTGACGCTGCACGTTCAGGGAAAGAATCACACGCCTGAGATCACGCCTGATCCTGACGATGAAGGCCATGTAGAAGGCGCTGACGTATCCCATGTCACGGTATACGAATCCGGTTTGTCCCCCGATGGCACCGAAGCGGGCAAACAGCAGATTACGGATCAAAACAGCTTTATCGTAAAAGCGGAAGACGGCCTGCAAGATCTGACGATCAACGATCAGTCAGTCTGGGCCAACGGTGAGCTCACCGGGAAGGACGTCACGGATGCCTATGGCAACACACTCCATGTCACCGGGGTAAAAGACAACGGAGACGGTACCTATACGGTCCAGTACAAGTACACGTTGAATGGAGCGACAGACAAGCATGATAAAGATGCCCATGATGAAAGTCTCGACAGCAGCTTTACCGTAAAGGCGAAAGACGCTGACGGTGATACAGCAAGCGGAACCATCACGGCGACCGTGGTGGACGATGCGCCGGTGGCGAAGAACGACTTTGCGGGTACAGTGACGGAACACTCGGGGCAGCAGCTGGCCGGCAACGTGGTCACGGGCGAAGTCACTCATGGTGGAACTGGTACCGAGCTGAAACCAGACAATCATGGCGCTGATGGAAAGGGCACGTTTGAAAATGGAGCTCTTGTCACGTGGGATGTTTCCGGAAAGGGCTGGGCACTGGCAGAAGAACAGCCGGAGGAAGGTGGCGGAGTCACCTACAAGACGCCATACGGCGAGCTCACGCTGTACGCCGATGGCAGATATGACTTCAATCCCAACGTTAACACCAATCTTGGCCCCGATGAC
>NZ_CANRLT010000052.1 GCF_947631555.1 uncultured Mailhella sp. | reverse complement strand
TATAAGTTCGGTCTGTTGTCGACTATCTAGTCTGCTGCGTCTTTCATACATGCTGCTATCCTAGCTCTTTTTTCTTAGCTAGGACAGCCCCAAATTTTTATTTTTGCCATGTTAAAATACCGCTTCTGCGGCTGGAATGGGGCAGAAAAGACAGCAGACGCGGTCCCATACACTGAAAAAAGAGGAGATGACACTCTGAGTTATCTCCTCTCTCCTGGACTCATACTGCCCGCCGAACAGGGTGAGGGCGGCGAGACTCGCATTCTGCTGAACGGCATGGATGGGCGAGAAACGCGCCACATGGCCTGCTCTTCGTTCTCTGAACCGGGTAAAACAGAAATCGCCGGTTCGGAGCTCCGAACCGGCGTCCTGAACGGGCAGATTGACGGAAGGCGGTGCCGCCTTTACCCATGAATCTCCTTTTCTCTTGTCAAAAAGGGCGGGGTTCAGCGTTCGCTTTCGGCGTTGAGGGGATCGAGGATGGGGATCCAACCCTGGGCGATGCTGGCCTGCACATCGAGGATGCGCTGATTGCGGGAGCCGCGGAAACGCAGTTCCAGCGATTTCTGGGCCATGAGGAAGGGCCCGTCCACCAGCAGATCCAGCAGGGAAAGGAGCTGGCGGCAGTCAGGCTTTTCCCGGAGCTGCTCGAAGGTATAGCCGCTGAAGGCCGTGAGATGGTAGCCGCGCCGCCGCAGTTCCGCAGCCAGAGGAATCAGGGCGGCCGCCTGCTCGAAGGGTTCACCACCGCTGAAGGTCACCCCGTGAACGAGGGGATCGCCCTGGATACGGTTCAGCACCTCCTGCGCAGAGACCAGTTCCCCGCCTTCAAAATCCCAGGTTTGCGGGTTCTGACAGCCCGGGCAGTGCGTGCGGCAGCCCTGAAGGAAGAGGACGAAACGCAGTCCCGGGCCGTCAACGATGGACTCTTCAATGACGCCCGCAACGCGCAGTTCGGCGTTCTCCAGTGTGGTCATGCTCACTGTTCACCGCCGTCAGCCGCAACTTCCACCCCTTCAGGCGCTTCGTGAGCTGTCTGAGCTTCGGCCTGAGTTTCGGTCTGTTCCTCGGCATCGGCGATGCGTCCCTGAAGCCAGAAGATCATGTCCACATCGTCGCCTTCCCTGGGGACATAGCCTTTGACGCAAATGCGCTCCGGTGCGTAGATGATGACGTAAACGGGATGTTCGGGATCCCCCAGCCCCACGCCGAAGCGATAAATCTTCTGCTGAGCCTTTTCGGGACCGAACATGAAGCTGTCCACATCAAAAATCACGGCGCGGGCCTGGTATTCACTGCAACGCTCGCAGATGTCGACGATGGTACGCCCCTTCAGCGGAACCTTGAGCGGAGGAACGTCCAGCCGAGTCTTGTCGGGGTTGGCCTTCATCCATTCGATGGCGTGGTGTTCGTAAGCCGGGCCTTCGGTGACGGTAAGTTCATCCAGAAGCGCACGGCGGATTCCGAAACAAAGTCCCGAAAGATACCAGGTGCGCGCCTCGTCCTTTTTCAGGCCATCCGCATCGCGGAAAAACAGCGGGTCATAGAACCACATGGGAGGAAGACCTTCCGGCTTTGCCAGAATTTCCCCGGCATGTCCGTCCTTCCAGGAATAGGATTCGAGGAATTTCATCTCGTTGGAGAAGCCTTCCATAAAGGGGAAGAGACATACGGCAGGCATCTGTCCATCGGGTTTGCCGGCCACGACCACTGCGGAGCGCAGAAGGGATTCCTTCGGCCAGGCCATGAGCATACGTTCGATGTTTTCATCCTTTCTGGCCCAGGCGGGACGGGTTCCGCCCAGTTCCAGAGTGGTGGCGATGACGCCGGAAATGTCCTGAGGGCCGACTCCAAGAGGAAACCACTTGTCGCCCATGCTTTCACTGTGCTGCATAACGTTCATCCATGAAAAAAGGATTTCGGGACTTGCCCGGGTGTTTCAATCCGCAGTCGCTCCATCCGCCGGCTGAGTCCGCAACCGACTTCCCCGCTTCGGCTGCGTAACCATGTTTGCCGGCAGAAGCCGGACAAACACGCCGCCTTCGCTATCAGCTCGCTGACGCTCGCGCGATTACCCCGCTTCGGCTGCGTCTCTATGTTTGCCGGCAGAAGCCGGACAAACACGCCGCCTTCGCTATCAGCTCGCTGACGCTCGCGCCTCCGGCGGTTAAGGATAGGGCGGTCAAGGATAGGGGCGTACGGATTGCCCCTCCTGCCCTGCCCGATGGTGCGCAGCCTGCCCGCTGTCAGCGGCGCACGCGCCGCGCCTCCGGCAGCCAAGGGAGAGGTAACGGAAAAAGATTTCATCGGCTTCGCCGTCTTGTCAACTACTCTTTTCCTCCTGAAGGGGGAAGTCTCAAACCACAAAGGAATTTTTTGATGAGAGAAGATTAGCACAGGCCGCTTCCCGCGTCTACGGACGGGGAGGAGCGCCGGCGGGCGCACGGCAGCTTTTTGAAACCGTCACAAGGAGGACAGAGATTTCGACGGCAAAAAAAATACCGAAGGCTAACCTCCGGTATTCAGCCTCCCTGTGCGCTACAGGGAAGACTTTCTGGCTTCGAGCGCCCTTTGCACAGCCTCGCGGGAAGCCATTTCGCTTTCCAGCGATATGGGGACGTCCGTGTAATAGATGGCGCCCGCGGCAATATCGTACTTTTCCTGCTGCTCGCAGGAGTGCCGCAGCGCCGGAACAACCGTGTAGACCCAGGGGATGGCTTCGCCGAATACCAGCCATACGGCCACAGCGCAGACGATAAGACGGATCCACGGAGAAAATCTGGAGGGAGAGGAGTCGGACATAGTGAAAAAGACAGCCGCGCCGTCTGAGGTGACGACGCGGCTGGAAGAGGTTTGGTTAGATGCTGGCGGTGATTTCAGGGAAGACCTTGTAGAACATGATCCACGCCATGAGCAGCGTCAGGCAGAGGTTCAGGGACTGGCCGCAGACATACAGGATGATCGGCTTGCCGCCCTTGAAGTACTTGGCGAGTTCCTTGAAGTTGGTGGCGAGACCGATGGACACGAAGGCCAGAGCGAAGAACCAGCCGCGCAGGGGCACCGTGACCTTGTTGACGCCATTGGAGATCAGGGCGTTGCCAAGCTCGCTGCCGAGGTTGCCGGAGATCGTGGAGAGGATGATGGAGGCTGCCAGGAAGCCGAGAACGAACTTGGGGAAGCGGTTCCAGATTTCCATGGGGCCGACAGTGGTTCCCTCTTCATGAGCTTCGACCTTGGTGGCGAAGTAGATGGCCACGCAGAAGGCGCTCACACCGATGAGCACGTTCTGGATCATCTTGATGGTAGCGGCAACCTGCAGGGCCTTGGGTCCGATGAAGGCGCCGGCAGCGGCCACGGAACCGGTGGCGTCGATGGTGCCGCCGATCCAGGCGCCGCCCAGGATTTCAGGCATACCCACAGCCTTGATGAAGGCGGGCATGAGAACCATCATGATGGCGGTGAAGACCATGGACAGACCCACGGACAGCGTCAGCTCTTCCTTCTTGGCACGGCAGGCAGCGGCCACGGCGATAGCCGCGGAGGTGCCGCACACGGACATGTCGGCGGAGATGGTGATGTTCAGGGTCTTGGATTCCATCTTCAGGACCTTCTGGCCGAAGACGTAGGTGGAGATCAGAACGATGGGGGTGACCACCCAGGCCACGAAGATGCCGGGGATACCAATGGCCAGGATTTTGTTGAAGAGAACTTCAGCACCCAGCAGCACGAGGCCGGACTTGATGAAGTATTCCACCTGCACGGCGGGCTTGATCCACTTGGGGGTACCGATAGTGTTGGACACCACCATGCCGATGATGATGGACCAGATTTCCGCGTTCAGGCCATACTTGGAAGCAGGACCGTACCCGCCCAGGAAGTTGGCGAGCAGGCAGAGAATCCACACACCGATGAAGCCGATGAAGTAGGAGGCAACGTTGAAGCCCATCACGGCCATACCAACGGAGGTGATCACGCCAAGGCCGAGGCCGAGGATAATGAGGCCGGGGATGAGGTTCTTGTCGGAACCAACCTTGGCGGCAGCGGCGGAGGAAGCCTTGTCGGCCTTCTGCCAGGCGGCGATGGCGGTTTCGGCGGCCTTGTTCAGGTCGGCGTTGGCGAAGGATTCGGCAGCGGCGGAAGCCTGAGCGGTCTTGGCTGCTTCCAGAGCGGCGGCAGCGGCGGCCTTGGCTTCGGCGGCGGCGGGCTTGGCGCCTTCGTTGGCGTGCTTCACGAAGGAGTCAACAGGGTTGCCGGACCACTTGGCGGGAGTCGCCAGGTAGCCGATGAGCGTTTTAGCCGCGGGCAGAGCACTGCCGGCGACGCTCTTCTTGGCCGCCTGAGCCTGGATCAGCTCGATGGTCTGGATGGGTTTCGCCTTTTCGGCAGCGATCACCTGATTGTAGGAGGCGAGCTTGCTTTCGATGTCGGCACGACCGTTCATCATGATGATGCCGGCTACGATGATGAAGAAGAAGCCGACCCATATGGCCCAGTAGTCTTCCTTGAGCCACAGATCAGACCATTTTGCCCTGCCATCATCGCGGACAATGTCTTGTTCGTTTGCCATAAGAAAATCCTCTGCTAAAAAGATTAAAAGGTTCTCCTCAACCCATTTGTCCTTTGTATAACAAATCCCCCCAGCAAGGGCAAGGGTTGAACCACCTGTTCGGAATTTTTTGTCGGTCTGCGGTCTCTCGCTGGAATTTTTGTCAATAAAAATAAATAAATATTTATGATAAAAATTTTCTGAAGCCCTTCTTTTCTCCCGCCAAAGAAGGCAGAAGGAACCATTTTTTTTTGAGATTTTTCCCTGAAAAGGCGAAAACCCGGAAACTGGAACCCCAGAAGCCGAAAAAATCCATTTCAGAAAACAAGGCGGATAGAGAGCGTTCGGCGCGAAGCTGTTCACGCTGATGCACCGGTTTCATCCTTTCCCCAGAAAGCGCAGCCCTCTGCGTGCAGAGAAAAGATTTTCAATAATTTCACCTGAATGGAAACTGCCTCCCCGATTTCTGCCGTAGGGGATATTCTGGAACGTTCTCTCGAAATATGCGGAAAAATCGTCTGCCGGGGCGTCCGAAAACACGCCTTCCGCTCCCTCAGCCGGGTTCTGGGAAGGCTTCTGCGGCGCAGCATGATACTTTTTTATCCTGCACCCGGCTTGCCGCAGGCCGGGAGACAGGTTCTGCGTGTGCCTGTTTGCGCAGATGGCGGGTTTCCCGCCTTGAGGGACAGAGGAACAGGCCAGATGCGCCGCTTCGCCGGGATTCCTGGTTTGACCTTTGCTGAACGCGCGGTAAGGCCGTTCCCCTGATAGAAACAGACTGCCGCCCTGTGGTCAAAAAAAAGCCCCGCTCCGCAGGGAACGAGGCTTCTGGGAGAACGTTGACTCCGGATCAGACGATGCCGTGTTCGCCTGGGCGCTCGTAGTCGTCCTTCTTGCTGGCCTTGCGCTGGTAGAGAGCCGCATCGCCAAAGGCGATGAGGATGGGCGAGGCCACGAAGATGGAAGACCAGGTACCGAAGATGACGCCCATGGTGATGGTGAAGGCGAAATCGTGGATGACGCTGCCGCCCAGGAAGAACAGGGCGAAGCTGGCGACCACGGTCGTCGATGAGGTCATGATGGTTCGGGCCATGGTCTGGTTGACGGACTTGTTGATGATCTCGGCCATGGAGGGCTTGGGTCCGTTTTCGGGTATGGCCCGCAGATTTTCGCGGATACGGTCATAGACGACGATGGTGTCGTTGATGGAATAGCCCACGAGGGTGAGCAGCGCGGCGATGACGTTGAGGTCGATCTCCACGCCCACAAGGGTGAGCAGGCCCAGCGTGGCCACCACGTCGTGGATGAGGGCGATGATGGCGCCCAGCGCGAAATTCAGCTTGAGCCGCCAGCAGCAGATCAGGGTGACGGCCAGGCCGATGGCCACGCCCCAGAGCTGGTTGAAGCCGAGGTAGCTTGCGCCGGAAACGGCCGCCCACATGACCGCGGCCATGGCCCCTGCCATAAACCAGCTATGCTCGAAACGGCCGGAGATGTAGACGGTGATGAGCAGCACGGCGTAGAACAGGGCTTCGATGGCCATGTTGCGCAGATCGTTGCCGACCTTGGGGCCGACGGATTCCAGGCGCACAATGGAAGAGGCGTTGTCCGGGATGCTGGACTTCAGGGCTTCCGAGACGCTGTGCCGCAGATTCTGATTGTCCGTGGTCTCCGAGGCGGAGAAGCGCAGCAGGTAGTCGCGGTCTTCGGTGCCCACCTGCTGAACCGTCAGCCCGTTGAGTTCCACGTTTTGCAGGGCCTTCTTCACCTGTTCGTCGGGAATGGGCCTGTCGAACTGTATCTGCACCATCACGCCGCCGGCGAAATCCACGCCGTAGCGCAGACCGCCGTTCCAGACGATGGCGGCGAGACCGACGAGGATGAAGGCCAGCGAGATGACGTAGGCGATGCGGCGGAAGCCGGCAAAGTCTATGTTGGTCTGACGGGAAAGAATGGAGAATGACATGCGTGACCTCCTGTCCTAAACGCTGATCTTCCGCCCGCCGTTGGCCCGCATCCAGAGTTCGAAAATGACGCGGGACACGAAGATGGCGGTGAACATGGATGCCACGATGCCGAGGGACAGCGTGACGGCGAATCCCCGGATGGGTCCTGTGCCGAACTGGTAGAGGATGGCCGCGGTGATAAGCGTGGTCAGGTTCGAGTCGGTGATGGAGATGCTGGCGCGGCTGAAACCGGCTTCCACGGCTTCGAGGGCGGTGAGTCCCAGCTTCAGCTCTTCGCGGATGCGCTCGAAGATCAGCACGTTGGCGTCAACGGACATGCCGATGGTGAGCACGACACCCGCGATGCCGGGCAGCGTGAGTGTGGCTCCGAACAGCGTCATGCCGGCCATGAGTATGGTCAGGGTGAAGCAGAGCATGAGGTCGGCGATGACGCCGGACAGTCCATAATACACGGGCATGATGACGAACACGGCGGCTGCGCCCACGAGAGACGCCTTGATGCCGCTGTTGATGGACTCCTTGCCCAGAGACGGGCCGACGGTGCGCTCTTCCAGAATGGAAACAGGGGTAGGCAGGGAACCGGCGCGCAGCACGATGGCCAGATCCTGCGCCTCCTCCGTGGTGAAGCTGCCGGTGATGGAGGCGCGGCCGCCGGAGATGCGATCCTGAATGACGGGGGCGGAATAGACCTTGCCGTCGAGGACTATGGCCATGCGCTTCTTGATATGGTCACCGGTGATGCGCTCGAAGTTGCCGGCACCGCGGTTATTGAACTCCAGCGCCACATAGGACTGACCGAACTCGTTGAAGGCCGGGCGGGCGTTGGTGATGTCCTCGCCGCCCATGAGCGCTTCGCTGTCCAGAATGATGGTGCTTTCGTGCTGTTCACCCAGCCGGTCCGTGGTGATGAAGGGGAAGCGGGCGGTTCCGGCGGGAAGCATGATGGCGTTGGGATCCACGTCATCGCGCACGAGGTGAAATTCGAGGTGCGCCGTCTGTCCGATGATCTGCACCGCACGTTCGGAATCCGTCATGCCGGGGAGCTGCACCTGCACCTGATTGTCGGACTGCTTGCGGATATCGGGTTCAGCCACACCGAACTGGTCGATACGGTTGCGGATGGTGCGCACTACCTGTTCCATGGTCATATCTTCCGTCTGCTGGCGGGCGGGCGCAGAAAGGGTGTAGACATAGCTGCGGCCGGAGGCGGTATCCCCGGAGCTCACCTGATGCAGGTTGGGGAACCATTTGGACACCATGGCTTCAAAGGCGCCGGCCTGATTGACGCGGGGCAGGATGACTTCCAGTTCGCCGCTGGCGTTCAGCCGGGGCTTGACCAGAGAAATTTTTTCCTCGCCGGCGCGGGCGCGCAGATCCTGGCCGGTCACGGAAAGGGCGTTCTGGATGGCCTTGTCCACATCCACGCCCAGGGTCAGGTTCATGCCGCCCTTCAGATCGAGTCCCAGATTGATGCGGTTCTGGATAAGCGTTCCCAGAGGGGAATCTCCGAAGATGGACAGATTGGGCAGAGCGTACATCAGAACGGCGATCAGCGCCGCGATGGAGAAGGCCAGGCGTAAGCGCAGAGCTTTCATACAGGGGTCCTTGGAAAGAGCATGACGGGAAAAATACACGGAAAGACCGCCGCGCCCTGCTCCGGGCAGGACGCGGAAGCCTGAAAAAGGGTCTCGGAACGCTACTTCTTTTCGTCGGGAGCGGCGTTCTCTGTACTTTTGTTGAGCGCCTTGGGATCATAGGTGCTGCTGATGAAGCCGCGGGGGATGCGTACCTTGGTATCGCCAAGATCAACGACGAGGATGTCGCCTTCCACATCCACGATACGGCCCAGCAGACCGCCGGAGGTGATGATGTAGGAACCCTTGCCCAGGGAGGAGAGCATGGCCTTGTGTTCCTTGTTGCGCTTCTGCTGAGGACGGATCAGCAGGAAGTAGAAGACCGCGAACATGAGGATAAGGGGCACAAAGGATGCGAGTGCTCCCATGGGGCCTTCAGCGGGGGCAGCGCCTGAGGAGCCGGCGGCATAGGCGATGGATGTAAACATAGATTCTCCAATATTGAATTTTGCAGGACAAAGTCCCGCGGCAAAACGACGTCTTCTTTCTTATCCTGTTGTGTTCTTTTACGCAATGGGTTGAGAGGCTTCCGCAAAAAAAGGCGTGCCGCACGGCCCGGATGCAGGGAAAAAACGCCCCGAACACTGGACATTTGGGGAGAATGCGAGGACTATGACGCCAGAAACCATTCCGCCCGGACGCTCCCCACGGAGAAAAGCAATAATGCAGCAAAGCCCTTCAGGGCGGGGTGGGGTTCTATCGGCCTGAAGGCCGAGGTCTCAAACCATAAAGGAAGTAAGATGATGACCTCTATGTCCGATCCTATGGAACAGGCCCGCCTGCAATCCCGTATCCTTATTGAAAGCCTTCCCTATCTTAAGGAATACCACGGCGAGACCGTCGTCATCAAATACGGCGGCCACGCCATGACCGATGAGAGCCTGAAGCTGGCCTTCGCCCGCAACATCAGCCTGCTCAAGCTGGTGGGCATTCATCCCGTGGTCGTGCACGGCGGCGGCCCCCAGATCAACCAGATGCTCGCCAAGCTGGAAATCAAGTCCGAATTCCGTCAGGGGCATCGCGTCACCGACAAGGCCACGATGGACGTGGTGGAGATGGTGCTGGTCGGTTCCGTGAACAAGAGCGTGGTGAACCTCATCAACAAGACCGGCGCCTGCGCCGTGGGTCTGTCCGGCAAGGACGGCCTGCTGCTCGAAGCCCGCAAGCTGGCCATGACCATCGACCACGGCTTGCAGCAGCCGCCGGAAATCATCGACCTCGGCAGCGTGGGCAAGGTCACGCGCGTCAACACCCAGCTTTTGAACTCGCTCATCCAGGACAATTTCGTGCCCGTCATCGCCCCTGTGGGCGTGGACAAGGGGGGGCACACCTACAACATCAACGCCGATTCCGTGGCCGGGGCCGTGGCCGGAGCACTGAAGGCCAAGCGGCTGCTCATGCTCACCGACGTTGCCGGCGTGCTGGACAAGGACGGCAAGCTCATCGAACATCTCAACATTGCCGACATCCCAGCACTGAAGGCCGACGGGACGCTGACAGGCGGCATGATCCCCAAGCTCGACTGCTGCCTCGACGCACTCTCCAAGGGCGTAGGCCGAATCTCCGTGGTGGACGGCCGCGTGGAAAACTGCGTCCTGCTCGAGCTGCTCACGGATCAGGGCATAGGCACGGTTCTCGAAAGCTGAACCCGGCACTTCCCGCTGCTTTCGGGAACGGGAGCCGCTGATTCCAGAAAACCGAAGCCCGCCGCAAGGGAATTTTCCCATCCCCGGCGGGCTTTCTCTGTACCAGCGGGGGCTAATACCAGTCGTGCTTTTCGCCCCTGTCGAGTGCGTCAATCTGCCGCATTTCCTCTGCGGTCAGTGTGAAGCCGAACAGGTCAAGGTTCTCACGGATATGTTCCGGATTGCCTGAACCCGGAATGACCGCAAGTCCCCTTTGCAGCTCCCAGCGCAGAACAACCTGCGCCGGAGAGACGCCGTGGGCTCCGGCGATGGCCGCAAGGCGTTCATGGCCCAGCAGGTCTGCCGTATATCCCCTGCCGCCGAGGGGATACCAGCACTGCACGACCATGCCCTGCTTCTGGATAAAGGGCACAACTTCCCGTTCCTGATAAAAGGGATGGATTTCATTCTGAACGAGCGCGGGAAGGATGCTGATCTGCGGCAGAAAGGCGTTCAGCTCCTCAGCGTACCAGTTCGAAAGGCCAAGGGAGCGGATCTTTCCCGCTTTGACATACCCTTCCATGGCGCGATACGCGCTCACATCGTTCGCTCCCGGGTGGTGCAGGAGCATCATGTCGATGTAGCCGAGGTCAAGGACTGCCAACGCCCGTTCGATGGCGGCTTCCGCTTCGGCGAACTGATTCGGATAGATCTTGGTGATGACAAAGATGTCTTCGCGGGGAATGCCGTATGCCTTCATCGCCCGGCGGACGCCCTCGCCCACGGCGGCTTCGTTGTGATACATGTACGCCGTGTCAATGAGCCTGCCGCCATTCTTGAGCAGGGTCATCACTGAGCGCACACAGGTTTCGTGATCCAGGGCGTAGGTTCCCAGCCCCACGATGGGCATTTCATGCCCGCTGTTCAGCAGGACCGTTTTTTTCTCGAAATCGAAGACTCCCACCGCTGCCCCTCCTTTCTGCCGGGCCGAAGCCGGAACTGTGCTGTTTTTCAGATCCGTATCCTGTGCTGATGCTGCGCCTCCGTGCTTTTTTGGCGCGAGCGTCACGTCCGCCGAGGCCGGACCGTTCGCCGCCAGCGTGTCCGCATCGCCCGCGCCGGCCAGTCTGCCGAAGGGAATGCGCGGCCCGCTGTCCCCCAGCGGCAGTACTTCATTCAGGAAGAGGACGAACCAGCCGTCATAGTAGAGCAATTCGCCCTTGAGATGCCCTTCCTCCCCGGCAAATCCCCTGCCTTCAAAGGGCAGCGCAGTTATGCCGCAATAGTCGATGGGACCCTTGTTCAGCCGCACGGTATACGGGAGCTGTTCCGCCATGAACCGCCCCGCCGCGTTGTCGTAAAGCAGGGCGTCATAGCTGCGGCCGCCGATGTCGACAGTGATCTCCATGAGCTTCTCTTCTCTCTTTTCTTCCGCGGCCCTGGCGCCTGTGCAGACCGCGAACGCGAACAAAAGGACAAGAGACAGAAAGAGCGCCCTTTTTTTCATGTGATTCCCTCCTTCATGCCGTTGTGCCGGGGAAGCCTGAAAGGAACAGGGGGCTGCGGACGGCTCAGCGTGCGCTGCGGTAGATGGACTCCAGGTCGTCAATATTCAGGGGTTTGATCTTTCCCACGGGGCCGCCGAATCCGGCGTAGCACTTTTCGGCCATGAGACGGATTTCCGCGTCCGTGGGCCGTACACCCAGTTCCGTGAGCGTGGTGGGCATATGGATGGAACGGAAGAAGTCCTCCATAGCCGCGATGCCCCTGAGCGCCGTTTCTTCGTCATCGCCGCGGGGAACGCTCATGACACGGGTGGCGAAGCTGACAAAGCGTTCGAGATTGCAGGGGTACACGAAACGCGCCCAGCTTCCCCAGATGGCGGAAAGACCGGCGCCGTGGGCCACGTCGAAAAGTCCGCTGAGTTCGTGTTCCAGCTTGTGGCAGGCCCAGTCGCCGCCGTCCGTGCCGCAGCCCGTAAGCCCGTTGTGAGAAAGGGCGGAGGCCCAGAGCACTTCGGCGCGGGAGGCGTAGTTATCGGGATGGTCACGCAGGATGAGCGCGTGGCGCATCACCGTGCGCAGCAGTCCTTCGGCAAAGCCGGCAGTCAGCTCCATGCCGCCGCTGTGATAGAACCAGCGCTCCATCGTGTGCATGAGCACGTCCACGCAGCCGCAGGCCGTCTGATAGGGAGGAACGGTCACGGTCAGGGCGGGATTCATGACGGCGAAGCGGGGCCGGGCGAGGTCGGAGGTATAGCCGAGCTTGAGCCGCCCTTCCTCGTTGGTGATGACGCAGGACGCGCTGAGTTCGCTGCCCGCGGCGGCCATGGTCACTACCGCGCCGAGGGGCAGACACGCCTCCGCCTTGCGCCTGCGCAGGAAGAAATCCCAGACATCGCCCGCGTTGGCCATGCCGTAGGCTATGGCCTTGGAAGAATCAATAACGCTGCCGCCGCCCACGGCCAGAAGAAAGTCCACGCCTTCGGCCCTGCCCTGCTCAATGCCCCTGCGGATCAGGGAAAGGCGGGGATTAGGCACCACGCCGCCCAGCTCCGTCCAGCTCACGCCCGCCGCTTCAAGGGAACGCCGGATGCGGTCGAGCAGCCCCGTGCGCTGCACGCTGCCGCCGCCATAGTGCAACAGGACGCGGTGCCCGCCCTGCTCTCTCACGAGTTCGCCGGTACGGTTTTCGGCGTCCCGCCCGAACACGACCTTGGTAGGACTGTGATAGACAAAATCGGTCATGAAAACTTCCTTTGTGGTTTGAAACCTTCCTCTTCCCCCCTGAAAAAAGGAAAAGAGCCGTTGGCAGGAGGCGAAGCTGATGAACTCTTTTTTGTAATCTCTCCCCTGGCCGCCGGACGATGCGGCGTGTGCGCCGTCGGGCTTTGCCCGCTCAAGTATGGTTGCGGCCGGCTCGCGGGGCAGGAGAGGCAATCCGCTCGCCCCCTATCCTTGACCGCCGGAGCGGGGAAGCCGCCTGCGGAGTCAGTCGGCGGACGGTCCGGCTGTGGATTGAAACAAGACTTCTCCCTGAGGACAAAACGGGAAGCAAAAAAGCGAAAAGGCCGCCCCGGCAGAGGGCGGCCCGAATTCAGACAGTGGCCTTTTTTCGTTCGTCGCCTGGGAGCACACCGCGCCTGCTCTCGCGCACGAACTGGATAAATTCCATGATTTCCGGCAGATAGCCGTATTCCGCTTCCAGTTGAAGCAGCGCATCCGGCCGGGGCATACCCGAGTACCAGGTCAGGCGGTAGGCCTGCTTGAAGGCGGAGAGCACTTCCATGCTCACCTTGGCGCGGCGCAGCCCCACGATGTTGGGAGACTGGACGGTGGCGCGGTTGCCCACGGCCAGCATCCAGGGCGGAAGATCCTGCGCCAGTCCGGACATGCCGCCCACAAAGGCGTGTCTGCCCAGCCGCACGAACTGGTGCACGGCCGAAAGTCCGCCGATGATGGCGTAGTCGTCCACAACGCAGTGCCCGGCAAGGGTGGCGTTGTTGGACATGACGATATGATCCTTCACCACGCAGTCGTGAGCGACGTGCACATAGGCCATGAGCAGATTGTCGTTGCCGATGCGCGTGATGCCTCCGCCGTCTTCCGTCCCGCGGTGGAGCGTGGTGAATTCCCGTATCCTGTTCCTGTCGCCGATGACGAGGTGGCTCTCCTCGCCGTGGAACTTCAGATCCTGCGGTTCGCCTCCGACGGCGGCGTAGGAATGGACGTGGTTGTCCTCGCCCATGGTGGTGTAGCGCTTGACCGAGGCCAGGGCGTCGATGCGTGTGCGCGCGCCGATGACAACGTGATCTTCGATGACGGCATATGGGCCGACGACAACGTCTTCACCCAGTTCTGCGCCGGGATCAACTGTTGCGGACGGATGGATGATGGGGGCTCCCATTCAGAAGGACTCCTTGGGAAGCGCAGATGCGGACAGTCTGGCCTCGGCGACGAGGGTACCGTCCACATAGGCTTTGGCATCCATTTTCCAGAGCTTCATCTTGTGCGTGAGGTTGGTACATTCCAGAACAAGCTTGTCGCCGGGGCGGACGGGAGCGCGGAAGCGCGCCTTTTCTATGCCGGCGAAAAGATAGATCTGATCGCCGGGATGTTCCTGAAACTCCGGGAAGGAATGCGCCACCAGGATGACACCGGTCTGCGCCATGGCCTCGATGATGAGGACGCCGGGCATGACGGGCACACCGGGGAAATGGCCCTGGAAAAAGGGTTCGTTGAAGGTCAGGTTCTTGTACGCCTGGATGCTCTCTCCGGGAACCAGCGCCACCACACGGTCTACCAGAAGAAAGGGGTAGCGGTGCGGCAGGATGCCGAGTATCCCCTTGATGTCGATGGAAATGGGTTCGCTCATGGTCTCTTTGCCTTTGAGGTTGCGGAAATGGGTTCAGGGCGCGGCCCCTCCGAGATACGAGGACGGAGCCTTGCCGGACGGCACAGTCAGGACTGCGGCGCGCTTAGCTCTTATGATGCATTTTGGCCATCCAGCGATTCCACATCGTGGCGAGGGAACGGTCGGCCTTCTTCTCCGTCATGGGCTTGTGCCCCAGCTCTTTTTCGAGCCTGGCCACACGCTTGAACAGCTCCGGCAGCTTGGGGATGAGCGTGGCCGTGCGCAGGTAGGTATTATAATCGGTTGTGGGAGAACCGCCGACCACCTGCCCTTCGCCGATGTCCTTGGCCACGCCGGCCTGCGGCCCGATGGTGGAATTGCTGCCGATGTGCAGATGGCCCGACACACCGGCCTGCCCTGCCATGGTCACGTTGTCCCCCACATGGGTGGAACCGGAAATGCCCACCTGGGAAACGATGAGGCAGTCCTTGCCCATGCGGACGTTGTGACCGATCTGGACGAGGTTGTCGAGGCAGGTGCCGTCGCCGATGACGGTCGCGCTGAGCGCGGCGCGATCCACGGCGGAGTTGGCCCCGATCTCCACGCGGTCGCCGATCTGCACATGGCCGATCTGCGGTATCTTCTGGATGCCCTCCGCGGTACGGGCAAAGCCAAAGCCCTCCGCGCCGAGGACGGCTCCGGGCTGGAGCACGCAGGAAGCACCGAGGACGGTTCCGGCCATGAGCACCACCCGCGGATACAGGATGCACCCGTCTCCCAGCGTACATTCCTCTCCAATGTAACAGCCGGGAAACACGATGCAGCCCCTGCCGAGGGAGGCGCGGGGACCGATATAGCAGAAGGGGTAGATGGTGCACCCCTCGCCGACGTTGGCCTCGGGATGGACGCAGGCCAGATGGCTGATGCCCGTGAAGCTGCCCTGCGGATGGGCAAAGAGCGTGAGCGCCTGGGCGAACATGGGGTACGGATCGTCAGTGACAAGGGCGCGGCGTACGTCCGCCTCGTGGTCGGGACGGACAATGACGGCTCCGGCCTGCGTCGCTTTCAGCTGATGAGCGTATTTGGGGTTCGACAGGAAGCTCAGCTCCGTGGGGCCGGCTTCTTCCAGCGTGTTGATGCCCGTGATGACGATGTCGTCCTCAGGGGACTTCAGGCTCAGCCGCAGACCGAGCCGTTCTGCGATCTCTGAAAGCCTGTAGGCGGATGCGGGCATGGATCATGCTCCTGGTTTATTTTGCGGAGCTGAGATCGAACTTGCCGCCCTTGGACTTCCAGACTCTGTTCACTTCCTCGATAAGCCCGGAGGTAATATCCGTGCCCTCGACAAAGGCCATGACGGCGGTGGCATCGATGATCATGTCATAGCCGTTCTTCTTGATAAAGCTGTTGCTCGCTTCGCGCAGCACATCGGTCATCTGTGCGTTGATGGCCTGCTGGACACGGGAAAGGCGCTGCGTGTAGGCTGTGCCCTTGGCGTCCAGTTCCTGGGCCTGCTTCTGAATCTTCTGGGCGCGTTCGTTGCGGGCTTTTTCCGAGAGCGCAGCCGCCTGCTTACGGAGATCCTCGGCCTGCTTGTTGAGATCCGCACCCTGCTTCTCCAGCTCCTGGCGTTCCTTGCCGAACATGGCCTGAAGCTGCTTTTCGGCTTCCTTGCCGGGGGCACTCTGAGAAGAAATGCGGAGAGAGTTGGCCACGCCGATCTTGCCGGCGGCCTGGGCCTGCACGGGAACAAGGACCGCAGAACAGAAGAACGTCAGAGCCAGTGCAAAAACCATACGACGAAGCATAGGAAAAACTCCTCTCATGGGAAAAAGAGCAAAACTTTGAGCCGTGAAACGGCAGGAATGACAGCCCAGAGTAGCCTTGAGGGCTGGACGGCGTCAAGGCTGATTTGCCGAAGAAGCGAAAAAAACTGCGTTGTTCCACCGATTTCAACGGGTCAGACGCGTCCCTGCCCGGCCAGTGCCTCAAGAACCTGCGCTGCGCTCTCCTGCGGGGTAAGTCCCCGCATCGCTACCGTGACCGTTGCATAGCGATGGTACAGGGCTTCCCGTTCCCTGAACAGGTCTTCAATGGTCTGCCCTGGAGCGATGGCCAGCCCGCGGGCAGGATTGAGTGCGATGCGTTCGAGTATGGTTTCCAGCGGCACATCCAGAAAGACCACGGGACCCAGAGAAGCCAGATGAGCCATGGTGCGCTGGCGGTAGACAACGCTTCCGCCCGTGGCGATGACCGCGCGTGCCAGTTGCAGGGAGCAGACCACGTCGGATTCCATCTCGATGAAGGCTTCCTTGCTCATGGCGTCGGCCACAGTCTGGAGTCTGGTTCCGTAGCTGGCCTCGATAATATGGTCGGTATCGGCGAAAGCCCAGCCCAGGGCTTCGGCCACCAGACGGCCAACCGTGGTCTTGCCGGAACCGGCCATGCCGATGATGCTGATGCAGCCGCCCTCCCCGGCAGCGGCGGAGGAAGGGGAAACGTGTGCGAGCGTACTCATGAAATGTCCTTACCGTACAAAAAGCTCGAAGCGGAAATTCCGCTCCGGGCGCAGGGATTGCGCAAAAACACCATAGCGCACACGACCGGGGATTGCAATTTCCTGAACAGGGGGAACCCGCCCCCCCACCTTCTGCGGTGAAGGACGCCTTTGCCGTCAGGATGGGGAAAGCCGTCACCCCCCCCCATAGTCTGAAAAAAAGTTTTCCCTGCTTCCGCATGAGACAAGAAAGGTCCGGATTATGGGAAAAGCTTCCTCCAGGAAAGAGCTTTTGAGACCTCACACGGGAACGTGTCTTCTCGGCGGACATCTCTTACAAAGGCATTCTTTTGCCGTGTGCCCGGCCATGGAATTTCCGGCTGTTAGTGGAGAACCCCACAAAAAAAGAGGGCCGCGGCTTCTGCCGTGACCCTCGTAAACTCTGGTGGAGATGAAGAGAATTGAACTCTTGGCCTCTTGAATGCCATTCAAGCGCTCTCCCAACTGAGCTACACCCCCGTTGCGGTCATCACTCTGCCAGAATCAGCCTGCCCCGTCAAGAAAAAAATATCTCACTCCCCAGCCTGCCTCATTCGCGTACTGCTCCACAGATGATTGCTCCGCATCGGCGGCGTACGCGCTGTCCTGCAGCCAGGCGTTTGCTTCCCTCTTCCTTGACCGCCGGAGGCGCGGCGTGTACGCCGCTGATAGCGAGCAGGCCGTGTGCAATCGGGCTTTGCCCGTTGCACATCTTTGCGGCCAGCGAGCGGGGAAGGCCGGGCGGAAGAAAGGTCACGCGGAGCGCGGCCGAGGGCAGCTTCGCTGCACGAGGCGTGCCCGCGTCAGAGTTGGCTAGCAGGTGCCTTTGCCGAACTGGAAGTTCGGCACTCTTCGCGTTTTTCCGGCAGGAAAAACAAGATGCCTTTCTCGGCAGAAGCCGGACAAACACGTTCGCTATCAGCTCGCTGACGCTCGCGCGACTACCCCGCTTCGGCGGCGTAACCATGTTTGCCGGCAGAAGCCGGACAAACACGCCGCCTTCGCTATCAGCTCGCTGACGCTCGCGCGACTACCCCGCTTCGGCGGCGTAACCATGTTTGCCGGCAGAAGCCGGAC
>NZ_CANRLT010000051.1 GCF_947631555.1 uncultured Mailhella sp. | reverse complement strand
TCTCTGGCGTTGTTTCAGCGATTTCGCGTTAACGGCAAGATCGAAGAACTTTTATCATTATTAAAGTGATACTCTCGGACTGTCCGCCATAACGAAGCCTTTACGGAAAACAGAAAAAACTCCCTCTGCGGTCAGTTTTGCCTGGGGAAAAGTCTGAACAAACAGCTTGCCTTTAAGGAAATAATCGTGCAATGCTCTTCTCCGTGCGCGACCGCCACACCTTTTTTTAACTCTGAAGAGTACGCATGAGACGTTCCCCTAAAAAAGACGCCCTTCTCCAGGCAGCGAAAGAGCTGTTCGGCGAATACGGCTTTGCCGAGACCACGTTCAAGAAAATATCGGAGAGAGCTGGCGTGGCCCTGGGCCTGCTCACCCATCATTACGGCAGCAAGGAAAAGCTCTTTTTCGCCGCAGGAATGGACGTTCTTCAGAACTTCATCGAAACACTGCGCAAGACCGCTGAGGATTCCCCGGACGGACGCACCGGCGTACTCAACTTCTGCGGAGCCTATCTCGACTTTACCATCGACCAGCGCTCGAATTGGCTCGTCCTCGTGCGCTGCTCTCCCTATACCGACATGAAGCCCAGCGCGGAACGGGAAGTCATGCTCAAGGAATTCGAGAAAGTCCACCACATCCTCGAAGCTCAACTCCAACGTGGACAAAACGACGGCAGCATTCAGCCGCTTTCCGCCATCAGCACGGCACAGATCATCGTGGGGCTGCTCGTCGGCGCCAACCGCACCCGTTTTCTGACGCCCTATACCTACGGCAATTCCCAGACATTCTATACGGAAACCCTCGCCTTCGTGGACAGAGCTATTTCCTTCAAACCGGAGCGCTGACATGGACTCTCTGACCACGGCATCGCTTCTCGGCCTTGTGGAAGGCCTCACGGAATTTATTCCTGTCTCCTCTTCCGGGCACCTCATTATCGCCGGGCATCTGCTGGACTTTCTGGGGCCGAAGGCCGACACATTCGAGGTAGTCATTCAGGTGGGAGCCATTCTTGCCGTTGTGCTTCTGTATGGAAAACGCTTTTTCTCCCTGCTTCGTCCCGATTCCAATGCCGCCTTCTCCGGTATCCGCGGTTTGAGCCTGCTTCTGCTCACGACGTTCCCCGCGGCCTTCCTGGGCCTGTGCCTCCACGACTTCATCAAATCCCTGTTCACGCCCCTGTCCGTTGCCGCCGCACTTGTCGCCGGAGCGGTTCTGATGCTCGCCGTCGAACGGCACGTCTCGCGTTCGTGGGCGGTCCCCAGCTCCCGTGATCTGGATCATATCACCGCACTTCAGGCCCTTGGCATAGGCTGCTTCCAATGTCTTGCCCTCTGGCCAGGCTTTTCCCGCTCTGCATCCACGATCATGGGCGGCATGATACTCGGTGTGCAAAGAAAGACGGCGGCAGAATATTCGTTTATTGCGGCCGTGCCCATCATCGCAGGAGCCGCGGGCTATGATCTTTTGCGCTCGCTGCCGCTCCTGACGGCAGACGACCTCACCTTCTTTCTTGCCGGTTCGGCCGCAGCCTTTGTTTCCGCTGTTATTGCCATTCGATTTTTCATAAAAATTCTGGGAAAATACACGCTGAAGGCTTTCGCCATCTACCGCCTGCTTCTGGCCATACCCGTCTATCTCTTTCTTGCCGGTTAGAAAAATTCCCCAAGGTGGAAAAAAAAATGCTTGCCAAGCGCTGCCGTTTCCTATATTACCTGTTTTGCGCCGCTCTCTCGGCGCACACGGCAAGGTAGCTCAGTTGGTTAGAGCATACGGTTCATACCCGTAGTGTCGAGAGTTCAAATCTCCCCCTTGCTACCAGAATACACAAGGTGAACAGTTCGCTGTTCACCTTTTTTGGGTTAAAAGCTCCCAAATCAAAGCTGGGATTTTCTTTTTGCCCAATAAATTTAAAATAGTTATTGAGACAATCTCATTCCTGAAGTACTTTTTTCGAGAGAGCTTCACCTTTACCTTTCTAACTGATCATAGTAGAGGTAGACGTATGAGGGTAGAAAAGCTGCCGTGGACTTATTCTTCAGCACATGCCGCTTTTCGGGAGGAAAATATGTCCAATGAAAGGTATCCCCACGACAGGCTCCTAGAACTTCGTGAAGCATTTAAGCAAAATCTCCCCATCGATACATCGCTTATCCGCCCGTTCATTCTGGCCTCATGGCAGCGTTGCCGACTCTCCTCGACACATCGAAAAGCGAAAGGTCCGATCTCAGCCGAAATGTTGGCCAGCGCACTGATACGCAATCGAGAGTTGCTTGAAAGCGCCGTTCCCTTCATGGAAAAACTGTTTTCCTCCATCAGTGCAGCACATAGCGTCATCGGGCTGTCCGACAGTACAGGACTCATTCTGCACACGGTAGGACACGAAGAGGACATCAAGGCACTGCCTGTCTTTCAGCGGGGCTTCTTTGCCACAGAAGAACACTCCGGCACCAATGGCATCGGCACGGGGCTCATTGAGAAGCGTCCCATAGAAATCATCGGCGCAGAACATTACTACGGCGACGCTCTCGGCTGGTACTGCTGCAGCGCGCCCATTTTCAACGAAAACGACCTCGTAGGCATTTTTAACATTTCTACCCGTGCGCAAAACCATCATTACCACACTATCGGTCTGGTAGAAGCGGCCGCATACTCCGTCTCCGAACAACTGCGCCTGCGACTGCTGCTTAAGGAACAGAACGCCATGCTGGAATTTCTGGATGAAGGTGTTCTGATCCTCGACAGTGGGAACAAAGTACGCGCCCTGAATGAAAAAGCGCGCTCCATGCTCTCCCCCGGCGGAAGCTCCGCCCAGAACAGACTCACTGGCCTTCCAGTCCACGAACTGCTTCCACTTGAGAAAAGCGATTTGACCGATGTACTTTCCGCACAGCATCGCATCAACGACAGGGAAGTGACTCTCCGCCTGCCCAACGGTGTGTTTCAATACGCGATATCCTGTTCGCCCATTGAAAATGGTGGAGCCATCATCACTCTGCGCAGCGTCAAGCGCATGAGAGAATACGCTGCCCGCATGATGAGTCAGGGCGCTGTGTACTCCTTTGAAAATATCGTGGGAGAGTCCACCGCCATACGGGAAGTACTACGCCTGGCCCGGAAAGCTTCGCAGAGCAATATCACAACACTGATTCTGGGAGAATCGGGGACAGGAAAAGAACTTTTTGCCCAGGCCATTCACAATGCCAGCTCTCGTAAAAACGGTCCCTTTGTGGTGGTCAACTGCGGCTCCATTCCCAGAACACTTCTTGAAAGTGAGCTGTTCGGCTATGAAGACGGGGCATTTACCGGTGCAAGAAAACAGGGCAAACCCGGCAAATTCGAGCTGGCAGACGGCGGTACCGTCTTTCTTGACGAAATCGGGGAGCTTCCCCTTGATGCACAGGCAAGCCTGTTGAGACTGCTCCAGGAAAATGAAGTCGTGCGCGTCGGAGGCACTACGGCAAAACACATTGACATCCGTGTCGTGGCTGCGACGAATCGCAACCTCGAAGAGGCAGTGGGTCAGCAAACCTTCCGCAACGACCTGTATTACAGGCTGAATGTCCTTTCCATCACCATTCCACCACTGCGGGACCGAAAAACAGACATCCGCCTGCTGTCCAATTTTTTCCTTGAAAAATTCTCTCATGCTCTGGGGCGCACCGACGCCAGGTTCACGGAAGAAGTTCTGGAGGCTCTAACGCTCTACGACTGGCCGGGCAATGTCCGTGAACTGGAGAACGTGATCGAACGCACCATCAACATAGCATCCTCGGCTCTTATACAGCTCTCTGATCTGCCTGCCCATATTCTTAAATACCGCACACAGGAACCAGCCCTCCCCGGACATACCGTTCGAAGCAGTGTGCTTAAGACTCAGGAAATGGAAACAATCATGGAAATGCTGCGTGAGACGCAGGGTAACTTCCGCCTGGCAGCCTCAAAATTGGGCATAGCCCGCTGCGTTCTCTATCGTAAGGTCAAACAGATGGGCATGACACCGGGCATGTGGCGTTCAAAAAAAGCAATAATGTAGCAAAGCCCTTCAGGGCGGGGTGGGGTTCTATCGGCCTGAAGGCCGAGGTCTCAAACCATAAAGGAAGTAAGATGATATATTTGTATTCTATTGATACATGTTATAAAGATACATGTATCTTTTAGCTACACTTAAAAAAGAATATCCATTCGAAATTCTTCTAACCTCTTTTATTTTCAAGACATTATAAAATTTATCATTTTGGCACGATTCTTGCTTCTCCAAAGGCAGATTCTCAGAAACAGGAAACGTGTCTCATGTATCGATATGTCCGTGTCAACATGTCCACCGGCAACGTCCGGATTTTAGATCTTCCCAGAGAACGCTGGAGTCTCGGCGGCCGTGGACTGATCAGTCAGATTCTCTATACGGAAATGGATCCAGGCGCTGATCCGCTCTGTGCGAAAAACGTCATGGTGCTGGCTCCTGGCATGTTTGCAGGATACCCTCTTTCCTGCTTTGACGAAATTTTCCTCGGAGCCAAAAGTCCGTCCACTGGACGGCTGGAAAACGTACGTTTCATGAGCCGCGCCTCACGCCTCATGGCCGCCATGAATATACGCCTTGCCATTTTTGAAGGTCAGCCCGCCGACACAAGGCAGCATGTCCTGGTTCTGGATCGGGGACGGGTGTCTCTGGCCACACTGGACGACCTCATGCCTTCCGTCAACCCCGAGGAAATAGGCAGTTACGCGTTGCATAAAGGTCTTCAGGAGCATTTTGGCAGAAACGCCTGTATCATCACCTGGGGACATGCCGCTCTCTTCCGCAGTCCCGATGCCTCGCTGCTCGTTTCTGGTGCTTCAGAAGGCATTCTCAAAAACATTCCCGGTCGTGGCCTCTGTTCCGTCATGGCGTCCAAGGGCGTGCGGGCCATCGTCCTGCGCGGAGGTTCTCCCTTTTTTCCCCCCAAGGCTTCGGGCAACAAAGCCGAGAGTATCTGCCACGATACGGAATGCCTGCTCTGCTGTGCCCGCCTCCATGCCGAATTGCAGAACACTCCCTACGCAAAGGCCAGCCTCTGCCGAGACTGTATCGAGCAGACGCCGCCCTCTTCAAGCCTGGAAAAGATCTGCACCGATCTTGGCCTCTGTCCGACAGCCTGCGATCCCGAACTTCTTCCTTTCACAGCTTCCGATGAAGCAACGCTACGCAGACACCTATTGGAAATATCCCGAAAAAGCTTTTCTCTTCCCCCGCATCAGCACCTGCCGGAAATACATCAGAACGACAGGGCCATAGCCGCATTCGACAGCATGGGACTCTGTCCACATGCGCTGCGGCCTGAAGAACACGACAAGGCACTGAATCTCATGGCCGACCTTGCCGAAGCCGTCTACGGAGGTGCCTGGAACAGGGATACTTTGCTCCGCATGGGCACCGACACACTGAACAAGGAACAGGCGTTCAACAATTGGGCCGAAGCCGAAGCCTCAGGATACAGATAACCTGCACAGTATACAAAACAAGGAGTTTTCTTCATGAGTATCATCGATATGCGTTTTCGCCCTGCAACGCACGAAACCCTTCAGGGGATCCTTACCAATCCGCTTTACCAGTCCTTCAGCGCATCCACGCACTTCGACCAGCGCCCTGCCAGAACGCTTGACGAGGAAGTCGCCATGCTGCGTGATCTCGACGTCGTCCATGCCGTGGTCACCGGCCGCGACATACACTCCAGCGTGGATACGGCGTCAACCAATCCCGGTATGCTGGAAAGTATTCAGAAGTATCCCGACTTCTTTACCGGATTCTACGGCATCGACCCTCTGCTCCGTATGCAGGCACTGCGTGCCTTCCGGCAGGCCATCAGAGAATACGGTGTGCGCGGAGCATCCATTGATCCCGCCATGTCCGGCGTGGACGTTGACAGTGCACTCTACTATCCCTTCTATGCCGCCTGCTGTGAAGAAAACGTCCCCGTTGCCATCACCACGGGCTGTTCCTGCGGCATGCCTCATGTCGTCATCGAACATCATGCGCCATGGCTTATCGACCGCGTGGCCGCAGACTTCCCCGAACTGACCGTTATCGTCAGTCACGGCGGCTATCCCTGGATTATGGAAATGATCGGCGTCGCCACCAGACATGAAAACGTGTACATCGACTTTTCAGCCTGCGCCATGCTCTACAACATGGAACAGTATGTGCAGGCTGCAAACCGCCAGCTCATGACCAAAACTGTATTCTCCAGTGCCCATCCCTTTGATCACATTGCCGATACGCTCAAGCTGTACGCAACGCTTCCGTTCACGGACGAAGCGCGCGAACATGTCATGTATGTAAATGCGGCAAAGCTTCTTGGCCTCTGATCTTTCAAAAGCAACAACCCTGCTCCGTTGGAGCCACCCTCGAACCATTTTAACGGAGGAATCCATGAACAGATTTCTGAAAGGCTGCCTGGTTTTCGCTCTCATCGCCACTTTTGGCACCGTACTTCCCGGACAGGCGCAGGCCAGGGAAAAGAAAATCCTTATCCGCGTCTCTCATACCGGCTCGGAAGGCAACGAGTTCTATATGGGCTGGGAAAAATTCAAGGAGCTTCTGGAACAGAAGACCAATGGCCGCGTCCAGGTGAAGATCTACCCCAACGCTGTACTCGGTTCCGACCGTGTGGCCGGTGAAGCCGTACAGCAGGGTAATCTCGAAGTCGCATCCATTGCGACCAACATTCTCTCCAGTTTCCACAAGAGCGCTACGGCCTTTGACATGCCGTATATCTGCGATCCGGCCAAAATGATGCCATATATGAACGCACTTGCTTATGGTGACCTGAACAAGTATCTGGTAGAAAAAATGGCCGAAGTTGATCTGTTCCCCTTCATCTTTAATGCCACTGCCATGCGTTCGTGGGCTTTCACGAAAAAAGATGTCAAGACCGTGGACGACCTTGCAGGCATCAAGATCCGTGCCACTCCCTCTCCCATTGATATCGCCAACTGCAAGGCCGTGGGAATGAATCCCACCGCCCTGGCCTTTGATGCTGTCTATCAGGCTCTTCAGCAGGGTACTGTGGAAGGCGAACTGCTCTCTTACAGCTCTATGCGTGCATGGGGCCGTGCCGAAATCCTGCACTGCATGTTCCCCACGCAGCATAACTTTCCCATCCATGTTGGCTGCATGAGCAAAAAGTTCTTTGAATCCCTGCCCGCCGACATTCAGGCCGCCGTCATGGAAGCTGCAAAGGAAGCCCAGGAATGGGAATGGACAGTGCTGGAGAACGAAGAAAAACTCGGTCTTGAATACTGCCAGAAGAACGGCGTAAAGGTGAACTTCCTTGACGACGCCCAGAAGGCTGCGCTCAATGAAAAATTCAAAGCCGTATGGGATGAATTTGGCCCTCAGCTTGATCCCAGGATGATTCAGCTTATCAGGGACGCTCAAAAGTAACTTCCACAGGATTCGAAGCCTTCCCGGTTTCAGATCCATTTCTCTGCCGGTGCGGAATTATTCTGCACCGGCAGCCCCCCGAAGCCTTTCGCAAAACCCGCTTTCTGCTTACTCCTCAACAGCTCGGAAATACCCCATTTCTCGTTGCCGAACTCACAGAAGAACATGTTTCGCCTGACAGAAGCATCTGCAAGCGGAAAACCGTTTCACCAGTCAACGCTCTGAAAGGAGTTTTTTGAACATGACCGCCTCTACCCTCAACAGCGCCGGAAACAGCGGCATCCTGCACTGGCTCGACGAAAACTTTGAAAAGCCGTTTCTTGTCATTGCGCTGCTGATGGCTGTGGCGCTCATCACCTATCAGGTACTGTTCCGTTACATTGCCACCAACCTCTTCGGTATGGCAGGTTCCACGGCTGAAGTGGAAGAGCTGGCCATATGGTGCTTCATCTGGCTCTCTTACCTCTCTATCCCCCTGATCATCAAAAAACGCGCACACATCCGCATCACCCTTTTCTTCGACGCCATGCCCCAGCGCATCCAAAACATGCTCTGGGTGCTGGACGAAGCACTGTTTCTTGTCTTCACCGGTGTACTGGCCTATCTCTGCTACAATCTGTCCATGATGCAGATTGCCAAACCGCAATTCTCCCCTGCAATGGGCATTTCCTACGCCTTCCCGTATGCTGTCCTGCCCATCAGCTTTGTCCTTATGAGCATCCGGCTTATCCAGAACCTCATCCGACAGATCCGCAAAACCGGACTGCTTGATTCTCTCATAGCTCTGGCCGTTGGTCTGATCCTGTCCGTGCCCATCATCGACCAGTGGGAACTGGAAATCGTCACCGTACTCGGCTGTACCATGTTCCTCTGTTTGCTCCTTGGTGTACCCATAGCCGTCACTCTCGGCTTCTCGGCCATGGCGGCTCTGTACAATTCGGATTTTCTGCACATCTCCACCCAGGCCCCTACCTGCTTCAGCGCACTGGATTCCTTTACCATCATGTCCATTTTCTTCTTTGTCGCGGCGGGCGTATTCATGAGGTCAGGAGGTCTGTCGCGCCAACTGGTGAATCTGGCCGACATGCTGGTAGGCAAGGCTGTGGGAGGCATGGCGCTGGCTACAGTGGTCACCTGCATGTTCTTCGCTGCCATCTGCGGCTCCGGGCCCGCCACTGTTGCAGCCATCGGCGCCATTACCATTCCCGCCATGGTGGAACGCGGCTATGACAAGCGCTTCGCCACGGCTCTGGTGGCCTGTGCCGGATCCATCGGTGTCATGATTCCGCCCAGCAATCCCATGGTCGTATACGGCGTCATTGCAAAGGCCTCCATAGGCAAACTGTTCATGGGCGGTATCATTCCCGGTATTCTGGTAGGCTGCGTACTCATGGCCTACAGCTGGTGGATCAGCAAAAAGCACGGCTGGATGGGCAATACTGAAAAACTCCCCTTCCGGCAGGTTTTGCGTACGCTTTGGGAAGCCAAATGGGCACTCATGGTACCGGTGATCATCCTTGGCGGTATCTACGGCGGCATCATGACTCCCACTGAAGCAGCCGCTATCAGCGCCTCCTATGGCCTGTTCGTGGGAACATTCATCTACAAAGGCATCACGCGCAAAAACTTTTTCAGCGTTTGTGTGGAATGCTGCACCACAAGTTCGGTCATCATTTTCCTCATCGCTATGGCAAGCAGCTTCGGCTATCTGCTCGCCCTGGAATCCGTGCCGGAAACCATCGCCAAGGCCATTCTCTCCGTCGCAAGCAACAAGTACCTTGTCCTGCTGCTCATCAACCTTTTTCTGCTGGTGGTGGGCGCTCTCATGGAGCCTGCGGCGGCGACCATCATTCTTACGCCCATACTGGCCCCCATCGCCGTCAAACTGGGAGTGGACATCGTACACTTCGGCATTATCATGACCGTAAACCTGGCCATTGGTTTCATCACTCCGCCTGTCGGCACCAACCTTTTTGTCGGCAGCGCGGTGAGCGGACTCAAGGTGGAAGTGGTTGCAAAAGCAGCTCTGCCCATGGTCGTCCTCATGATCGCAGTACTCTTCCTGCTCACATATATCCCGGAACTGTCTCTGTTCCTGCCGAACCGTATGATGTGACGTTCCGGCCCATGCGGACAGATACAAAACGCTTTCCCCTCTTCCACCTCCTTTCAACGGCAGATAAAAAAACTGCTTTCTTTACAGGAGTCAACCATGAGCTGCTGCTGTGCACTTTCCCCTCAGGAAAAAATCCTTCAGGACAAGGCCGCCGGTAAAGACAATCCCAACCGGTCCAAGCATGAAAGACTTTTCGACATTCTGGAGACCTTCGACGGCATGGCTCCCATCATCGATGCCGACCGTGCCCTGCTCTTCACCCAATCCATGAAGGAGACCGAAGGCCAACCCCTCGAACTGCGCTGGGCCAAGGCCCTCATGAATATCGCCAGACATATCCCCGTTCACATCGACTACAGGCAGCTCCTCGCCGGGCGCTGCGGCACCACAGGCCGTTATGGTATCCTGTATCCCGAACTGGACGGTGACTTTATGGCTGACGCTCTTGATGCTCTGGCCGAGGCAAAGACCGCAGCCCCAATAAGCGTTTCTCCCGATGTCGCCGCAAAGGTTCGTCATGAAATCACGCCGTATTGGAAAGGCAAGACCTTCCATGAGGATCTCAATCGTTCCCTGCCTCCCGAAGTCCACCGTCTGGCTTACAACGATGAACTGGGCATCAAGACACGTTTTGTTGTCAGCGAGAACGCTTCCTACCGTTCCAGTCAGCAGTGGGTGCTGGACTATGCCAAAGTTATCGACCGTGGTTTTGCCGGCATCAAGGCGGATGCACAGGCCAGGCTTGACGCCCTTGACCCGCTCAGTCCGATGGACACACTGAAAAAACGTCCCTTCCTTGAAGCCGTCATTATCACCTGTGACGCCATCGTCGTCTGGGCGCACCGCCATGCGGAACTGGCACGAAGCATGGCCTCCGAAGAAAAAGACCCTGTACGCAGGGAGGAACTTCTGCAGATCGCCGAACGGTGCGAGCGTGTTCCGGAATTTCCGGCCCGCAATTTCCGCGAAGCGGTGCAGGCTCAATGGTTTGCCCAGATGTTCTCCCGTCTGGAACAGCGTACCGGCACCATCATTTCCAACGGGCGTATGGATCAGTATTTCTACAGACTCTACAAGCAGGATATCGAGTCCGGCGCAATCACTGATGACGAAGTTCTGGAAATGCTGGACTGCATGTGGGTAGGTATGGCCCAGTTTACCGACATCTCACTTTCCCCAGGCGGACTGGCCACTCAGGAAGGCTATGCACATTGGGAAGCCGTGACCATCGGCGGACAGACGCGGGACGGAAAGGACGCCACCAATGAACTGTCCTACCTCATCCTGAAATCCCGTCAGGCTTCTCCCATGCCTTATCCCGACCTTGCCACGCGTATCCACTCCCGTTCACCGCAGCGCTTTCTCTGGGAGATCGCGGAAACCATCAAGGTGGGACAGGGGTATCCCAAGCTGTTCAACGATGAAGAGATCATTCCTCTGCATCTTGCCAAGGGCGCACCTCTGGGTGATATTTTCGACTACACGGCCTCCGGCTGCGCCGAGATACGCATGCCCAACCGTGATACCATGACCAGCTCCTGCGGACAGGTGAATCTGGGCGCAGCGCTTGAAATGGTTCTGCGCAACGGCCGCATGAAAAAATATGGGGAGGAGCTTATCGGTCTGGAAACCGGCGACCCCAGAACCTTCACCTGCTGGGAAGACTTCTGGCAGGCGTACCTCAGGCAACTGGATCATCTGCTGGCCGCTTCCTATGTGGAACAGTGCGTTATCCATCACACCCGTGCCCGCCACTTTGCCGGTCCGCTGGCTTCCTGCCTGCACGATCTGTGTATGGCTTCCTGCATGGATCTGCACACAGATGAAAAGATTCCCGGAGGCATCGATCTCGGCTTTGTGGACATCATCGGCTTTGCCACTCTGGTGGACTCTCTGAGCGCAGTCAAGAAATGCGTGTATGAAGAACACTCCGTCGGCATGGATGAACTTCTGCGTGCTCTGGATGACGACTTTGAAGGTCACGAGGCCCTGCGGCTGCGTCTGACGCGCGCTCCCAAGTTTGGCAATAATGATATGTACGCCGATTCCATCGGCCTTGCCGTGGATCGCGCCGCTCAGGAGTACTGCCATAAGTACGCACCGGAAACCGGTCTGCACATTGATATCCGCACCGTGTCCGTGACGGCAAACGTGCCCCACGGCAAGGAAGTGGGGGCTCTGCCCTGCGGCCGCAAGGCGTGGATGCCATTCTCTGATGGTTCCTCTCCCGCACAGGGGGCCGATCTCAAAGGCCCTACGCAGTCCATTATTTCAAATTACAACACCAAAAACTGGGATTATAACGAGCGTGCCGCTCGTCTGCTGAACATCAAGTTTTCGCCGAAGTGTCTGGAAGGCGATGCGGGCACTGAAAAGTTGGTCAGCTTCATCCGCGTGTTCTGCGATCTCAAGCTGTGGCATCTGCAATTCAACGTCATCAACCGTGACACGCTGCTGGCCGCACAAGCGGATCCCAAGCGCTACCGCAACCTCATTATCCGCATCGCGGGCTACAGTGCCTACTTCACGGAGCTTTCCCGCGACTTGCAGAACGACCTCATCAGCCGTACGGAACAAACCTCCATCTGACACCTGCAAACGCCCGCTTCTTCCGTCACATTTCTTCCGGACGGAAGAAGCGGCGGTCTGTTCATGGAGACTTGCCATGTCAGCAAACGCTCTGGAAAAAGGCGTTGTTTTCAACATTCAAAAATACTCGGTACATGACGGCCCGGGCATACGCACTATCGTTTTCCTCAAGGGATGCCCCTTGCGCTGCCGCTGGTGTAGCAATCCCGAATCGCAAAGGGCAGCTCCCGACATCGCCTGGAATCACACGCTGTGTATCGGCTGCCAAAGCTGTGTACAGGTCTGTCCCCAGCACGCGCTGAGCCTTGATTCCCAAGGTCTGCACAAGGATCATGCACACTGCATCGGATGTGCCGCCTGCGTCCATATCTGCCCTGCCGCTGCTATGTTCCGTTACGGTGGTGAAAGCTGCGTCGGGGATATACTCGACGATGTGGAAAAGGATTCTCTGTTCTATGCCCGATCCGGCGGCGGTCTCACACTGTCCGGCGGCGAACCGCTCTTTCAGCCCCAATTCGCTCTGGCTCTCTTGCGGGAAGCACAAGAAAGGCACATACACCGTGCCATGGAAAGCTGTGCCTGCTGCCCCGAAGAAACCTTCCTGGCCGCAGCGGAGCTGCTCAACTATCTTCTCGTGGATGTGAAAAGCCTGAATGCAGAAAAACACCAGGCCTTCACCGGCCAGTCAAACGAACGCATTCTCTCCAACATTCAAAAAGTCAGGCAGGCGTTTCCCGATCTGAAGCTGCATCTGCGCACGCCTGTCATCCCTGGCTTCAACGATACGGAAAAGGAAATCGCTGCCATTGCCGGCTTTGCCCGCGATGTAGGGGCGCATGTCTATGAGCTGCTTCCCTACCACAAAATGGGAGAATCCAAATACCGCTTTCTCGGCAAGGACTATCCCATGGGCGATGCCGCACTCGATGAGACTTCCTTTAGCTCTCTTCAGGCTCTGGCAGGCCGTATCCTTCCTTCATCCCTCGAGAGACGGGAATGATGCTGGCGCGGCGCTGCCCCCATACCTTCTGCGACTGGACGACTGCAGACACCACCAGAAAAGGGAGCTGCGGACATGTTCCGCGGCTCCCCTTAAATTTCTGGTCGGGATGACTAGATTTGAACTAGCGACCCCTTGAACCCCATTCAAGTGCGCTCCCAGACTGCGCTACATCCCGACACTGGGTCTTGAAGAGAAATCAGGTGGAGCTCATGAACAGAATTGAACTGTTGACCTCATCCTTACCAAGGATGCGCTCTACCAACTGAGCTACATGAGCGTCTCTCCAAGCAGAGGTGAAGCTATCCAAACACCCTCTGTCCGTCAAGTGAAAAAACGGAAAATCGAAAATTTTCTTCCCGTTAGCCCTTTGCCATGACACGCCGGATCAATGCCTCCTCGCTTTCCCGCAGAACGGTTTCAAGCATCTTTTGAGCCTGTCCGTCCAGGCTCCAGGCCGCGCCCCGGACAACAAGCGGCCAGAAGCTCCGCCTCGGCAGCTCACGGGCGGACGATGCTCCGCTCCCGCGCACCAGGAGGCAGCCTGCATGAACTCCCAGCGCTGCCACACGCGCATTGGTCAGGCCATGTCCCGGACTTGCGGTGAGCTCCAGGGCAACGCCCTTTTCCGCCGCAAGCTGGGCGGTCTCCTCGTCGATCAGTCCGGGGTGCAAAAGCAGATCCGCACCAGCTTCCGCGGCGGCGAAATTCGTTCCTTCAGCCACCTGATCCACGATGCTTTCCCCGTAGACCGCGATGAGGGCTATACCCGCCCTTCGTGCTTCCTGCACGGCACTGGGAAGAAGCGCCGGCGGAACATGCCTGAGTTCCACCCCCACAACGGCCTCGATACCGGCGTACAGGCTCAGACGGCGGACGTGTTCCGCTGCGGCAAGAACGGGCGCGAAATCCCCGTCCGAAGGCATGAGCAGGCCTGCAAAACGCAGACCGGCAAGCGCAGCCCGACGCAGGGCCGAGGCGACATCCAGCCCGTCTTCCCCGGCATGAATCCGAATATGGAAATCGATCATTCCGCCTCCTGAAGCGTTCGGCTGAAAAATTTCAGCCGCAGTCCGCAGACTGAGTATAGAAGGAAAAACGGGAAAGGAAAAGCCCGGCTTCGGCACTTCTCCCGCATTTGCGCTTCTGACGCAATTCGTGTAGACTGAGTTTTCACAATCGCAGATACCGAGGAGTATCATGTTTCAATCCACAGTCGCCCCATCCGCCGACTGACTCCGCAACCGACGGATAGGGGTCGTGCGGATTGCCTCTCCCCTCCCCGCTTCGGCGGCGTAACCATGTTTGCCGGCAGAGCCGGACAAACACGCCGCCTGCGCTATCAGCTCGCTGACGCTCGCGCCTCCGGCGGTTAAGGGAGGGAGGGATTACGGAAAAAGATTTCATCGGCTTCGCCGTCTTGTCAACTACTCTTTTTCTCCTGAAAGGGAAGGTTTCAAGCCACAAAGGAATTTTTGATGAATACAGAAAAAAAATACTCCACGCTTCCCGCGCTCCAGAAGGCCGGACTTATGGAACACTGGCTTCAGGAGCACAAGGGCCGCGATCTCACCTCTTTCCGATTGCCTGCGGAAAATCCGCTGGCGGAAGCCGTCATCATCGTGACCGCCTCGTCAGCCCGCCACGCCCGCAGTCTGGCCGACGGACTGACGGAGATGTGCAAGCAGGAAACCTTTGAGATCCTGCGCACCGAAGGCTATCAGGAAGGCGAATGGGTACTTGTGGATCTCAACGACATCATTGTCCATATTTTCCAGCAGCCCGCCCGTGAACGCTACCACCTCGAAGGACTCTGGAGAGACGCAGCCCCGCTGCCTGCCACAGCAGCGGACGGAAAGGAGAACTGACCTTGGCTTTCAGACCTTTGCTTTTCCTCATACTCGATGGTTACGGGCTGGCTCCTGCGGGGCCGGGCAATGCGGCTTATCTGGCAAAGACTCCCACGCTCGACCGTCTTCTGTCCCTTCCCGGCATGGGCCGTCTGGACGCCTCGGGTCTCGAAGTCGGCCTGCCCCGCGGTTTCATCGGCAATTCCGAAGTGGGACATCTGAACATCGGCGCGGGCCGAGTTGTCTATCAGGACATGACCCGCATTGACCTCGCCATCGAGACAGGCGATCTGTTCAAGAATCCCGTCCTCGTTGAACTCTGCGCAAAAGTCCGCGCCCGCGGCGGCCGCCTGCACTTCTGCGGACTGCTTTCCGACGGCGGTGTTCACAGCCACATCAATCATCTTACAGCGTTACTTGAACTTGCACACCGGGAAAAGGTTCCGGCTCTCGTCCACGCCTTCCTCGATGGCCGCGACACGCCGCCCCGCTCAGGCCTTGACTTCGTGCGGCAGCTCTTTCCCGCCCTCGAAAAGCATGACGCCAAACTCGCCGATGTCATTGGCCGCTTCTATGCCATGGATCGCGACAAGCGCTGGGAGCGTGTCAAAGTTGCCTGGGATATGCTGGTTCACGGTGAAGGCGAACACGTTGACAGCGTTGAAAGCGCGATACTGAACGCCTATGCCCATGATGAAACCGACGAATTTCTGAAGCCGCGCATCCTGCTTTCGGACGGCGAGTCTGCCTTCCGCGACGGCGACGGCGTGTTCTGCTTCAATTTCCGCGCCGACCGCGGACGGGAACTCGTCCATGCGCTCACCGACACCGGCTTTGCCATGTTCGAGCGCGGAACCGTGCCCGATCTGGCCGGCGTCGCTTCCATGACTTCCTACGACGCTTCACTGTCCGTACCCGTTGCCTTCACCAAGGAAAACATCCTGCACACGATGGGTGAAGTCGTTTCGGAGCTGGGACTGAATCAGCTTCGCATCGCGGAAACGGAAAAATACGCCCACGTCACCTACTTTTTCAGCGGCGGCCGCGAAGTCCCCTTTAAAAACGAAGATCGCATCCTCGTTGAATCTCCCCGCGATGTCCCGACCTACGACCTCAAGCCCCAGATGAGCGCGGAAGAAGTCACGGAAAAACTCCTGGCCGCCTGGAATTCCGGAAAATATTCCTTTGTGGTCTGCAACCTCGCCAATCCAGACATGGTGGGACATACCGGCGTCATACCGGCCGCTATCAAGGCCTGTGAGACCGTGGACGCCTGCGTTGCGCGCATCGAGAAGGCTGTCATGGACAGAGGAGGGATCTTCTGTCTCACCGCCGACCACGGCAACGTAGAAACCATGCTCGATGAACAGGGACGTCCGCACACGGCCCACACGCTGAACAAAACGCCTCTCGTTCTCATCGAGGACGGGAAGCCCCATGCGCTCAAGGACGGAAAGCTGGCGGACATCATGCCTACGCTGCTGACGCTGTGGAACGTGCCTGTCCCCGCCGAAATGACGGGAAACGTTCTGCTTGCCTGACAACACGGAGCCTGTCCTCACGGCAGGCTCCTCTTTTTGGAGTTCTGGAAATGCCTGTTGCCGATCCCGTAAAACCCGAAGGCCTGGCCATGCTTTTCGTCTACGTCTGCCCTTACTGCCAGAATGAAGTGGTTCTCGTCGCGCCGACGCGTCCCATGAACGTGACCTGCGGGGCCTGCCGCAACGCCTTCCCCATCGTCCCCGTGGATGAGCGCACCGTTCAATATGTCATGACCATCCTGGGAGACGGCAAGGCGGCAGTCGACCCCAGCTATTAGAACCGTGTTCTTTCCACGCTGGAGAAAGAATCCTGCGCCCCGGCAGGCGGCTCTGCCCTGATGACAGCGCAGCGGGTCAGCCACGCGGCATGGCGGCATCGACATTTTGCTTGACCTGCCAGACTTCCTTTCCTATAAAACAGCCATGCGCTTGTAGCTCAGCTGGATAGAGCAACTGCCTTCTAAGCAGTGGGTCGCAGGTTCGAATCCTGCCAGGCGCACCAGAATAAAATCAAGGGGTTAGGTGCATAAAGACACCTGACCTCTTTTTGTATGTTTTTTATTTTCCAACCTTATTTCCAAACCTCATGAGGGCGCATAAAATATAAGAATCTTCCGCACACGAAATGAGAACGTGCCAAAACAAAAAATACGTTGGCAGTTTTTTTGATTTAAGTTTTCGAGATAGCCGTTGCTCGTCAAGAGGGAGAGAAGACAATTCTTGTTGCTTCTCTGTCGTTCCGTCTTTTACGCAGGAAATGACAGACCCTTAAGGCTTCTTCCCTCTGCCCTGTGTGCCGCATACGCTTCCATGAGCATGGCCGCATGGGCAGGCAGGACAAGCTCAGGGGCATAGGCCGCCAACACATCCTGCCGGGCGCGGGTGCGCAGCGGCGCATAGTCAGGGGCGTGTTCCAGCGCATGGAGCACGGCGGCAAACCGCTTTCGGTGACTGTCCTGCGGGAATGGCAACATATTGATACCCGGCTTCAAAAACCCTTCCTCTGACAGCGGCGACATCAGGAGCGCGCCGCAGCTCATGGCTTCCAGCCTGCCGGGGAAAAGCCCGTCCCTTTCGTTCGGGCAGAGGTGCAGCGCGGAGGTACAGAAGAGATCCCGCCGTGCGGCAAGGGGCAGAAACTCCGCCGCGTGCAGGCGGCTGCGTACATCCTCAGGCAGACGCCGCAGCCACAACGTGCCCGCATGGTTTTGTCCGTACTCCAGCACCGCATGACAGCGCGGGCGAAGCGTCAGAAGGTCAACCACCAGCCGGCGCACGGCGCGGGTGCCTGCTTCATCCAGTCCCTTCATGTCCACGGAAATGAGTTCCGGGGCAGCCGTGCGGCCATCCGGCAGAAAGGTTTTTGCCTGCACGGGGTCAAGCAGTTCCGTCTCCACCCAGGGGGTTGCCA
>NZ_CANRLT010000050.1 GCF_947631555.1 uncultured Mailhella sp. | reverse complement strand
CGAACCTTCAACCCGTCAATTCTTCCCGCTGATTATGCCTTTCCTAATATTTCAACCTCTAATTATAACAGAGCCTTTCCTTTTGGCCGGGAAACCGCATCGCTCTGGTGTCCTTCAGTGCCTGAGCGAAGGCATCATTCTCCTCGATGGAAAAGCAACCGGATTCTTTGGCGTTCTTCTTTTCAGATGCGCAGTGTCCGCCGAGGGCCTTGACCGTACCCTCCACGGCCTCAAGAAAAAGAGCCTCGTCCGCGTCTCTCACGGCCTCTTCCCGTGCCTTGTCCTTCACTACGGTAGGGGAACGGCGGATCTTCCGTCCGGAGTCACGGCGGCTGCGGGAGGGAAAATCACGGGCGTTCAGCCGGGAAAAGGGATTGGATGGATCTTTGCTCATGCTTCCGCCTTTTGGGAGTAGTGAAAAAAACGGGAACGGGCGCGCCTGCGCGTTCGCCGGCGTATTTCTTCTAAGGATTAATCCCCTGAGCGCCTTTGTCAATCATCCTGATCCGCGCCTGTCCGAACATTTTTCCGGCAGGGGACGCTTTTCGCTCTTGGCAAAAGAAAAAGAAGCGACTATGAATAAAGAGCAACTCAGCCAAGAGGAGATACGAGATGAGTTCTTCACGTTCCGACGCCTATACTGCGGCCGGGGTCAATATCGACGCCGGCAACTCGCTGGTTTCCCGCATTAAATCAATGGTAGCCAGCACCCAGACGCACGGCGTCCTTTCCGATATCGGCGGCTTCGGCGGACTGTTTCGTCCCGACATTTCGGGTATGCAGTCTCCCGTCCTCGTCTCCGGAACTGACGGCGTAGGCACGAAGCTGAAACTGGCCTCGATGTTCAACAGACACGACACTGTGGGCATCGACCTTGTCGCCATGAGCGTGAACGACTGTCTCGTTCTGGGTGCGAAGCCACTGTTCTTCCTCGACTATTTCGCCTGCGGTGAGCTTGACGTGGATCAGGCGGCCACGGTGATCAGCGGCGTGGTCGAAGGCTGCCGTCAGAGCGGCTGCACTCTGCTTGGCGGCGAGACCGCCGAAATGCCCGGCATGTACGCCAAGGGAGACTACGACCTCGCCGGCTTCTGCGTGGGACTCGTGGACGGGCCAAGCATCGTGGACGGCTCCACCATCAGCGTGGGCGACGTCATCATCGGGCTTGGCTCATCGGGCATCCATTCCAACGGCTATTCCCTGGTACGCAAAATCTTTGAAGAAAGCGGCGCTAAGGCCGGCGACATCGTGCCCGGCACCGATCGAACCTTCGCCGATGTGCTGCTCGCCCCCACCATCATCTACACCGAACATGTGAAGACCGTCATGCGCGACATGCACGTCAAGGGCATGGTTCATATCACGGGCGGCGGTTTCTATGACAATATCCCCCGCGTCCTGCCCGCTCCGGTCTGCGCAAGCATCAGGTTCGGGAGCTGGCAGCGCCCGGCCGTCTTCGAATGGCTGAAAGAACAGGGCAAGCTCACCTGGCCGGAAATGCTGCAGATCTTCAACTGCGGCATCGGCTACATCATGATTGTCGACCGCGCCACGGCGGACGAGATCCTGCCTCGCCTCCAGTCCCTCGGCTCCAACGCCTGGGAAATCGGCGAAATCACCCGCCGCAAGGAAGATCAGGAGCAGGTGGAGATCTCCTTTGAATGATCTCCCGAGGCCCTGCCGCTATGTCGTCAGCGCCTGCCTTGCCGGGCAACCCTGCCGCTATGACGGCCGCTCCAACCTGCGCCCGGCCATAGCCGCCCTGGTTCAGGAAGGGCAGGCTTTGCCGGTCTGCCCCGAGGTTCTGGGCGGTCTGCCCGTGCCGCGCACTCCTTGCGAACAGCAGGGCGGCCGCGTTGTTTCCGCAGACGGGCAAGACCGCACCGCGGAGTTCATGACCGGGGCGGAAGCCGCCTTGTACATCGCCGAGGAGTATGGCTGCTCCGCCGCCATACTCAAGGCGCGCTCCCCTTCCTGCGGGTGCGGCCGCATCTACGATGGCACGTTCTCCCGCACCTTGACCGACGGCGACGGACTCTTCGCCGCCCTGCTGCGGAAAAAAGGCTTCCCTCTCTTCACCGAAGAGACGTTCTCCCCCGAAACACCTGCGGAACAGCCATGAAACGCGGCGTCCTGCTGGTTGCCTACGGCTCGGAAAGCCTGCGCGGGACGACGGCGCTCAAGCTGGTACAGTCGCTGGCGGAAGCCCGCTTCCGCCTTCCCGTGCGCTGGGCCTTCACCTCGGAGGCCATGCGCCTGCGTCTGGCGCTTTCCCGTACCAAATCCGACTCCGTGCTCAAGGCGCTCCACCGTATGCGCTTTGAGCGCTATACCCATGTGGCCGTGCAGTCCCTGCACCTCATTCCCGGCGAGGAATATTCCGCCGTGGCCGAAGACTGCCGCGCCGCCATGTCCGGAAGCCGCTTTCAGGTGAGCCTCGGCAGCCCTATTCTCTCTTCCGGGCCGGCCATGGAAACGGCCGCGCGCGCACTCATCCGCCATATCTCCCCGCTCCGCGCTCCCGATGAACCCGTCGTCTGCATGGCCCACGGCAGCCGGCAGGACTACTGCGCCCCGCTGTATGCGGAATGGACGGACGCCGTCCGCCGTCTGGACAGCATGGTACACATCGCCTGCATGATCGGCGAAGCGACTCTGGAAAATCTGCTCCCGATCCTCAAGGCTCAGGCGCCGGCCTCCCGCCGCGTCTGGCTGCTCCCTCTTCTCTCTCTTGTCGGCCGCCACACCCTCGAAGACATGGCCGGAGCCTCGGACACGTCCTGGAAATCCCGTATCGAAGCGGCCGGACTGTGCTGTCAGGCCGAACTGCGCGGACTGGCCGACGATCCTGCCTTCATCAATCTCTGGCTGGACAAGCTCGCCTCGGCTCTCGCCGCCTTCGATGCACCCCTGGAGGAGCGCCGCCCTTCTCTTTCCCCGCAACCCTAAGGAGTCTGCCATGTCCGTTTCCGTCATCTCCGCCGCAATGGAACAGAATCTTTCTCAAGGGTCCCTGATCCGGCGCATGTTTGAAGCCGGCATCGAACTGCGCAAAACATACGGTGCCGACGCAGTCTGCGACTTCAGCCTCGGCAACCCCGATCTCGCTCCGCCCGCCGAAGCGGCGCAGGCCATGAAGGAACTCGCCGCCCGCATGTCCGAACCCGCCATCCTTGGCTACATGCCCAACGGCGGTTTCGCCTGGGCGCGTGAAAAACTTGCCGCATGGCTCAGCAAACAGCAGAAGACGCCGCTCGAAGCCCGCCATGTCATGCTTGGCTGCGGCGCGGCAGGTGTGATGAACGCCTTCTTCCACACTGTCCTCGAACCCGGTGACGAAGTGCTGGTCAGCGCGCCCTTCTTCGGCGAATACCGCTTCTACGGTCAGAACCACGGCGGCATCCTGAAGTCCGTCCCCTGCCGCAGAGATGACTTCGGGCCTGACGCCGCCGCCCTCGAAGCCGCGGTCACGCCCCGCACGCGGGCGCTTATCGTCAACTCGCCCAACAATCCCTCCGGCGCCGTCTATTCCGAAGAAGACCTCAAGGCTCTGGCCGCCATGCTGGAAGGAGCCTCAAGACGCATTGGCCGCCCCATCTACCTGATCTCGGACGAACCTTACCGCTTCCTCGCCTACGACGGCATTGAAGTCCCCGCGGTTCTGCCCCTGTACGACCACGCCGTGATCATCAGCTCCTTTGCCAAGAACTACGGCCTGGCCGGAGAACGCGTCGGCTACATTGCGCTCAATCCCGCCATGGAACAGGCCGGAGTGCTCATGGATGGACTTATCTTCTCGAATCGCGTGCTGGGCTTCGTGAATCCTCCGGTGGTGGGTCAGTACCTCATGGCCGGATGCCTGGGCACGTCCACGGAAAAGGCCCTGGCCGTCTACACAAAACGCCGCAACACTCTGGCCGCCATCCTTGCGGACGCCGGTTATGAATACGTCCTACCGAAAGGCTCGTTCTACTTCTTCCCCAAGGCTCCGGGCGGAGACGACAACGCCATCGTGGAACGCCTGACCCAAAATCTGGTTCTTGCCGTGCCCAGCTCGGGCTTCGGCGGCTATCCCGGCCACTTCCGGCTGTCCTTTGCTGTGGAAGACGCCGTAATCGAACGCTCCGCTGAAGGCTTCCGCAAAGCCCTCAGAGGCTGACGCATCCCTGAAGCTCCGGGAACGGCTCTGCGGGGCCGTTCCCGCTTTTCTGAAGGCATAACTTTTATTGATAACATAAAGCATTTCTTAACTTTTTACGCATTCACGGAAATCTGAAAGCAGAGGAAACCTTTTTTCACGGTGGGAACATGCTGGAATATCTGCGTATCCGCGGCCTTGGGCTCATCGACGACATGGAGCTGGAATTCGGCGGGGGCATGAACGTCCTCACCGGCGAGACCGGTGCGGGAAAAAGCTTCATCCTCAAGGCCATCAACTTCGTCCTCGGCGAAAAGCTGAACGCGGAACTCGTGCGCCCCGGATGCGGCAAGGCCCAGGTGGAAGCCCTGTTCACCCGTACAGGCGAAGCCGGAGAGGAAGAAGTCATACTCCGGCGCGAGCTTTCGGCGGCGTCGGGCCGCAGCCATTTCTTCCTGAACGGTTCCCTGACTTCGCAGGACGCCGTGCGCGCCCTCCGGCCCGGTCTGCTTTTTCATGTAAGCCAGCACGGGCAGCAGAAACTGCTCCAGCCCTCCTACCAGGCGGAGCTTATCGATGCCTTTCTCAAAGATCCGGGAATCACGGCGGAAAAGGACCGTCTTCTCAGAGAGCTGAAAGAAGTACGGCACCGGCGTGAAGCCCTGCTTGCTCGCATTGCCGCGCTCAGTGAGAAGCGCGAACTTCTGGAAATGCAGCAGAAGGAAATTGAAAAGGTTTCCCCGGAAGAAGGCGAAGAAGAACGCCTGGAACAGGCCAAAACCGAACTCAGGCAGTCCGAACGCCTGCGGGAACAGTACGCCCGCGGACTCGAACTCATGCTGGGCGGAGAAGAACCCGGACTGGAGCCGCTTCTCGGTGAACTGGAACGCCTGCTGGACAGCCTTGCCAGGGAGGACGCCGGCTTCGCCCCGGCGCTGAACGCACTCATCGACTTTCAGGAAGAGACCAGGGAGCTGACCAGGCGCTTCAGAACCATCCCGTCCACGGAAAGCGGCATTAATCCCGACGCACTGGAAGCGCGCCTTTATGAACTCTCGCAGCTCAAGCGCCGCCTGCGCCGGAGCATCCCCGACATCCTCCGGCTCAAGGACGAAATTACGGAAAACCTCTCCTTCCTCGATGCCTGCGGCCTGGATCTGCACCGCCTGGAAAAACGGGAACGGGAACTCGCCTGCGGACTCCACATGGCGCTTCAGGAATGCAACGCCAAGCGTGCGGAAGCGGCAAAACGGTTCTGCTCCGCACTGGAACGGGAACTGGCCGGACTGGGCTTCTCCGAACACGTCCGTGTGGAGCCGGAGCATACGCCCTGTGAACTCTGGCCCCCGGTGGAAGACGGAGAAAAACAACTCTGTCCCGCCTGCATCGAGGAACGCTGGCGGCTCCTCTGGGCGCCCAATCCAGGGCAGCGCCCCCAGCCGCTGGACAAGATTGCGTCCGGCGGCGAACTCTCCCGCTTCCTGCTCGCCGTGGTGGGCATACGGCAGGCAGGGGAAGACGCCACGCTCATTTTCGACGAAGTGGACGCGGGCGTGGGCGGACTCACCCTGAACCGCGTCTCCGACAGGCTGGCGGCATTGGCAGAACGCCGGCAGGTTCTGCTCATCACCCACTGGCCGCAGCTTGCCGTGCGTGCGGCCCGGCATTTTCATGTGTTCAAGGAAGAACGGGACGGCGAAACCTTCACTCTCTGCCGGCCTCTGGATGCCCAGGCCAGAGCCGCGGAACTGCGCCGCATGGCGGGCGAGGAGGATTGCCGGGATCAGTCATGATGATAGGGGATACGGCGCAGCAGCGTTTCCGCCCGGTAGAGCTGTTCGAGGAGTACCACTCGGGCCAGCTCGTGCGGGAAGGTCTGAGGGCCGAAGGCCAGCAGACTGCGCGCCCGTTCCCGTACGGAGGCGTGCAGACCGAAGGGTCCGCCGATGATAAAACAGGGACGGCGCGTTCCATCGGTGGACATTCCGTCCAAAAAGCGGGAAAATTCTCTCGAGGTCAGGGAACGGCCCTGCTCATCGAGGCAGACCACCACATCCTGAGGCTCCAGCGCGGCAAGAATGCGCCGGCCTTCGTCTTCGATGCGTCCGGCGATGGGCAGCGCAGGGTCGGCATCGCGGATGATGGTGTCCGTCACCTGACGCCAGCGAACCAGCCGTTCCAGATAGTGGGCGGCGGCCTCCTTCCAGAAGGAGGCGCGCGGACGGCCTACCGTGATAATCCGTAAGGGTCTCAGACTCATGAGAAGACTATAAACGCAGCGCCTCACGGAGGCAAGTATGCCCCTTTCCCTTCCCGATGCGGTACGCGCTCTGAACGCCGGCGGCATCATCATCTACCCCACAGAGACCTTCTTTGGCATCGGCTGCCGTGCCGACAGCGAAGAAGCCCTCCTGCGGGTGTTTCAGATCAAGCGCCGCCCCCTGGGAAAGCCCTTGCCCCTCATCCTCGGCAGCCAGACTCAGCTCGCACTGGCCGTCTCCGTCCCGGATGCTCTGGCCGGGGACGTTGAAGACCTTGTCCGCTTCTGGCCGGGTCCGCTCACCCTGCTTCTGCCCGCCAAAGACGGCCTGCCCGCGCCGCTCACGGCCGGAACCGGCGTCATTGCCGTACGCATGAGTCCGCACCCCGTGGCTCAGGCTCTGGCAAAGCAGTGCGGCTTTCCCGTGGTTTCCACCAGCGCCAATGTCAGCGAGCGCCCGCCCGTTACGTCCGCCGCAGCGCTGGATCCCGACCTGCTGGCTGCGCTCGATCCCCGCAGAGACGGTGTCATCGACCTGCCGCCCGCTCCTTCCGGTGCACAGGCCAGCACCATAGTCCGGCCGCTTGGCGGCCGCCGTCTCGAACTCTGCCGCAAAGGAGCGTTTTCGGCGCTCCGTCTCCGCGAAACCGGTTTTACCCTGTCCTGTTGAGGAATATGCCATGCACCATCCCCGCTACTGCCCCTCCTGCGGCACACTTGTCGTCAAGTACAGCAACCCCACACCAACGGCCGACGTTGTCATTTACGATGAGACACGCGGCATCGTGCTCGTCCGGCGGGGCCATCCGCCGCTGGGCATGGCCCTGCCCGGAGGCTTCATCGAAGAGGGCGAGACGGCCGAACACGCCGCCGTGCGGGAAATGAAGGAAGAAACAGGGCTGGATGTGCGCCTGCTCGGTCTGCTGGGAGTCTATTCCCACCCCCTGCGCGACCTCCGCTGCCATACCCTGACCACGGTCTTCGTCGGGCGGCCGGAACGGCCGGAACTGCTCAAGGCCGGGGACGATGCGGCTTCGGCGGCGTTCTACCTCCTTGACGCCCTTCCCACCCCGCTGTGCTTCGATCATGCGCGGGTCATCGGGCACTTCCGCGACTATCTCGCAGGCCGCAGACCTCTGCTGCCCTGCGCGGAAGACCCAGACGCGACCTTCGGTGACATCCCTTACCTTCGCCCCTTTTGAGCATTCGGAGAACGCCGTATGTCCCGTTACCGCTCCTCCGTCAGCCAGGACGGCTGGCTCCGCGACTATTTCAGCAGCCGCACGGCCGGCGCGGAATTCATGCTGCCCTGGTTCATGGATACCTGCTTCACCGCAACGGCCCGTCTCAAGGCCCTGTTTACAGAACCAGAACTGAAAACCGTCATCGAGGCGCATAGAAACATACTCCTCGACACTTCCCATCTGCGCCTTGCCCACCTGCTCCTTCAGGTAAGCGAACGCTGTGAGCGCGAGGGACTGCATAAACACTACGGCGTGGAGCTTGCCGCTCTGGAAAACAAGTTCCGACAGCTCAACGACACGGAAGCCGCGGTGCTCATACTCTGGGCCGCCTCGTTCTGGCACGGTCCGTCCTGCAATGAAGCAGCCCTGGATCGCTATCTTTCCCCGAACGGATCCCGCTGACAGGCGCCGCTCATGGCCGGCAGCGCCCACAGCCGTCTGTTTTTCGTTTTCAGCGCGCTCTTCCTGCTAAGCGTGGCCGTGTACCTGTCCTTCAGTCTGCTCTGGCTTGCGCCCGTGCCGCGGCTCTGGTGCATGGTTCTGTCGCTGCTTCTCGTCCTGCTCTCGCAGTGCCTCACCGTGATGCACCTGCTCACGCTTCGAAAGCCGCCGCCCAATCTTCGCCTTATCCGTGCGGGCGGCTTCCTGTCCGCTTCGTTCATGCTGCTCTCCTGGCTGGTTCTGCTCCGAGATGCCGCCCTGGCTCTGCTCCTCGCGCTGAACACTCTCCACTTCGTCCCGGAAACAGCTTCTGCAAACCTGCTGGAGTTCTGCCTCTCCCTCCCCTTTGAGTCCGGCATAGCGGCGGCCAGCCTCGTCCTTGCCGCAGCGGGCATCTGCCGGGCGCTGCGCGTCCCCAAAGTCGTGCACAGAACCATCCGCATCCCCAGGCTCCCCACGGGACTGGAAGGTTTGCGTCTCGTCCACCTGAGCGATCTGCACATCGGCTTCACGTTCGACAAAACCTGGCTGGAAGCCGTGACCGCCAGGGTCAACGCTCTTGCTCCCGACTTCGTGTTCATCACCGGTGACCTTGCCGACGGCCCTCCGGAACGGCTGGTGGCAGAGCTTTGCCCCCTCTCCCGTCTGCGGGCCGCATGGGGTGTTCTCCTCTGTCCGGGCAACCACGACTACGGCGCGGGACTGCGGGACTGGACTGCTGTCTGGCGCTCCTGGGGACTGATTCCCCTCGTCAACGAACACAGGGTATGTTGCCTACACGGCGAAACGCTCATTGTGGGCGGCGTGGCCGATCCCTGCGCCGCACGCTTCGGCCTTGCACTCCCCGATGTGGACAAGGCGTTTCAGAACGCGCCGAAGGGCTTCCGCATACTTCTGGCCCACCGCCCCGGCGACGCGGCAAAGGGCGCAGGACAAGGCTGCGGACTCCTGCTCTCCGGGCACACCCACGGCGGGCAGTTCTTCTTTCTCTATCCCCTCGTCTCCCGCCTGAACCACGGCTTCCGATCGGGACTCTACCGCCTCAGCTCTATGTATCTTCACGTCTGCCCGGGCACGGGCATGTGGGGTCATGTGCCCATGCGTCTCGGCGTGTCCGCCGAAATCAGCCTGCTGGAACTGCGGCGGGAAGACGGCTGAACCCGCACGGGACATACGTCCTTTCATGCAGACAGGTGCCGTTTCCAAAACTTTTTTGTGTCAGGCAGTAGCTTTTTTGAAAAAACTGGCCTACTTCATTAAAGACCCGTGCAGCGCTTTCCCCGGAGGGGCATGACGCCGGCGGGTCAGTATCTGCAGAAAGGAGAACCTCAATGGCAGGGAAAAAAAGTGAGTTCGGATTGATCATCAAACTGCTGATCGCTCTGGCAGCAGGAGCGCTTCTGGGACGCGTGGCCGGCGTACCGGTCATGGACGCCGTCGTTTCCGTCAAGTACGCCCTGGGACAGATCATCTTCTTTGTCGTGCCGCTGGTCATCATCGGCTTCATCGCTCCCGCCATCATCCGGCTGGGCCGGAACGCCAGCAAAATGCTTTTCGTGGCCGTGGCTCTGGCCTACCTCTCCTCCATCGGCGCGGCATCGTTCTCGGCGATCTCCGGCTACATCATCATCCCCCATCTTTCCGTCCCCACGCAGATTCAAGATCTGGTCGCCCTGCCCAAGCCCTCCTTTGTCCTCGATATTCCTCCGCTCATGACCGTGATGTCGGCGCTTGTCACGGCGCTCCTTCTAGGCATAGCCGCCGCGTGGACCAGGGCCGAGACCATCAGCCGTGTGCTTACCGAACTGGAAGGCATCATGACGGCCGTTGTGACCCGCATCGTCATTCCCCTCCTGCCCTTCTTCGTGGGGGCCACCTTCTGCGAACTTTCCTATGAAGGCAGGCTCACGGTACAGCTCCCCATCTTCCTCAAGATTATCGGCCTTGTCATCATCGGCCACTATATCTGGCTGGCCGTGCTCTACGCCCTGGGCGGAGCCGTTTCCGGGCGCAATCCCGGCAAGGTGCTGCGCTACTACCTGCCCGCCTACCTCACAGCCGTGGGAACCATGTCCAGCGCCGCCACACTGCCCGTGTCCCTGTCGTGCGCCCGCCGTTCCCCTGTACTCAGCCGCACCATCACGGAATTCATGATTCCTCTGGGAGCCACGGTGCATCTATGCGGTTCCGTGCTGACGGAAACCTTCTTCATCATGACCATCAGCCTCATGCTCTACGGCAGTCTGCCTTCGGTAGGACTCATGGCGCTGTTCATCGTGCTTTTCGGCGTCTTTGCCGTGGGAGCGCCCGGCGTACCCGGCGGAACGGTCATGGCCTCTCTGGGCCTCGTGATCAGCGTGCTGCACTTTGACCCTGCGGGTGTGGCTCTGCTCCTTGCCATCTTTGCGCTTCAGGACAGCTTCGGCACGGCCTGCAACGTGACCGGCGATGGCGCCCTGGCCCTGATGCTGGAGGGACTCTTCAACCGCGAACAGCAGCTTGATTCCACCTTCGGAACCGGCGAATAAGAACCTCAGCTCAAGAAAAAAGGGCCGTTCTCCGAAGCTGGTTCGGGGAACGGCTCTTTTCTGTCCGCAGAGCGGCTGCGCTGTCTTCGCCTTTTGGGTCAGCGGGATCGCTGCCGGTGTCCGCCGTCAAGATCGGTATCCGCAAGCCTTCTGATGTCGGCGTCTTCGGAAACACGGATAAGCGTACCCACTCCGGCGCGCCATCCAGCTTCGATGTCACTCTTCTTGTCGCCGATGAGAATGCACCGCGGCAGGTCAAGGCCGTGTTTCTTCGCGGCCTTCAAAATCATTCCCGGTGCAGGCTTGCGGTCTTCCGAGGCCATGCGGTACGGCTCCACTCCGTCTTCATGGTAGGGGCAGTAAAACACATCGTCCAGGGGGCAGCCCTGGCGCACGAACTCCGCCTCGATATATTCCATGAGCTTCAGATAGTCCTGTTCGGTGTAATACCCCTTGGCTATCCCCGCCTGATTGGTCACGACTATCAGCTTGTATCCCTTCTCCCTGGCCTTGCGGCACAAGTCAAAGATGCCATCTATGAACTCGCAGTCCTCAATACGGCAGACGTAGTGCCTGTCCACGTTGATAACGCCGTCCCTGTCCAGAAAAAGCGCCTTGTTCTTCCCCACGACCGACTCCTTTGCCACGCCGCGAATGCGTCCGGCCGGAACTCAGTCTAACACAGGAAGGATCGGACAGGAAGAGCGCTTCTTCCGCCCGCGCCTTCCGCTCCCCCATCGGCCGTCAGGCTTCTCAGCGGTACAGACAGCCCTTTCTGTTTCCTTCCGCCTGAACCATTAACGAAAAAGCCACCCGCGGACGGATGGCTTTTATCGAACCTTTTTTGAAAAAAGGTTACTTCACGGCTTCCTTCAGTGCCTTGCCGGGCACGAACTTCACCACGGAGCACGCAGGGATGTCGATCCTTTCGTTGGTACGGGGATTGCGGCCCGTGCGGGGAGCGCGCTTCACAATCTTGAAGCTGCCGAAACCCATCAGGGTCACGGAATCACCGGAAGCGAGGCATTCCGCCACCGTGCTGATCACCGCTTCAAGAGCCTGTTCGGTCTTCACCTTCGTTTCCAGTCCGCTCTTGGCGTATACCTTTTCAACCAATTCAGCCTTTGTCATAAATCCAGCCTCCAAAAAATTTTGACCTCTCATGAAGCCTTGTTTTTTCAGTAGAATAGGAATGACTTTCTGTCAAGCCGCATACTCCGGCAAAACAGAGTTTCCCTAAAAAGACTCTGAAAGAAAACGGCGTTCAAGCATTTCCGGCCTCATCGGCCGCCCGATCAAATCCGCTGCTGCCGGCCTTTTGCGAGTCTGACCCAGGTAAGTTCATGCTTGTTGCAGGAAAGATGCATCACCAGAGAACCAGGGATGCTGCGGAAGTCCTGCACCGCCTCGTGATCCGTCCGCCCCTGAAGTTTGACGGTGCAGACAAAATTTGCGGCAGCTTCGGCCTCGAGCCACTTCCGGACAAGTCCAAGCAGCCGTTCCGGATAGCAGGCCATGTCGGAGAACACCCAGTCAACACGGCCCGTTGTCTGCGGTTCCAGTGCGAAGCCGCTGCCGAGGCAATGCTCCACGCCCTTCATGGCGGCCACCTGTGGCGCGAGCGGCGATTTGTCGATGCTGAACACGTGCGCCCCCAGGGAAGCCAGCACCCAGGTCCAGCCTCCGGGAGCAGAGCCAAGATCAAGGCACAGTTCTCCCGGCTGCGGCGCTTGCCCCAGCAGGGTAAACACTTCCCAGAGCTTGAGATAGGCGCGGCTCGGCGGATGAACGCGGTCTTCCTCGAAAAAAACTTCGCCGTCGGGGAAGGGAGAGCTGCACCGGGCCGAGAGCAGCAGTGTGTCGTGATCCCACAGCGTCCACGCTCCGAGAGGAGAAGCGGGCGCACTCTCACCGAAGCGCAGGGGGCGGGCCTTCACCGGCGGGAGCTGCTGCCGTATCAGTTCAGCACGGCGGTGGAAATCCACGGGATGAAGGTGCCAGTTGCGCTGCACGGCCTTGAGCCGGCGCACGGCGTCTCCCACGGAAGCGATGGGGAGAAAGAACGGCTCCAGCCAGATATTCTGCGCCCATGCCGCGGGAAAGAAACCGTCGGCCAGGACGAGGCGTTCACGAACCTCTCGCACCTGTACGCCGGCAAGCTCCAGCTCTTCCTGAAGCTCCCCTTCAAATCCCCGTGCGGCAACGTAGACGATGAAGGGCTTATTTGACATTGGGGAACAGCTTTGCGGCCTGCTCACGCAGCCTGAACTTCTGAATCTTGCCGTTGGCCGTTCTGGGAAAGTCCTGCACCACGCCTACATAGCGGGGAATCTTGTGCCAGGCGATGCGGCCGCGGCAGAAGTCGCGCACATCTTCCGGCCGCACGTCCTGCCCCTCTCTAGGAATGACGAACGCCGCCACGTCTTCGCCGTAGCGCCGGGATGGTATGCCCAGAACCTGCACATCGCGCACACTCGGCATATGCATAAGAAATTCTTCAATTTCGCGGGGATAGATATTTTCACCGCCGCGCACTATCATGTCCTTGATGCGGCCGGTGATGTACAGGTAGCCGGAGGCGTCCATGACGCCAAGGTCGCCGGTGTGCAGCCAGCCTTCCCGGTCAATGGTCTCCGCCGTGGCTTCAGGCATATGGAAATAGCCCCGCATGACGCTGTAGCCCCGGCAGCAGATCTCACCCTGCCGGCCCACCGGCACAACGCGCCCCGTAAAAGGTTCGCGCAGCTCCAGCTCAATGCCTTCCAGAGGACGCCCCACGCTCCGGCAGCGGTGTTCGTCGCTCTCGCTGATGCCGGTCATGGTGATCACCGGTGAACATTCCGTCAGGCCGTAGGGGATGACCACGGCGTCCACATGCAACGCGGCCATGACCTCGCGGATAAGCGGTTCGGGGCACACCGAGCCGGACATGAGTACCGCCCGCAGGCTGGAAAAGTCATACTGCGGGAAACGACGATGCCCCAGCATGGACACATAGGTCGAGGGTACGCCGTACATGATGGTGCCCTTTTCTTCCTGAATGGCGGCCATGAGCCGTTCCGGAGAAAAGGTTTCGAGGATGATCATGGTCGCACCGTGGGCGACGCAGGCCAGTACGCCCACCACGCAGCCCAGGCAATGGAAGAGCGGCAGAGGGATGACCACGCGGTCGCGCTCGGTAAGCTCCTCGCGTCTGCCGATGGAATAGCCGTTGCAACCGATCCCGGCGTGCGTGAGCAGAACCCCCTTGGGAAAGCCCGTCGTGCCGGACGTGTACTGCATATTCACCACGTCGTGAGCCGAGACACCTGCCTTGCGCGCTTCATAAGCCGCATCGGAGACCGCAGCGGCGCGGTTCAGCACCTCAGGCAGCGGCAGAATGCCGGGATGGGGAGTTTCCCCCAGGTTCAGCACCCGGCGCAGATGCGGGAAACGTTCGCTTTTCAGTTCACCTGGAGCCTGTTCCTGAAGTTCGGGCACCACGCGGTAAAGCGCGGCCATGTAGTCGTAATCGAGAAAACCGTCGATGCAGACAAAGGTCTCGCACTCAGACTGACGGAGCAGGTAGTCGAGTTCGCTGTCGCGGTAATTGGTATTCACGGCCAAAAGTGTGGCCCCAATGCGGGCCGTGGCAAACATGAGCGCCACCCAGTTGGGCACGTTGGTTGCCCAAAGCGCTACCTTTTCGCCTGGCTCGATGCCAAGAGCCATGAGCCCTTTGGCCAGGACGTCCACGCCGGCGGCAAATTCACTCCAGGTCTGGCGGGTGTTGTGTCCTATCTGAACGAGAGCCTCCCCATCGGGAAAACGGCGAACCGTATCGTCGAGTATTTGTCCGAGAGTGCGCTCTCGCAACGTAGAGTCAAGCATGATCCTGTTCCTTGAAAAGTCCGGGAGCGGAAAAGACGAGCGCACCAAACGGTGTGCTTCACCTGCCGCACGGTCGCTCCTTGCGGAGCCGCGGGCCTCTCCTCAATCTTTGCCGGCGGGCCGCCGTTCCCTCCAGGAGGGCCTCTCCACGGCGGCACGAAGTGCTAAGGCTATGCCATCTCCCACGAGAACTCAAGAAAAAAAGCGGCCGTGCGGCTCTTTCCCTGGATCGCAAGGGGCGCTATACTTCCCAAAGAGGCCACATGAAGGAAAGACACATTTATACCGTCACCGGGCAGGTACAGGGAGTGGGCTTCCGCCCCTTCATCTTCCGCGAGGCCGCGGCGCTGAAACTCACGGGCTGCGTGGGCAACACTCCCGATGGCGTACGCATCGAGGTGCAGGGCGAAACGGAGGCGCTCGCCCGCTTCCGCTCCTTTCCTGAACGCCTTCCGGCCCTTGCCCGTATCGCCTCTCTGCGCGTGGAACGTGCGCCGCTGCAGGAAGAAGCGGGATTTGTCATCCAATCTTCGGCGCAGGGCGGACATCGCGGCCATTCCGTCCTTGTCAGCCCGGACATGGCTCCCTGCGAGGACTGCCTGAAGGACATGGCGGACTCTGAAAACCGACGCTTCGGCTACGCCTTCACCAACTGCACCAACTGCGGCCCGCGCTACACCATCACCCGTTCCATCCCCTACGACAGGCCCGTCACCAGCATGGCCTGTTTTCCCTTCTGCCCCGACTGCGCCGAAGAATACCACGCCCCAGCAAACCGGCGCTTCCACGCTCAGCCTGATGCCTGCCCCGTGTGCGGACCCATGCTCTGGCTGGAAGGGCCCCTGCCGCCTCACCCCTGGCAGCGGCCGGAAAACGCGGAAGAAGCCCGGCTCTATGAAGAGCGCCGGAAGCGTTACGCTCTGCCGCAGGACGCCGTCCTCGGAAAAGCGTCCGTGCCGCTTCTGCTCCAGGCGCTGAAGCTGGGACGCATCGCCGCCGTGCGCGGTCTGGGCGGCTTCCATCTGGTCTGCGACGCGCTCAACGCCGGGGCCGTCGCCGAATTGCGCCGCCGCAAACGCCGCCCGCACAAGGCCTTGGCCGTCATGGTTCCCAACCTTGAAACCGCGGCCCGCTTCGCCGTACTCAGCGAGGACGCCCGCGCACGGCTGACTTCTCCACAGCGGCCCATCGTCATCTGCCCGCGCCGCAGGGACAGCGCCCTGCCGCCGCTCCTCGCGCCGGACAGCAGGGACATCGGTCTCATGCTGCCTTCCACGCCGCTGCACCATCTGCTCTTTCATCCGGAATGGGTTAAAGGCCAGCCCGGCGACGCCCTGTCCGCACTGGTCATGACGTCCGGCAATCCCCCCGGCGCCCCCCTGTGCCTGGGGAACCGTGAGGCCGGAGAACGTCTCACGGGCATCGCCGATCTCTTCCTCTGCCACGACCGCGACATCCTTGTGCGTGTGGACGATTCCGTTGTTTTTCCGGCTCGTCCCCTTCCTTCGGGCACGGAAACCCCGGCCCTCATGGTGCGCCGCGCCAGAGGCTTTGTTCCCTCACCCCTCACCCCGTCCTGCCTGAACGGACTGCCCCCGCAGGACAGTGTTTTCGCTGCCGGAGCCGAACTGAAGCACAGCTTCGCCCTCAGCCGGGGCAGCGAGCTTTTCCTCAGCCAGCACATCGGCGACCTCTCCCGGCCCGGCTGCCTCGACTTTTTCCAGGAAACGCTGAAACATCTGCTGCGGCTTCTGGAAGTCCACCCCCGCCTCGCCGTCCGCGACCTGCACCCCGACTATGCGTCCAGCCGTCTGGCCGAAGCCTTCGCCAAAGCGCGGGGGATTCCGGTACTGTGCCTTCAGCATCACGCCGCCCACATCTGTGCGGTCATGGCCGAACACGGCTTGAGTGAACCCGTGCTCGGTCTGGCGCTCGATGGCTCCGGTCTGGGTGAGGACGGCACGATCTGGGGCGGCGAACTTCTGCTCGTGGAGCCGGGACACTGGAAACGTCTGGGGCGCTTCTCTCCCTTCGACCTACCCGGCGGCGATGCCGCCATACGTTCGCCCTGGCGCACCGCGGAATCACTGTGGCTGGCCGCGGGACTGCCCGAGGTTGAACGTCCGTGGTCAGGAGAGCGGGCTGCGCTTCTGCCCATGCTCGACGAAATGCTGAAACGGCGTGTGCGCTGCGTCCCCACCTCAAGCTGCGGCCGCCTCTTCGACGCCGTGTCCGCCCTGTGCGGGGCCTGCTTCGACATCAGCTTCGAAGGGCAGGCCGCCATCCGCCTGGAAGCGCTTCAGGACTGGAACGCTTCGGGCGCCTACCAGCTCCCCGTCATCGAACGGGGCGGGCTGCTGGAGGCCGATGCCCTCGCACTGTTCCGTGAAGCTGCCGCCGACAGGTTTCAGCCCGCCGTGCTGTCGCGGCGCTTCCACAGAGGACTGAGCCTGGGGCTGGCCCGCTGGGCACGCATGGCCGCCGACAGCACAGGCATTACACGGGTAGCCCTTGCCGGGGGCGTCCTCAACAACGCCGCGCTGCGGGGCGAACTCCCCAGGGAGCTGCGCGCTCTCGGGCTTCAGCCTCTGCTTCCAAGTTCCTTCACGGCCGGAGACGGCTCCATCTCCCTGGGACAGGCGTTCTGGGGCGCACTCTCTCTGCGGAATGGGGAACTCTAGGTGTCTTCCCTTGTCCCTTACCTTTCTCTCATTCTTCCCCTTTCCCCGTCTTGCCGCCAGCCCGGCAATAATGTAGCAAAGCCCTTCAGGGCGGGTGGGGCTCTATCGGCCTGAAGGCCGAGGTCTCAAACCATAAAGGAAGTAAGATGAAGGCCCGGACGCACCTTGCCCCATGCCTCGCAGACTGCGCTCCAGGCAACGAAACACCCAGGACTTCCTTCCGCGAAACATCACCTTAATAATGATAAAAGTTCTGCGATCTTGCCATCAACGCGAAATCGCTGAAACAACGCCAGAGAGTTATTCAACATATCCGGGGAACGCGTGACGATTTGGGTTCTACGTCTGAATCGCCCAAGCCAGTGACGCTGCAAGGCATTGTGTTGTTCTCTTTTGAAGGTATGTTGTTTTCCCTGCCGTAAGCGTTGACTTCCCACCACATCGGCATAGCACACATAAAATCGGAATATACTCTTTCAGCTCGCCATACATTAAGTCTGCCAAAAAATTCAGTTAAGGTTTTGGAACTACGATCACCACATTGCCAGCCGATAAGTTTTCGAGTGTTATGATCAATAGCTTTCCAGATCCGGATGTGATCTTTTTTTTATTGATATAGGAAACCATTTCATCAACTTCTATTTCTTCAATATTTGCCTGGGATTCATTTTCGGCAAATTTGTCATAAAACATCTTTATCCATCTCATAACGCTTTGAGTGCTCACGCCGATAATTTTTCCGATCATAGTCATGGATAGCCCGGAAAGATAAAGAACAAGGGCAAGGATTTTATCCTTCATTGGTTTTCCATGAGGAGTTTCCCGCGTAAACTGGAATCCACATTCCTTACATTTATAACGTTGAACTCCAGCGACAGACCCATTTTTAACAAATGCCTCAGAACCGCATTTACGGCAATGCATCCCGGTACCCTCCGTTTTTTTTGAAGGATAGCATAATCTCAAACCTTTGTCATTGTAAAAGTTAATGTCTCCCATACGCGGCTTCCGTCACATCGTTCAACAAAAAAAGAGAGATAGGAAGCACATCGTCCTTGGCGTCCTCCAGCTCCCGAAAGGCATCCAGTACCTTCACATCACTTGTACGTCGGTATTGCCTTTGCCATGGCAATTTCATTGACCACCTGCGGCGTAAAAGGTGGAAGGCAAACAGACAGCAGTGTTCCAGGACGCTGTGCAACGCCAAAATTATTTTCGAAGGCTCTGTTATAATTAGAGGTTGAAATATTAGGAAAGGCATAATCAGCGGGAAGAATTGACGGGTTGAAGGTTCG
>NZ_CANRLT010000049.1 GCF_947631555.1 uncultured Mailhella sp. | reverse complement strand
AATCCACATTCCTTACATTTATAACGTTGAACTCCAGCGACAAACCCATTTTTAACAAATGCCTCAGAACCACATTTACGGCAATGCATCTCGGTACCCTCCGTTTTTTTGAAGGATAGCATAATTTCAAACATTTGTCATTATAAAAGTCAGTGTCTCCCCCTCCTTTTTCAATTCCCTTTTCAGGTAGTTTGTGGTACCTCAAGAAAGTTCTATCTCTTAGGGGAAACGAGCATACCAGTGGCATTTCCGGAACTGGAGCGAAAACGGTACAAACCCTTTGCAGATACTCTGGCCGAGGTAACACTGGCAGAATATGCTGGGATGAGGTCGGACTTCTCAGGGCAGGTGGTTCAGCATGGCGTCATAGGCGGCCAGGATGCGTTCCTTAGTGCGATAGCTGCCATACGCCGCCTCGTCCTTCCTCCTCACGATGGGGAAGGTGTCCATGATGTAGTCCACGGCATGGCGCGGCGTGGGGAAGTCGGCGGTGAGGGCGGCGCAGGGCTTCCAGCTTCCGTCCCTGCGGGCGGGCAGGTAGATGTGGAAGAAGGCCGCGTCCAGTTCGGCGCGAAGTGCTGCGCTCCCGCGCGGCCGGTAGCTCAGGCAAACGCGGCACGGGAGCACCCGAAAGGTGGAAACCGTGCCGAAAACTGCCCTGAATCTCTGGCCCCGCGTCCTGGAATGGGAAAACCTGCTTATGGCAGCGCGGGAAGCCTCCCGCAGCAAGAGATACCACAGTGAAGTCATGCGCTTCAACGCTCGGCTGGAAGAAAACCTGCTGCGTATCCGGCGGCTTCTGCTGGCAGGGGAATGGAGACCGGGGCCGTACCGGGAATTTGAGGTCTTTGAGCCGAAAAGGCGCGTGATCCATGCTCCCTGCTTTGCGGACTGCGTGCTGCATCACGCCCTGGTGCAGGTCATCGGTCCGTATTTCGAGCGAAGGTTCATTGCGCAGAGTTTTGCTTGTCGTGCGAGCAAGGGGACACACGCCGCCAGCGAGTATCTTTCTTCCATGCTCCGTTCGGCGGAGGATCGGTGGGACTCCGTGTACGTCCTCAAGGCCGATGTGACCAAATATTTTTATTCCATAGACCACGACATCCTACTGCGCCTCGCGGCCTGCCGCTGGGCGAGCTGACCAGCCAGCTGCTTGCCAACGTCTACCTGGATCAGCTTGACCATTTCATCAAGGATACCCTGGGCGTGCGTTATTATGTGCGCTATATGGATGACTTCATGCTGCTGCACCGCGACAAGGCCGAGCTGTGGCGGCTGCTGGCGGAAATCCGGGACTTTTTGGCCTATGAACTCCGCTTGAACCTGAACAACAAAACGCGGGTATTTCCGGCGTCTCATGGCGTGGACTTCGCTGGATACCGGCACTGGGCAAGCCACAAGCTGCCGCGCAAGCGCAACGTGCGCCGGGCACGAAAGAGGTTTTTTGCGGGCTTGTCAAGATGCTACGCGGCGGGCGTGTCGATCTGGATACCGTGCGCTGCTGCGTGGCCAGCTTTGTGGGCTACATGAAGCATTGCAAGGGCTGGAAGAGTGCGGAAAGCACTTTGAACAGCCTCATCCTGATCAAGAACAGCGGTAAGCGTGGCAAGGAATAACGGACAAAAACCTTGCACAGAGCGCACTTAAAATCTTAACTCAAAAAACGTGCCAAAGCAGAAAAAATGCGCTGGCACGTTCTCATTTCTCATGCGGAAGATTCTCATTTCTCGTGCGCCCTCACAGGAACATACCGGAGGGGTATTCTGGGCTATGCTCTTCTCACTGAGGCAACAAATAGCTCACGTAAGGGAGTGTCTTAGCCCATTCCTAACCATTTCCTAACAATTATCCGGGTTCGACAAGAATAAAATTTTCCGCCTCAATGCCATCTTGTAGAAATACCTCTGGAATTTCTTCTTCGCTAATATCTTCAAGTAAAAGAGCTGCTTTTGCTTGTTTAAAGGCAACAAGCCACGGCCTTACCAAAACCAATGGCAGAGTAAAATTGTGCGGCAAATACGCGCACGGCTTCGTCCCCGACAGCGTCTTTCATGCCAATAGCACCTTCTATAAAGCTGACAGCGGATTTCGCTTGAGGACATGAAAAACAAGAATCGTATATTTTTAGTCCAAAAATCCAAGGCAGTCACGTCCCATCCATGATTTACTTGCCCTTCAATTTCAACAAGTCATCGTCTAGTCCATAGCGAACCACCTCGATTCGGTCACTGCGTTGAGACACAAAAGCCCCGGTCATCACGGGGAGCTGGAATGGGAAGAATGCCGGGTTGTTCAGGAGCAGTCCCAATGCAGCTTTAGCCTCTGGAGTAGCCAGGAGGGCAGATTCGAACATCAAAATGGCCAGATTTGGTTCAGCAATGCTCACCGGAGCGGCTTTCTCATAGCAGCCCATGCTCTGGGAATCCCTCAGGACTTTCCAAGCGACAAAGGAACGGATGACGAACTGAGCATAGCGGCTGACGGTTTGCCGGTCGCCATACTGTTCCTTCAGGCGCTTGATGATCTGGGTCTGGGTCAGCTGATCCTGTAAGGTCAGCAAACGGCCGATCTGGCTGGCCACGTTGAACCAGAAAGGGTAGACCGCCGAAACCATCCCCCAGTGAACCGCCAGAGCCATGTACGGGGTTTCTCGCAGAAAAGCCAGCGAGGCATCACGGAACGAGATCAACTCAGGATCAGGGGATACCCAGATTTTCATCAGGTTGTTGACCACGAAGGTTCGGGTCTGATCGCTTCGTTCACCCTTTAATCCATTGCCTTTTTTGTCCGCAAGAAATTCATGGAGCTCTTGGCGGATGGTTTTGGCGTCAAGTCCCGCCAGCAGCAGATTGACTGTCTTCTGCATCCACTCAAAGCGGATTGCCTGCTTGATACCAATGGCTTCATGCCGTTTACCCATCACCGTGTTCTCCTTTCAAACTTCACAAGGGGCACGATGACTTCTTCAATAGATACACCGCCATGACCTACGATGGTATCTCCTGGGGTCACGAAGGCATCGTGCCCACCGGCCACCAGCGGGAAATAGTTCGCAGGCAGCCCAACAGGCTGCCACTGGTGGGCAAACGGAAAGGCCTCAGCCACCTGAACGCGAAGTTCCGGCGTGGGATAGATACGAACCCGCTCGCCGCGAGTTTCAGCAAGCACACCTTCAAATGGACGCCCTTTCCCTTCACATTGAATGTTGCCGTGATCGGACGTCAGCCAGACAGCATAACCGTAATCTAATAGTTTGCCGACCATGTCGGAAAGAAATCCTCTATGACACCACTGCTTGATCTGATTATGCATCCCGGCAGCGCCGAGTTGCATGCCGTGCATGATTTTGTCGACCTTGTCCACGACCAGCCCTACCACTTTGGTCTTCCCTGGGTAGATTGCCGAGTCGAGAACGCCTACAGCATCACCGTTGCCGAGGCCACGCTGATAGGCTACATCGAGCCGGGATAGCCCATGACCTTCCCAGAACTGTTTCCAGAGTTTCTCTTCACTGTTGGTCGAGTTGATGGATGACGGGAAATAGAATGGCGGCTTGCCTGAGAAGAGCGTCTGCCGCGATACTGAGGTCAGTGTCGGAATCCAGGCAAAGGCCGAGGATTCGCGCATGACGAGTTCAGCATCCTGCTTTTGCAGAACCTGACGAATAGTCACCCACTGATCCAAAGCCAAGCCATCGACCACGATTAGCGCGGCACGGTTGCTGCCTGAGTCCTCAATATCCCTTGCCAAGCGGCGCGGCACATGATGCAGCATGGCTGGATTGGTCGGCGGCAGATTGATCAAACTGGCGTATTGATCCGCCAGCCAACTCACAAAAGTTATGTTCAGTACATCGCCGACTTCTCTGAGCCTGGTCTGGTACTCAGTGCTGTCGCCGCAGTAAACGAGAGAAGAAAGTTCGGCCCATTTCAATGCAAAGACGAGCCAGTCCGAATATCGTGCTTCCGCAGCGGGCAGATTCTTTTCAACAAGATCAAACATACGGGAAATCCGAAGCGCGTCATCGTCCGCGTCGGATGTAACGATGCCGCTGCGAATCCAGGACCCGGCATCCACGTCAATACCTTTGGCCTCGACAGGGGTGAGTTTTCCCTCCAGAAACAAATTGTCGATGTAGACTTTGATGTCCTGATGGTCGAACGGCAGACAAGACGGACCGCGATACCTGAGACCATCCAGCGAATTTTCCCGTACATAGTTGACGCTACCGAGCCTGGAAAGAAAAAGCGGCCAGCGTTCCTGCAAAAAGGCAAAGAATGCCTCATCGTCCGGAATGATCTCAGAAAGCGGCCAATTTTTGAACCTATCATGGCTTTCGAGAACTTGGATGAGCCGTTCAGCCAGCATCATCGGGATTTGAAGCTTGCAGTAATGCAGGTGAAGCAAGGTGTGGAGCAGCGCTGCTTCATTGTCGATCAGTTCCGGTGCAATGCCGAATACATGACGGAGAATGAAATCCTTGGTGGCGTTGTCACCCATGCGATCCGGCTGAGACTTGCACTGGGCATCAAAGAGCGTGTCCAACAGGCTCCGGTCGAGCTTCTCGATAACAGGGTAGCTCAGATTAGGAAAAAGCTCCCCCAGATTGAATGACAGTTTTCGGCCTGCCTGAAGCAGATCGTAGGGCAGTGCCTCCAGTTCCACATCCTGCAAGCGAAGAACTACTACCAGATCGGTATGTTCGCCCCGCTCCCCGATTGAACGGTACCTGGACTCATAGGCGTATCTGAATTCGATGGAGTCTCTGAACTCGATGAGATCGAAGCCCCGTCCGCGAAGCTCCAGCGCCAGTTTTTCCTCAGTCAGCAGACAATCCGGATCCGCGACCAGCGTCAGCTTACTGACGTTCGGTACAAAATCGTTCAGAATGGCATCTCGCCAACTCTTCATTGCGCGTCTCCCCTGATAATCCGCAGCATCAGCAGCGGCCGGATTTCCGGCACGATCTGTCTTGCTGCCTGCAGTTCGTGCCACCACTCGGATTCATCCGCATCGCAACGGGACGCCCTGAATAGCCGTACCTCCGCTAATCCAACCCGCTCAATGGCCTTACGGCGCGAGGCAAAGGAAATGAGGCCACGTTTCTCCTCGCGATCCACAGAGGCAAGATGTACCTGTTGTAATGTGCAGAACTTCTCCTGCACAGCCTGTTCGGCCCATTCCTGCAAGCGCTCATGGGCAATGATGGACTCGTCCTGGCTGAGTGCGCCACACATCTGAACTTCCGCGGTCAGCAGCGCATCCCAGATATGCCGAGCCGTGGGAAGAAACAGTTTGCCTTCCTCGCTCAGGAATACACTCATATACCCCCTACGCCTCATGGGAATGCGCAGGAGCCGTATTTTCTGGAGCATCATAGATTGAAGGCGGACTTCAAAAAGTCCCCAAAAACCGGAGATACTGGCCGGCAATCCATTCAGTCTCACACAGGGCAAAGGCTGACCAGCCACGATCTGCGGCAGATTCAGAGCCAGTCCACGGACACGACTGTTTTCAAGAGTGAGCAGAGTTGCGTCGCTCAGACGCGCCGCTTCCCGGGTATTGAACACGGCCTTGCGAATTTCCTGGCCGTCAGGCCAAGTCAGATCCCACCAGGAGCGCTTCCGGATGGCTACGCCGCCGTGAGACTTGAGATAGCCCACGGTCATCCGTTCCATCCAATAAGGCAGCGGATGGGAGCGCAGGTGCTCAGCCGCATGTATATCCTGCTTTTCTGAAATGCCGTAGAGGGCGGAGGCCTCATGCGCCAGATGAATCTCATTGCGAAGCCGGGCCATCGTGTACTCCACGGAGCTTTCAATGTCGTCAGGATTAATAATGGCTGAGGTGAACATACCCTCGAATATCTCACCGGCCAGGGCGGAATCAAGCACATCACCGGTCTTGTCGATGCCGAATTCATCGAAGATTACCGAGAGCTTCTGCTCCAGCACTTCACGGACGCGGAACTCAATCGAATCTTCAAATACGAAGTTGATTGCCCGCACCGTCCTGATCTGGCCAATACGATCCACTCGACCGATTCGCTGTTCCAGCCGCATCGGATTCCAGGGGATGTCGTAGTTGATGATGACATGGGCGAACTGCAAGTTCAGACCTTCACCCCCCGCATCGGTGGAGACCAGCACACGGTGCGATGTGCGGAAGGAGTCCTGGGCCTGTTTACGTTCCTCCATATTCATGGCTCCGCTCAAGGTGACGACCGGGATTCCCCGGGCGTCCAGAAACTCTTTCAGCATCTGCTGTGTCGGCACGAACTCGGTGAAGATCAACACTTTCAGATCCGGCTCGTTTTCCTCGGCCTGCAATTCGTAGATCCATTCGAGCAACGCCTCGGCCTTGGCGTCCGGTCCGGCCTGTTCGCATTGAAGCGCTGCATCAAGCAGGGTCTTCACATGGCTGCCTTCATTCTGGAGAGCCGAGATCTGAGATTTCAGCAGATCGTCAAGCAGTTCCTGACCATCCATGTCGTACAGTTCGGCTATTTCGTCGAAGTTTTCCGAGCCATCCGCGCTGTTTTCCAGCTCCGTCAGGCGCATATTGGCCTGCTGTTTGCCCTCCCTGAGGACTGTAAGCCGACGCTCCAAAGTGGTACGGATCGCCCGTGTGCTGGAGACAACCAGGCGCTGCATCAGGATCATCAAAAAGCCAATGTGATGCTTCTTCTCACGCAGGGCCTGATTGTAGCCCTCGCGTACATAGTCGGTCACAGCTTCATAGAGGAGCTGCTGCAGGTGATGACGCTTTTCCCAAGCCACCGGAACCATCTGCGTTCGCCGAGGTTTAAAGAGCGGCTTGCCATCGGCATCAATGGCTTTGCGTTTTTCGGTGCGGATGATATACGGAGCCACCCGCTCTCGGGAGACGCTGTCCATGTCTGGAAAGGTCTCTGCATCAAGCAGGTTCATCAGACGATGAAAGGCATCGGTCTTGCCCTGATGGGGAGTAGCCGAAAGGAGCAGCACATAAGGCGCAGCCTCCGCCAGCCCCTTGCCGAGTTTGTAACGGGCGACCTGATCACTGCTACCACCCAGTCGGTGTGCTTCATCCACCACCACCAAGTCCCAGCCGGCGGTAATCAGATCCTCGAACCGACTGCGGTTGTAGTCAGCAACGCGCTCGGCGGTCCAACCGCGCCGCTTGCCCATGGGCTTGACCGAATCCAGAGAGACAATGACCTGATCGAACATTGACCATGCTGAGTTACGCGGATTCGCCCCAGAAGTCAGGCGCTGCAGCGTACTGATGTCGTCGCCCAGCACAAGCTGGAACTGTTCGTTGAAGCGCGTCTGCATTTCCGTCACCCACTGGGGGGCAATGCCTTTAGGAGCAACGATCAAGATTCGCCGAACCAGTCCGCGCAGCTTGAGCTCGCGCATGATCAGTCCGGCCTCGATGGTCTTACCAAGGCCCACCTCGTCGGCCAGCAGGTAACGTACGCGGTCGCCGGAGATGGCACGGGACAAGGCATGGAGCTGATGCGGCAGAGGAATAACGTTGGATTCCATGGGAGCCAGAAGCACATGGCCATCGGCTGTGCCGCTGGCCCCTTCCAGCACTTCGGCCACCTTGGCAGCGGATGACACATAGGCAATGTGTCCGATCTCGATCTCCGGCCGCAAGTCGGCACTCAGCGACCGCAAAGCTGAACGGGGCACGAGCACAACTGCGTTCTGATTCGGCAACCAGATGCGACACACCGTCTGCCCCCACAAGGACTTTTCTTCAATGACCTTGCAGGCATTGTTATGAATTGTGCTGTATTGCCAACTCTGACTGCTGAGGTGAGACTTCATCCTTGCAACTCCGAGTTCAACCGATTCGGCCTGATGGCGGAGCGCGTCCAGTGCTTCTCCACAGCTTGGATAAACGCTGGTCGAACCAATTTAGCCCGTTGGGCCAGCCAATCTCCTTGATCAACTCGGAGATAGATTCCTTCCGCAGGCTGATCGCTAAATTTTGAGACAGATAGGAGTTTTTGAATTTCTGGATAAGTGAAGCGCCCGCGTGCGAGAATAGGAACTTGGGAAATACACATTTCCCTTAAAATAGCATCCCGACGTTCCGAAGAAAGAAACCTGGCAAACCGTTTATCGTAAATATCGAAACCAAGGAACCAGTCAGGCAAACGATCATAAGAAATCGAGTGCTGGGCATAGCACCATTCTCCGAAAAGTATGAACTGGGCGGAAAGAATCTCAAACAGCATATCGATCCGGGGGGCCAGCCAGTCGCCAAGTTTTTTCCACTGTCCTGATCCAGGCAAGTACAGATATGCACCTCGGTTCTGTACTCGAATACTTCCTTCCAAATCAAAAGAGATTCCCAGATTTGCGCCATCTACCTTTTCTTCGACAACAAGACTATGCCGTAGGAAATCAAAACGTTCTGATTCCGAAAGCACCTTATCATCTCGGATATCGACATCAGGCAACGCTGCCAGATGTGGAGTGGAAGGAAACTTGAAAAAATTGTCGTTCACGACCCGATCTTCTCCTCATATTTGGTTTTGACATATTCAGGACAGAGGAAATGAACGGTAATACCGACATCCTTCAAAGCATCTTTCCAGCCCCACCATTTGCAATCTGTGGATTGCAGAATCGGTGGTTTCTCAGGGTGAGCATTTGCGACGGCAACAAATTTTCGATCCGATATATCGAAATTTACCAATCCTTCATGCTCTGGAAATTGTTTATAGGAGTCGCCGTCCTTGGAGATAGTTACCCTCTCGGAATCAGGTAGGCTCCAGCGATGATCATGAACCCACTTCATGAAATAATCTCCGAGTCCCGGCTGACCTTTCATGGAAAGCTGTTGCCGGTATTCATTGAAAATTTCGTCACCGGCATCAATAACTAAGCCACGTTTTTCAATAACGTGCTCTATTGCCTTAACGCAGGACAATACACAATAAACCAATTCTTCAGGAATGTCGTCAGATGCAATTGCACGATTCGCCATCTTTGGAACATTTGTGTCCACAAGACATTTATCTGGAAAACTCATTTGACTAACTCCCGCTTTCATGTGTTCTGTTGCATTCGCTTTTTCAAGGCTGCTTTAGCATGTTCAGCGATGTCACCCATCTCATCACCAAAAAAATTTTCCGGCCAATTTTTAATATTGCCGAACACGTCAATTTGTAGAGGTTCAAGTGTAGCAGGTGTCTTAGAATTATTAGCGAAATAAACAGATACTTCTTTTTGTGAAATAGCATCTTCGGCAATTCGCCTCTGCAACCGGCGCAGGAAATGCTCAGAATGGGTTTCAATGACTACTTGAATGTTTCTATCGTTCCCATTTTCTCTGGAGTTGATCACTTCAATTATCACATCGGCCAACGCAGACTGAGCACTTGGGTGCAGGTGAATTTCCGGTTGCTCCATAAGGATAATCGAACCCGCAGGAGCATAAAAGCACTGCACAAGAACCGGCAGAACTTGCGAAATGCCAAAACCGACGTCCGGAAGATCCACCCAATCCCCTGATCCTTTGGTGCGAACCTTAACCTCATAGTCCTGCCTCTGTTTGGATATGGGGCTGACCCTAAACTCTTCGATAAGTCCCATTTCCTTAAACTTGAGGGCAATAATTTCCTCAAACTGCTTTGCCGGCCTCCTGTAACCTAGACTAATTTTTCGGTCTCGTGCTGCCAGAATTGCTGCAATAGTGTTTTCGCCTGCAAAACCAACGCTTTCTGGAGCGATACCACTCCAAGTATAAAGCCTTTCCGCCTTGGTTCTAAGCGGTCCCAGATAATAGATTGAGCTAAATAGTTTTTCATGCGCAAAATTCAAAGACTGAACGAACTCAGCATTTTGATAATAGGCGACCACCTCGTCAGGGAAACCATAAAATCGAACAACATCTTTTAGAGCCCAAACACGCATCTTCTTTCTAACAAGTTTGTATTGCTCTGCTAATACGGTATATTCATTTTTATTGGATTTTCGTGAAAAATTAATGGAAAGAGACTGCATATTATTGTCGAGAAGACGATATTGGAACTCTGCGACCTGGAGTAAATTCTTCCTTGCGTCGCTTAATTCGATCTCGGCACTAAAATCCAATTCATTTCCAGAAAAAGTCTTGTCTGACAGGAGGTCTTTAAACTTCAAGCTTTCCATCAATGACCATCTGTAATCAAAGGCAATTTTGTTTTTCGGATCACGATGAAAAACCATTTCTTGATAGGAACCAAGCTGAACAGCTGAGCTTTTTCCACCTGGGTAAAACACGGCTTTCCGATCCGGTGATTCAACGGTCTGTTTCAGCATGATCAGGAACTGACCGATGCTGGATTTACCGGAACTGTTAGCACCGAAAAATAGCGAAATGGGCGCCAGACGAATAGTGCCGGTATCCTTCCACCCTTTGAAATTCTGTATTCGTAATTCCTTAAGCATACTTATTCGCCTCCCATCCTGGTTACTGCCTGGTCGTACCACATGAGCAACTTGGGATCTTCTTCCATGACATTAGTAGGAAGTTTTTCAGCCACGGCAATGATAACGGCGTAGTCGCGTTCCTGCCAGGCTTTCTTGAAGCCGGCGCGGACAGCTTCAAGACGGAATACCTTGAGTTTCTTTTGGGCCTCTTTGTATTCCTCGAACTCCTTGAGCAACGCTTTTTCACGCAGCTTCTCCAAGTCTCCCGCCTTGCGAGGATCGGGTACATACCAACGGTCACGAGCCTTGGCGACCAGGGTCGGATCATCCTTGGGCAGATTACGCAGCTCTTTCCAGTTGGTGGCAAGGTAGGCGTGTATCTGCTCGGGCACTGGTCCTTTGCCATCATAGCGCAAGAAGTTTTGCTCGAGGAGAGTGGAAAGCTCTAAAGGTATTTCCATCTTACTCCAAGCTCTTTGAGCCTCCTGAATAAAGTGAGGATGTATCTCTTGAAATGTCTGCGGCTTTTCCTTGATATTTCGGCGGAGCCATTCAATTGCAGATGCTTCGTCAGAAACAAACAGAGATAATTGTTCAACAGCTTTTACACTTATTCGTTTTTTGTCATACTCAGCTGTCTGTTCAAGCAATAAATACATCCCATCTCTTTCAGCAAATCGCTGAGATAGTCCTTTGTAAAAATCACTTGCAGACAGAGGCACAGAGACTCCTCTCTGGACATGAAAGGCAACCATTCTGTCAAACAAGAGATAGTTTAACCTCTCGGCAATGATTTCCATTTTTCCAGATTTGACCACAGAGACCGGTAGTTGCGAAAGGTGATTTCTAATGAAATCCCAAACACCAGCTTCTGTTCCAGCAGTCAATTTAAATCGCTCTTCAAGTGCTCCCTTAGGCTTGTAAGCAGAAATAATTAAATCTTGGTTAACTGTTCCACTAATATTCGTATCTTGGTGAATAGTTTTCTGTTTTTTATCTAGTGTTGCAACATGAGCGATCACAAACCCTGCCCTACCTATGGCCTCTTGGATTGCATTCCATACAGATGCTTTTGAATTATGAAATTCTACTGTCATCCATTTCCCGGACTTAAGAATTCTGTAATATTCAGAGAAAGCCTTTGACATCATGTTGGTGTACACCAGTAGAGATTTTCCAGCAACCTCGTTAACAACAGCATCAGAATCTCCGCTAGATTTTACACCAAGGAAACTCTCCAAACCAAAATTTAGTTCTGAATATTGGATATTATGACCAAAAGGTGGATCAGTAAAAATATAATCAACAGATGATGTTTGAATATTTATCAAATTTAATGATGATCCGGTATTAATAATAGAGCGATTATTTTCTCTAAAACTGCTACTTTGAAGTGCAGAGAGGATATCTTTCTGTTTATCATTCATCAATCGTAAAATATTCATTTCACAAAATATATTAGGAAGATATAAACAGTTAGTCATCGGTCCATTCACACGACCTTGCGGATTATACTTATTAATTATGAATCTATTCCGCTTTGTTGCATTTCTGTCAGCAAAAGAAGTGAATAGAAAAAGAAGAGAAATTCTTTCCTTATAGTCAAAATCACCTTTTTTTATTGCATTTAAAATCTTTGCTAGGGCAATAATCGTTCGTTTAGTATAAAAATGATGGAGATGAGTTACCCCTTTATCTTCAAAAGCATCTCTGTGCCACCTATCGCCTTTTGGCATTTCGACAATTGGAAAATTGGATAAAACATCATCTACAGTTATCGCTCTCAATTTTTTTTCATCTCCGGCACTCCAAACTTTTTGGAGTTTTTTCTTGCCAGAAGGTATATAGCTAATCATCACTGGCTTTTGCTTAAATATTTTAATAGGGAGATTAGTCAGTATATCTATTGTTGTCTCATAGGACCTTTGCAATGATCTAGTCGACTGTTCAGCGTTGCAATGAGGACAAGTAAAAAATTTTTTAGCTTCTCCTTTATCAAAATCAACACCAACATCCCAGTAAACAAACTCATGAAAGCACTCTGTACATATATATACATCACTCCATACAACATAATTAATTACACCACATCGTGATCCATCATCAGTATAGGCTATATAAATATCAGATTCAATATCCGAAACTTTTTTTAATAATTTTTTATAAGCATTATTAAATTTTGTACTATTTATTATATTATTTAGACTATTTGATATAAATGTTGCAATAGGAGACAAATCCGTAAGAATAGCTTTTCTTTCTCCAAGTTTTGAAATTGCATTTTCTTCATCATTAAAAATAGAACTGTCACCCAAGACACGATAACCTAATGACTGTACAGCCTCTTTACTACCGCACATTTGCGCAGCTACACCCGTCATGCCTGTTCCGCAAAAACCATCAAACACGATATCCCCCGGCTCTGTGTAATGGAGAATATAGCGCATAATAGCCTTGTGCGGCACCTTGGTATGGTAGGAATGTGCGTTGTAGATAGGATCGTTCTTCCCCTCGCTGACATCAGCCGCAAAAGGTTCACGGTGGTAGTGATAACCTTCTGGCTGCTTCGGCTTCTGAGCTTCCCACTCAGCAATGAAGTCGGCAATCCACGGATTCGGACAGGCGGTATAGTACGGCGGATCACTTAAATTCAAGATGTCCTCATCGCTGCCGATGGGAAAGCCTTCGATGCTGCGGAATTCCGGGTCCTGGAGCTTTTTGCGCAGTTCCTCGGTAAAATAGGCGCGGCGGGCCTCATCATCTTTAAAGGTCATGCCGAGACAAGTCACCGGGCCGGAGGGCTTCTGCGGAGCTTCAGTCAGCGAGCCTAGCAGACGGACTTCTTTCATTTTCGTCATCCTTGACTTTCGTCTGGTGTCTTCGTTTAGTCACTCTTCTATGACGATCCGTACCTTGGCCGGATCCTTGCCCTTGGTGAGCTGATCGACGTAGGCCTCAAAGCGTTTTTTCATCTCCGTCGGTGTAGCTGGGCCGTCGGACGACTCCAGGGCATGCTGCAGCTCCCGCGTCTTGACGGTGACCCTGACGAGGCCGGAGAGCACTTCCTTCAGCGCATGGACAACGTTGCTGTTCAGCGGCACCGGCAGTTCCCTGGATTTAATGAAGTCTTCCAGCTGATCGCGGTCATCGACCTTCAAAAGATCCATGTTGGTTTGGGTGATTGGGTCTTCCAAATTGCTGAGGATGGTGGAGGTCCAGGCATTCACCATAGTGTCGAGTTGGGCATCCATCTGATCGATCACCTGTGCGCCTGCTGCCAGGCAGTTTTCCACAGAAGGCCGGAATCCGCAATGCGGACAGATGGGCGACGCATCGAGGTCCTGATCGGTCAGGGCGAAGCAGCTTTTCAGTCCTGCCAGACGGGTCTGGTAATCAGTGAGCTGCAGCCGGGGCATCAGGTCGATACCGGCCAGCTTGACCAAGGTTTGCAGCCGCTGATCGCTGAGCAATCCAGCCTTGCGTTTGTCGTCGTTCACGCCTAGCCGGGCCTTGGTGTGAAGGCCGATGTAGATAGAAATATACTCCTTCTTCAGCCCTTGCAATTTGCCCCCGATGCTTTGGGACTGGCTGGACAGATTTGTCAGGTTGGTCTGCTTGAGAACATCCAGCACCTTCTGCCGGATGTTTTTCATGCGCTTCACCCATTCATGGTCAGCGGGCAACACGGCTTCTGCGGTGGAGAGCCATGACACTGTCGGGCTGAAATCCATGATAAACTCACGCAGGGTATCCAGCTCATCTAGTATCTTCACAGCCTTTTCATGGGCCAGCACTTCGGGAGCGCTGTAGCGGAAATTTTTTAACTTGCCCGGAGAGGAGTAAACCTGCAGCGATTCAAAGAACTCCTTGGCCTCGTCCAGTCCATCGACCTGGCTGGACAGATCTGTGCCCGTGAGCAGATCCATTCCCCAGAAGGCGAGTCCTTCGCGCAGAGTCTGCCGAGTCATGACGATACGCTTGACGATTTTGCCCACCGTCTGCTGGAGGTCCTGCACAGGCTCGTCCTTACCTTGGGCGACAAGCTGGGCCATGCCCGGTGCCATGCCGAGCAGCTCGAACAGTGCCTTGAGTGCTGGAAGATTCCATTCCTTGGGCTGCTCCAGGTGTTTGAAACGGATCAGCTCGTCTATGCCGGTAGCGGCCAGCTGCTGCAATCCTGTGGCGTCGAATTTTTTTCCAGGGATGGCAAGCACGATGTCGCCGGAGTAGACCAACGCCGCCACCAGCACACTCACCCATTCGGGTTCCAAGCGTAAACCACCTTGGTTCATGTATTCCAGTCCGTGGTTGTCCTGAATGATCTCGCTGCGGTTGACCACCTGACCATTCCCCTTGGCCTTGACGGCATTGAGGATGAACTGGGTGTACTTCGACTTGTAGGGGGTGAGCCTTTCGCCGTCCAGCAGCTCCAGTGCATCCAGCACTGCGGTTGCCTGCTTGGTACGATGCTGCCCGGCGATGGCCCGCAGGGCGTCCTGCGCGGCCTGGGCACGATTGCTGCCAGTGATCAGAACCGAAAAGAATGGATAGCCCGGGGCCTGATTCTCGAAGTTCGGAGCCAGGCAAATCCCGGCGATAGTGTTGATCAAGTCGCGGAAGTTAATGGTCTCGTAGGGCGACAGGCCGGACAGATCGCGGATGGATTTGCCCTTGGCCCATTCGGTCATCGACTTGGTGCGCCCCTGATAGGTAACCTCAAAGGCATTGCTCATGTGCTTCTGCAGCCACTGAACCAGTTTTCTCAGGAAGTCGTTGGCTTTTGATTCATAGGTAGCCTTGGCGTGCCCCGAGGAGGTAGCGGCAAGATCCAGCGCCGCAGCGTAGTTTTTCAGTGCGGTCTGAAATTCCTCATCGGTGTTTTTCAGGCGAAAGAAGAGCTCATCATTGGCCTTATCATCCTTAAAGCGCGGCGGATCGTTGGGCTGGATGAAATAGAGGTAAAAATCCCGCTGTGGCACAGCGGTGGAACGCTCGTTGGGAGCGCCGAAAAAGAGATAGCCGGTGCGCGTCGTATTGTGCTCCTGCCAGACCAGCTCGTGCTGCCAGATCTTGTAGCCAGTGACATAGGTAGCGTCCTGGCATTCCATGACCCGTTTGAGCGCTTCGTAATAAAAGCGGTCGAGTTGAGCCTGCCCTAAGCTTTCGGCTCGTTTGTCGATCAACGCGTCGAAGTCGTCGGTTTTTTTGAGGTCGAGATAGAACTGACGGTTGTCGGCATTAAAGGAGATGAACTGGCCACTGACCGTTTTGTGAATCTCCCGCAAAACCGTTTCCACGTGTGTCTGCAGATCCTTATCGGGTTCATCGCTGCCCAGCTCGGCTATCAGCGGTTCGAACAGGCAGAGTCGATCGCGCAGCTCTTCGGCGGTCGCCCCCATGGGGGCATAGATGTCGCCAGTGGTGAGGCGGTGGACGGACAGCGCATGGATCAGCCGCAGCGCCATCGGCTTGTATTGCTTACGGGTAATGGCGTTTTCGATCCGGGATTCCAGCACCTGGCTGCAATCAATGACTGCCCGGATCTCAGGAATCGCACGAAAAGAAGGATTCTGCTTAAGAGTATTCCAGTAGCTGTCGAAGGCGATCAGGCCAGGTTCGTTCTGCGGCACATCCTTACCGAGAATAGCTTTCATGCTCATAGACAAAGTCTTGAGCACCTCGCGCTTTTCCACCACGGTGACCCGTTCAAAAGTATCGATGTAATCGGGATGCACTGGAAAGAGTCGAACGAACTCGTCCATGCGCTCGTTGAGCCCGCCGTAGTATTTGGCAAACGGCATCAAATAGTTGCGGATTTTGGCTTGCTGTTCGGTGGTCTTTTTGAGCAGACGCTCGGCTACGACGAACTTCACGTCGCTGCGGGCAATGAGAATTTGCTCAAAACGGTCCTTCACCCGGCGGATGCTGTCAGCGACGAAGGCAAAACGTGGACTGTCGAAGATGGCTTCCTGGACGCCGGCCATAAAACGGAAGCGCAGATCCTTACAGACCTCGCCTATCTCGCGCAGAAAGTTGAGATCGAGGATCAGTTCCTGATCCTTGCGTGTACGCAGGTAGTCGAGCAGCTCGTCAACCACCAGCAACAGGCCGTGATCGGGAAAGACTTCGCCAAATTTAGTCATCATGTCTTCGAAAGCCCGTTTATGACTTGTGATGGTCCCGGATTCAGGGAACACATAGTCCACACCGAGCTTTTCGAGATGCTCTTCCAGTTCGGCCACCAGGATGTCGCGCAGGGACATGGTGGTGGCTCCTATTTCAGTACGAATAACCTTGAATCGACCGGCAATCTGAGATGCCGCATGGCGGACACCGGCGTGGTTCAGCTCTTTCTGCAGGGAGGCGTCTGCGGCAAGACTGGAGATCACCGACAGCAAGTGAGACTTACCAGTGCCGTAGTTACCGACAACCAGCAAGCCTTTGTTGTCAACCGGCTGATCAAACTGCAGCTGAGGAATGACAAGCTGAATAAACCGTTCAGCCATTTCCTCAGAAATGACATAGGTGTTCACGAGTGTGTGCGCGGCGCTCGCTTTGTCCGCATCACGCAGCTGAACAACGGACTCTATCGGGTCGAATTGGATAAGGTCTCCGTATTTCATGTTTATTCTGCCTTTCTATTGTTTGCCGAATCACCTGCAGTCGTGCCATCCATGCCCACAATCAGAGCCTCGACCGATTCATAACTGTGGTACTCAGGATGGCCGCTTTCTGCGTACAAGAGCCTCCCGGAATTTATGTTTCCGTTCCATGAAGCCAGCACGACCCGATTTCTTGAAATGGCCTGCAGCAGTCGCAAGGGATCCTGACGGAGATTCTTGTCGAAGAGGATCTCGAGATTATCCATCACCACCGGTGACTGAGCACGCGCCACGATTTGCTCGAGGATACCCGCCAGCCGAAGTGACCGCTGCTTTGCCGTCAGCTCCAGCAGTTCTCCTGAAAGCAACAGATTGACATTGACGATGGATGAACCGAACTCCTCGGCAACTTCCCGAAGGACGCCGGTCTTGCCGGAACCGGTCTCTCCCACCAGCAATACTAGGCGGTAATACAGTCCTTCGGCTGCTTGAACAGCTCGCTTTATCTTGTCGAGAATCGGTTCGGCCATGGTTACCCCTTACTACTCGGTGTCCGGCTTATCAGATTTATCAGCCGCGCCGCCGGAACGGATCTAATCGTCCAGTTCGTCTTGTTTAGACATCCAGCGACGGCCAATGCGATGACCGGGCATGACCCGTTGCTCTATCACCTTATAAATCGTCTCGCTGCTCACATTCAGATATGTGCAAATGTCATCGACCGTCAACTATCGCTCATCCATAATCTTCGTCCTGCGTTCATCATGTTTTCGGTAAAAGCCCGAAGGTCTCAGGGAAAGCCAAATCTGGACATAGCGCCGCAATTTCTTTTTCCCTCACAAAAAATACATTGGGCATGATTTTTCTGCAAGTTTCCTGTCTTTCGGTAAAACGTACTTTGGGATATCCGGCATCTTCTAGCCGCTTCCAGACCTGAGAGGCGGCCATCAAGCCAGAGGTTACAATTTTCCAGAAAGTTGTCCGGCAAGGGTTTAACCTCACGGCCAAAGCATACGCCACGCTGTTTGGCCGCTGCAATACCTTGGGCTTGTCTGTTGCGGATATTCTCGCGTTCATTCTGAGCCACAAAGGAAAGCACCTGCAGGACAAGATCGGCAATGAAGGTGCCGAGCAGGTTTTTGTCCCGCCTAGTGTCGAGCAAGGGCATATCGAGGACGAGGATGTCCACACCGCTTTTCCTTGGTCAGAACACGCCACTGTTCCAAAATTTCCTCATAGTTTCTGCCAAGCCGATCAATACTGGTGATGCAGAGTTGGTCTCCCGTCCTGAGCCGTTTGAGCATGGTCTGATACTGCGGGCGCTGAAAATCCTTACCCGACATTTTGTCCATGAAAATGTGCCCTGACGGTATGCCCTGCTGTTCAAGAGCGATACGCTGACGGCTCTCGTTCTGATCCACGCTGGATACACGGATGTAGCCATAAATTTTTGCCATGACGATTTGGTCTGCCCCCTGTCAAGTAGACATCTAAAAAGCCCCTGCGGCATTGATTCTAAGCAGTTGATTCCCCTTTTCTGGCTTTACTAACCCAAGAGCGAAGAGTCTTGGCATCCTTTATGCCGAGTTCTTCCGTAACCTGGCGATATGATTTGCCATCCTGCAAATACTGCCGTACTGCATCCTCTT